>DHXL01000037.1:3961-7193 GCA_002415335.1 Oxalobacteraceae bacterium UBA5157
CGCGATTCCCGCGACAAGCTGGAAGAAAGAGTGGATGAACGCACAGCCGACCTGCTGATAGCGAATGAAACGCTGCTGGTCGAAAAAAAACGTCAGGAAGTGCTTATCAAGAAACTGGGAGAAGCCCAGAGCCAGTTGTTGCAATCGGAAAAGATGGCGTCTATTGGTCAACTTGCCGCCGGTGTGGCGCATGAAATCAACAATCCGGTCGGATTTGTGAACTCAAATCTCGGCGCGCTACAGCATTATGCAGATGACTTGCTGAAGCTACTGGCGGCCTATGAGCGGATTGAAGGATCACTGGCGGATGAGGTGCAGCAGGAAATAAAGCTGTTGAAAAAGGAAGTTGATGTTGCATACCTGCGTGAAGACATAGGCAATCTGCTGATTGAGTCGTTGGACGGCTTGCAACGTGTGAAGCGCATCGTGCAGGACCTGAAGGACTTTTCTCATGTGGATGAGGCGGAGCGGCAGTGGGCGAGTCTAGAGAGCGGGCTGGAGAGTACTCTCAGAGTGGTGTGGAATGAGCTCAAGTACAAGGTCGAAGTTGTCAAGGAATATGGCAATATCCCTCAGATCGAATGTTTCCCCTCCCAACTTAATCAGGTATTCATGAATTTGCTTATGAATGCAGTGCATTCGATCGAGGATCATGGCCGGATTACGATCCGCACCGGTCAGGAGCAGGGGAACGTATGGGTGGAGGTGGAAGATACCGGCAAGGGGATCAAGCCAGAACACCTGGGGCGTATTTTTGAGCCGTTCTTTACGACCAAGCCGGTCGGCAAAGGCACCGGACTTGGACTGTCACTATCCTACGGAATCGTTCAAAAACACAGCGGGAAGATCGAGGTCAAAAGCGAGTTGGGCAAGGGGTCTGTGTTTAAGGTCGTGTTGCCTGTACAGGCGGACGCCAACAAGACGGACGTTTAATCCGTCTGCCGCAGGTTCGAATCCCGCACGACCTACCAGAAAATATGCAGTAAAGCTAAGGTCTAGTAGTTTCGACTTAATCTGACAATAAAGCATTGCCAGAGGATGGGGTTACCCGGTTTGATAGAGGTGCGAATTTTTATTAAACCAGCGTGCAAGGACCAAAGGAGGAGTCTATTGAATTCGATGCCGTCAAAGTGGTCGTGAATCATGCACGCCACATCTTTCATCGATCCAACCTTGGAGCGCATCACATTGGTACACCACTGACTCAACATGGCTGAAACAATATTGATTTGTTTGCTATCAAGGATGTCACGCAGTTGCTCGCGATACAGCCATGCGCGAACAGTACGTCCGCTAGTGAGCTGGGCGACCAACGCGTCGAGGTCGTAGCGTTGTTCGGCGTGCAGCTTGGTGCGGTCTTTCAGCTGAACCTAGCGCAAGCTCAGATCAGGAGCGGATTCTTGTTCCAGGTGCCGCATTTTTCACGGACGCAGGACAGTGGATCCGGCAACCCGATACAACTGAACGAAGACGCGGATATCGAGGGAACTTATTTTGTCGCCGTCCGTTTACAGGATCAGATGAGCAAAATGCCGGCCACCGATGGCACCGACAATAACTGGGTAAGGCGCGCTCAGGCGGGTGACGGGAAGGCGTTTTCCGAGTTGGTGCGGCGTCATCAGACTGCCGTTTACCGCTATTTGTGGCGCATGCTGGGGTCGCACGAAGACGCGCTGGAACTGACGCAGGACGCGTTCGTCAAGGCTTGGCAGGCATTGCCGCAGTGGCAGCCGGAAGCGCAGTTCCGCACGTGGTTGTTCCGGATCGCAAACAACACTGCGCTCGATGCCTTGCGGCGCCGCAAGCTGGTCGAATTCGTGGCGCTGGAGGACTCATTCGATGCGCCTGGCTCCGAGCCCGATCCGGAGCGGCACGCGCAGGCCGCGCAGGAAGTGCTGCAACTGGAAGCGAGCCTGCAGAAACTGGCGTCGGAGCACCGGCAGATACTACTGTTGCGCGAGGTGGAAGAAATGTCTTACGAAGAGATCGGACGCATGCTGTCGTTGAGTGAGGGCACGGTGAAGTCGCGGCTGGCGCGTGCACGCGCCGCGCTGATCGAGATCCGCGCGAGGAGCCGGCCGTGAGCCGTACCGAAACATGTCCGAGAATCGAGGCGCTTTCGGCGCTGGTCGACGATGAGCTGGCCGGGGCTGATCGCGTTGCGCTCGATGCGCATGTCACGGACTGCGCGATCTGCGCGCCGGTGCTGGCCGAGTTGCGGCAACTGCGCGGCACCTTCGCCGCGCTGCCCGCGCCTGAGCCCGGCGTTGATCTTGCCCCGCTGGTGGATCGTCGCATTGCCGCCGCAGGCGTCTCTGCACCGAAACCGACACCGACACTGCGGCCGCAGCGCTGGCGCTGGTGGCAGCTCGCACCGGCGACGCTCGGCGGCGCCCTCTCGCTTTCTCTCGGAGTCTATTTAGGCGGCGCGTTGGTGCTGGGGTCCCAGATGGCGGCGCAACCTGCGGCGCTGCAGATGGCCGCCTTTACCGCAATCCCTCCGGGCGCTTTGTGCCCGGCCCTGCAAGCCTGCAATTCAATGGGTCGCTGACATGAAACGCTACTGGGTTTATCTGCTACTCGCGATCTCGCTGCTGGTCAACGTGGGCGTACTCGCCGGCGCGTGGTTTCAGGCTTTGCGCGCGCAAGGCGCGACCGAACTGGCCTTCTTCGGGATGGGTCACGAACGCGTTCCGGACTATTTGAAGCTCGATGGCACACAAATAGAGCGCTGGCACGCGATGGAGCAAGACTTCGTCAAGGTCATCAATGACGTCGGCAGCGAAATCCAGATTCACCGCGAGCGTCTGGTGCGCGAGATCTTCTCTGCTCAGCCCGACGCGTCAGTCATTGAGCGCGAGCGCGCTGCAATCTTCACGCTGCAGGAGGCGCAGCAGCGCAGCGTCATTGAGCAACTGCTGAAGGAGCGCGAGATGTTGAACGCGAAGCAGCGGCTCGCCCTGGCCGACCTGCTGCTCAAGCAGGATCCGCGCAGCACCGCCGGCGCGCAGCAACTGCTCGCACGCTGATCCGCACCAGCGTCCATTGCCCGGCCCAGACCCGCCTGATCGGACGCGCCGGCACTGCGGGTCGAAATAAATCTGAAACAAATTACTTCGTTTATCCAAGTAAGGCCCGCTCGAACCGAGACCGGGCCTAGATGAGAACGAAGTCCGTTATTAACAGTGGAGAGTAACCATCCCCGGCAAAGCCGGGGGCTTTCAAAATTGTG
>DHXL01000037.1:7335-17041 GCA_002415335.1 Oxalobacteraceae bacterium UBA5157
GGGGGCTTTCAAAATTGTGAGCCGCTCAAAGCGGCTAAACGGGGTCGCTGACGCGGCCCCAGCTCTTTGTGCCACCTACTCGGTGGTGCACAAACCGGAATTGACCTGATTTTTAATTCTGTTAAAGTAGTAATTGATTACTATCTTCAAATTTATTCAGGAAGCCACTTTGAATATTCCTACAAAACATCTGCCCGCCGAAGAAAGACGGGCCGTTACCGTCGAAGCCGTCGTCGAGTTGGCCGCCGAGCAGAATCCGGGCGACATTACTACCGCCGCTATCGCCAAGCGCATGGGTTTGACCCAAGGCGCGCTGTTTCGCCACTTTCCGAGCAAAGACGCCATCTTGCAGGCAGTGATGGAGTGGGTGGCGGAACGTCTGCTCTCCAGGGTGGACAAGGCCGCGCAGGCCGCTTCATCGCCGCTTGCGGCCTTGGAGGCCATGTTCATGACCCACATCGATTTCGTCGCCAGCCATCCCGGGGTGCCGCGCATGCTGTTCGGCGAATTGCAGCGCGCCGAGGACACGCCCGCCAAGCGCATGGCGCGAACGCTGGTTGGCCGTTACGACGAGCGATTAACCACCCTGATAGAGGCCGGCAAAGCCGCGGGCGAACTGGCCGCAGAGCTGAACACTGCCGCCGCTGCCACCCTGTTCATCGGAACCATCCAGGGCTTGGTCATGCAATCCCTGCTCTCGGGCGATATCCAACACATTCGCACCGATGCACCCAGTGTTTTTGCGATTTACCAACGTGGTGTAAGGAGCTAGCAATGAAGAAATTCCTGTCGACTTCCGGATGGATTTGATTATGAAACCCTTGTCACGGTTGCTGCTGTTCACCTTTCTTCTTTCCACCGGGAAAGCGGTTTTTGCGGCGGATCCATTGCCCCTGTGGGAGGCCATGGAACGTGCCACGCAATCCAACCCGGCAATCAAAAGCCAGCGGGTTGAAGTCAGCAGGCAAACGCTGGAGCAGGATATCGCCCGCAGCCAGCATCTACCAAAGGTCGACTTGAACGCGGCTTACACCCGCTATGCCTACCCCACCTTCGTGACACCGATCCGCGAGGCGGGCGTCTTCCCGCCAATGGACAGGGATATTGCCAATCTTGGGCTGGCACTGAATCTGCCCCTTTACAGCGGTGGCAAGCTGGTCGCCGGCGAGGCGCTGGCCGCGCACAACCGAGAGGCTTCCGTCCAGGCACTGCGCGCCGGTGGGCAGGACCTGCTGTTCAATGTCGCCGCCACCTACACCAAGACGCTGCATTTCCGCCAACTCGGAAAGGTGCTGGATGCTCGCATCAAGGCGCTGCAGCAAGAGGAAAAGGACATCGGATTGCGTATCCAGCAGGGACGCGCCGCGCGGCTCGAATTGATCCGGCTCCAGACCCAGTTGTCCCAGGCGCGCTACGACAAGGTGTCCGTCACGCAGGGTGAGAAAGATGCGCTGTCGCTGCTGGCCTCTTTGCTGGGTGAGCGCGGACCAGCACCGATTCTGTCCGAGCTGGGCACAACTGCCCCGGTTCTGCCGGTTTCGGCTGAAGAGGCGATAGGCCGCGCCTTGCAGCAGCGCCCGGATATTCTCCGGCTTGATGCCTTGGGCAAGGCGGCACAGCAGAAAACCGCCATCGCCCGCGGCGACCGGCTGCCGCAAATCAATCTGGTGACCAAGGTGCAAGAGTCTGCCAGCGGCAACTGGAATGGTTATAACGATTGGCAGATCGGCGTGCAACTGTCCCTGCCGCTGTTTGACGGTGATATTCGCAAGCACCGGGTGGATCAGGCAGGTCTCGAACAGCAGCAAAACGCCTTGCAACAGGAAGACGTCCGCAACCGCCTCGCCAGCGAGGTCGAACAGGCGTTCGGTGCCCTGTCCGAATCCCGCGCCCGGCTGGAAGCTGCTACCCAGGGAGAAAGCGAGGCCAGTGAAGCGCTGCGTATCGAAACCCTGCGTTACCACAGCGGCGAGAACACTATCACCGACCTGCTCGGCGCCGAATCCGCCCTCTGGTCCGCCACCGCGAGCCGCCTCCAGGCAGGGTACGACATTACCGTGAGCCAGGCGCGACTGCTGCGCACCATCGGCGAGCTCGCGCCAGACAGTTTCAGGCCAACGGCCGCAAACAAAAAATCTGGTGCGGGGCACTCTATCCAGCAAGGAGCAAGGCTATGAACAAAAAAATCGTAATTGTCGGCATCCTCGCCGCAGGCATAGGCGCCGCCGCACTGTGGTATTTCGCGCCTTGGGCAACGCAGTCGGACGACGGCACGGTATTCGCCACGGGCACGATGGATGCCACCGAAATCGCAGTCTCCTTCCGCGTGCCCGGCATTTTGCACAGCCGGCCGGTGGCGGAAGGAAGCCGCGTCAAGCCGGGCGAACTGCTGGCCGCACTCGACGAGCGCGAGTCTGTCGCCCGGCTGCACCAGGCGGAAGCCGCACAACAGGCAGCCAAGGCGCGCCTTAAAGACCTGGAGCAGGGCTACCGCCCACAGGAAATCGCCGAGGCCCGTGCACAAACCGGCCAGGCCCACGCCAATCTGGCCAACCTGGAAGAGGAAGCCAGACGTTCCGAAGCGCTCTTCCTCGGGGGCGCCACCAGCCAGCAGCGGCGCGACAAGGACCGCACCGCCGCCACAGTGGCGACAGAGCAGCACCGCGCAGCGCAGGAGCGGCTCAAGCTGCTGCAAAGCGGCTATCGCCCCGAGACCATCAACGCCGCACGGGCGCAACTCGATGAAGCGCAGGCCGCTGTCGAAGCCGCCCGCGTCGCCCGGGAGGATTTGCAGGTAAAAAGCCCGGTGGAGGGCGTGGTCACCCGCACTCACGCGGAGGCAGGCGAAACCTTGGGCGCGGGACGGCCGGTGGTGACAGTCACCGATATTTCCAGGCCCTGGGTACGGGTCTACATCCCGGAAAACCAGATCGGCAAGGTGCGTCTGGGCGCAGTTGCCAAGATCAAGGTGGATACCTTTCCCAACCGGGAATTCGCGGGCCGAGTGAGCTATGTCTCATCCCAGGCGGAGTTCACCCCCAAGAACGTGCAAACCCAGGAAGAGCGGGTGAAGCTGGTGTTCGCGGTGAACGTGACCCTGGATAACCGCGACGGCACGCTCAAACCCGGCATGCCGGCTGATGTGACGATTACCCCACAGACGGCAAAATGAACCAACCCGCCATTCAGGCCAGCAGCCTGGGCCGCGCCTTCGGTGAAATGTGGGCGGTACGCGGCCTCGATCTGGAAGTGAGGCGCGGCGAAATTTTTGGTCTGGTGGGGCCGGATGGTGCCGGCAAGACCACCACCATGCGCATGTTGACCGGCATTCTCGCCGCCAGTGAGGGCACAGCCACGGTGGCGGGCTTTCCCATTCAGGGCGGCGAGGAGGAGATCAAGTCCCGCATCAGCTACATGTCGCAGCGCTTCGGCCTGTACGGCGACCTCACGGTAGAAGAAAACCTGCGTTTCTATGCCGACCTGTACGAAGTGCCGCGGCGCGAGCGCGAGCCGCAGGAAGAGCGGCTGCTCGGCTTCTCCAACCTCACCCCGTTCAGAAAGCGCCTGGCGCGCGACCTCTCGGGTGGCATGAAACAGAAACTCGGCCTGGCCTGCGCACTGATCCACAAGCCGGAAATCCTGTTCCTCGACGAGCCCACCAACGGCGTCGACCCGGTGTCGCGGCGTGATTTCTGGCGCATTCTCTACGCCATGCTCAAGGAAGGGGTGACGATCTTTGTTTCCACCGCTTACCTCGACGAAGCGGAGCGCTGCACCCGTGTTGGTCTGATGCACCAGGGTCGCCTGATCCAGTGCGATACGCCACAAAGACTCAAGGAAGGCATTCCCGGCCTGCTGCTGGAACTGGAAACCGCGCAACCACGCGTCGCACGAGAGGCACTCGCCACCCGGCTGGGTTCCAATCGCGTCAGCCTGTTCGGCGGCAAGTTGCATCTCTACGCCGCAGACGAGGGGGAGGCGGAGCAGGCTCGCACCGTGTTGCGCGAGGCCAACATCTCAGTACTGGGCGAAAACACCATCACCCCGTCGCTGGAGGACGTCTTCATTTATCAGCTTACGCGAAACAAAGAGGAGGCCACGGCATGAGTGCGGAATCTGCCGTGGAAGTGCGTGACCTGACCCGTGTGTTCGGCGATTTCGTCGCCGTCGACCGTATCTCGCTCGCCGTGGAAAAAGGCCAGGTGTTCGGCTTTCTCGGCCCCAACGGCGCGGGCAAATCCACCACCATCCGCATGCTGTGCGGCCTGCTTTTGCCCAGTTCCGGCGAGGGCCGGGTGGCGGGCTTCGATGTTATGACCGAGTCCGAAACCATCAAGCGCCACATCGGCTACATGTCGCAGAAATTCTCCCTCTACGACGACCTCAGCGTGGAGGAGAACATCGACTTCTACACCGGCATCTACAACGTGCCCAGGGCCAAACGCAAGGCGCGTAAGGACTGGGTGCTGGAGATGGCGGGTCTCACGGACAAACGCAACAACCGCACCGGCTCGCTGGCTGGCGGCTGGAAACAGCGCCTGGCCTTGGGCTGCGCGGTGCTGCACGAACCACAGATACTGTTTCTCGACGAGCCGACCTCGGGCGTGGACCCGCTCTCACGGCGCCAGTTCTGGGATCTGATCGCACAGATGTCACATGGTGGCACCACCGTGTTCGTCACCACCCACTACATGGAGGAGGCCGAATACTGCGATGAGCTGGCGCTGATTTACCACGGCAAAATGATCGCCAAGGGCAAACCCGCCGAGCTCAAGACCCTGATACCCGAGGACATTCTCGAAATTCGCGTCGAACGCCCGTTCGATGCGCTGGAACAACTGGAAGCCTCGAAGCTGACAAAGGAGGTCGCCCTGTTCGGCGACGCCCTGCACGCAGTGGTCAGCGATGCGGCTACTGCAACCGTAGCACTGAACGACTTCCTTGTGCAGCAAGGCTTCGCCGTGCAGGGCATCAAACAGGTTGCCCCCTCGATGGAAGACGTGTTCGTTTCCCTGATCGAACTCGATGACCGGCAGCGCGAGCAAGGAGAAAAAACATGAAAAAACCTGGGTTTTCCTGGATACGGCTTTGGGCGCTGGTGAAAAAGGAATTCATCCATATCATCCGCGACCCGCGCTCCCTGGCGATGGCGTTCCTGATGCCGCTGATCCTGCTGATCCTGTTCGGCTATGCCATCACCATGGACATCAAGACGCTCAACCTCGTCGTTTACGATCAGGACAAGAGCGCCGCCAGCCGCAATTACCTGGAAGGCTTCCCGGCCTCCAGCTACTTTAGCGTGGTGGCGGCAGTGGAAAACTACGTCGGGGCTCGCGCGCTGCTCGACCAGGGCAAGGCGCACCTGGCGCTGGTGATCCCGCCGCACTTCGCGCGCGACCTGGAGCAGGGGCGAACGACGCAGGTGCAACTGCTCGCCGATGGCTCGGACGCCAATACCGCAACCATTGCCATGGGCTACGCCGAGGCCATCACCAACCGCTACAGCACGACGCACCTGGGCAGCAAGATCGAGCTCGCCGTGGATAACCGTCTGCGCGTCTGGTACAACCCCGAGCTGAAAAGCCGCTGGTTCATCATCCCCGGCCTGATCGCCGTGATCATGACGGTGATCACCGCGCTGCTCACCTCGCTGACCGTCTCGCGCGAGTGGGAGAGCGGCACCATGGAACAGCTGATCGCCACGCCGGTGCAACCGATCGAACTGTTCCTCGGAAAAATGGCGCCCTATTTCGTGATCGGCGTGCTGGACGTGCTGTTCTCGGTGGCGATGGGGGTATGGGTGTTCGATGTGCCGCTGCGCGGCAGCTTCCTCTTCCTGCTCGGCGTCACCGCGATGTTCCTGGTGGGGGGCTTGAGCCTGGGCATCATGGTTTCCACCATCGCCAAATCGCAACTGGTGGCGAGCCAGCTGGCGATGGTGGTGACCTTCCTGCCCGCCTTTCTGCTCTCCGGCTTTCTTTACTCCATCGACAACATGCCGCGCTTTTTGCAGGTGGTCACCCACGTGGTGCAAGCGCGCTATTTCGTCGAGGTGCTGAAAAACATTTTTCTCAAGGCAAGCCCGCCTTCTTTCGTGGCGGGCGACCTGATTTTCCTCGGACTGTTCGCAGGGGTGGTGTTCGCCGTCGCTCTGGGCAAGTTCCGAAAAAAACTGGCCTGACGGAGGCATTATGTGGGAACGAATCTATCGCATGCTGGTGAAGGAATTCATCCAGGTGCTGCGCGACCCGCGCATGAAGGCGCTGATCTTCGTCATGCCGGTGATCCAGCTGATCATGTTCGGTTACGCTGTGACGACCGACGTGGACCACATCAAGACCGCGGTGTGCGACCTCGACAAGAGCCCGCAGAGCCGCGCGCTGATCGAGCGCTTTACGGCTTCCGGCTATTTCACCGTGGTGGACAACACCAACGAACCTGAAAGGCTGGGCGAACTGCTCGACCGGGGCAAGGCCACCATCGGCATCCAGATCAACCACGGCTTCGCCGACGACCTGAAATCGGGGCGTCAGGCGGCGATCCAGACAATTATCGACGGTACGGATTCGAATACCGGAACGGTAGCGATGGACTATGCCCAGCGCATCACCCAGGAGTTTTCCCGCACGCGCATCGTGCCGGGTGAGCTGACCCAACTGGCGCAGCCGCAGGCCAACCCCATCGAGTTGCGCTCGCGCGCCTGGTTCAACCCCGATTTGAAGAGCCGTTATTACAACGTCCCCGGCGTGATCGCCGTGGTCGTGCTGCTGATCTCACTGCTGCTCACCGCCATGGCGATCGTGCGCGAACGCGAGATCGGCACTATGGAGCAGTTGATGGTGACGCCAATCCGGCCATTCGAACTGATCCTCGGCAAGACCCTGCCGTTCGTGTTGATCAGCTTCATCGATGTGCTGGTGGTCACTTTTATCGGGATTAACTGGTTCAACGTGCCGATCCAGGGCAGCCTGGGGTTGCTGCTGCTCGGGTCCGGGCTGTACCTGATGTCCACCATCGGTATCGGACTGTTCATTTCCACTATTTCACAGACCCAGCAGCAGGCGCTGATGTCATCGTTTTTCTTCTACCTCCCGGCGGTGCTGCTGTCCGGCTTCATGTTCCCGATTTCAAACATGCCGGAGCCGGCCCAGTGGCTCACCTATCTCAATCCGCTGCGTTACTTCCTGGTCATCATCCGTGACATCTTTCTCAAGGGCAGCGGCTTGGAAATCCTGTGGCCTCAATTCGCCGCCCTGGCGGTTCTGGGCACCGCGCTTTTGCTCATTAGTTCGCTTCGTTTCCAAAAAAGGACGGTCTGACATGAAAATCCTCCGCAATACCATCTTCAATCTCCTTGCCTCTTCCTGCCTGCTATTCGCAGCAACCGGCGCGCAAGCCGCCGAACCGCTCGCCCTGCAGAAGGTCATGAAGGACCTGGGCAAGAACATGCAGACCATTACCGACGGGATTTCCCGCGAGGACTGGGAGCTGGTGGAAAAAACCGCACCCCTGATCGCTGATCATCCCCAGCCGCCGATGTCGGAAAAAATGCGCATCATGGGTTTCATGGGCGCCAACATGAGCAAGTTCAAGACCTATGACGGAGAAACCCACGACCAGGCGCAGGCGGTAGGCAAGGCCGCCAAGGCCAAGGACGGCCAGGGCGTCATCAGTGTCTTCCAGAAGCTCCAGACCAGTTGCTACAGATGCCACAGCGAATTCCGCAAACCGTTCGTGGCATATTTTTACGGCAAGTAAGGACGCTGTTCAGTGCTTCAGTTTGAATCTATTTCCAACATTACAGGAGCAATTCCATGACTACCCCCAAACAACAACGCGGCCCCCTTATCTGGGCGATTTCCCTGGTGGCGGTTGGGTTCGGCCTGCTGACCATCAAGGAAGGCGGCACGATCCTGTTCGGCGACGAGGCGGCGCGCGCTACGGCCGGCAACTATGTGCCGTTCGTGCTCTGGTTCAATTTTTTGGCGGGCTTCGCCTATGTCGCCGCCGGCGCCGGGCTGTGGCTGCAGCAACGCTGGGCCGCGAGGTTGGCCGTCGCCATCGCCGCGGTGACAACCCTCACGTTCGCGGCTTTCGGCGTGCATGTGGTTTCCGGCGGTGCCTATGAGCCGCGCACGGTAATCGCCATGAGTTTGCGAACGCTGGTATGGGTGACGATCGCGGCCATTGCCTGGCGCCGGTTGGTGCGGCGTCTGGCGTGATGTCATGCAAGCCGCCCCCCCACGGTGCGGCACGGTATGAACGGCTCCATAAAAACAGGAGAACACGATGAACATACATTACTTGCAGCACGTGCCATTTGAAGGGCTTGGAAGCATCGAGGACTGGGTTCGACGAGGAGGGCACACGCTCAGCGCGACGCGCTTATACAGCGGCGACTTCCTGCCGGCGGTCGAAACAGTGGACCTGCTGGTGGTGATGGGCGGACCCATGAATATCTACGAAGAGGCCAACTATCCGTGGCTGATAGACGAGAAACGTTTCATCGAGCAAGCAATCGCCGCCTGCCGGCGCGTGCTCGGCGTCTGTCTTGGGGCTCAGCTCGTCGCCAACGTGCTCGGTGCGAAGGTGTATGCCAATACCGACAAGGAGATCGGCTGGTTTCCGGTCGAAACGACAGAGGCCGCGTCCGGGAACGGACTGTTTGCCGCATTTCCCCGGCGGATCGAGGTTTTTCACTGGCACGGAGATACCTTCGATATCCCGGCCGGCGCGGTGCACGTCGCACGTAGCACCGGCTGCGCGAATCAGGCCTTCGTTTACGATGAGCGAGTCGTCGGGTTGCAGTTTCACTTGGAGACAACTCCGGCCAGCGCGCGGCAGATTATCGCCCACAGCCCCAACGAGATCGTCGAAGGCCGCAACATCCAGACGCCGCAGGCGATGCTTACAGACGCGCGCCGGTTCGACGCCATCAATCGCGCCATGCAAGAACTGCTTGATCGGCTGGCGGCTGCTGGCGGCTACCCCTGGTCGGGCAACGCCAGCAGGCGGGGTGCAGCGTGAAACTCACCTTCCTGGGGGGGTACGCGAAGTGACGGGTTCCTGTTATCTTTTCGAGAGGGAGCCAGTTCGTTTCCTGATGGACTGCGGCATGGAGCAGGGCGGACGGGATGCGCTATTGCGAAACCGCAAGCCGTTTGACGAGGACCCGCCGGACAACGGACGCGGAAATCCATGATCGAACCGAAGAACGTTAGGACCACGAGTCAAGCTTATCTGGCAGCCGCAGGTCTGGTGGAACCATGAGCAGCATAAAACTAACCGACGATGCCGAACTGGAAAAGATTCAGCACGCATCATTCAGCTACTTTCTGCATGAGACGAATCCAGTCAACGGGCTGGTGATCGACAAGACCGCAGCGGATTGGCCGGCCAGTATTGCCGCCACCGGCCTGGCGTTGGCGGCTTACCCGGTGGGCGTCGAGCGCG
Source organism: Oxalobacteraceae bacterium UBA5157 (assembly GCA_002415335.1). Classification (GTDB taxonomy): domain Bacteria; phylum Pseudomonadota; class Gammaproteobacteria; order Burkholderiales; family Burkholderiaceae_D; genus UBA5157. The sequence continues at coordinate 16,789 of DHXL01000037.1, forward strand.
GATTTATGTCGCGTGCTGCGGCGGTAGAACGAACGCTGAACACGCTGCGATTTTTCTGGAATAGTCCGCAAGGTCCGGAGCCTGACGCGACCGGCTATCAGGGCTTTTACTATCATTTTCTCGACATGCAGACCGGCCGCCGTGCCTGGCAATGCGAACTGTCAACCGTAGACAGCGCTTTTCTGCTGGCGGGCGCGTTGACGGCGGGGATTTATTTTTACGCGGGCACCGGCCACGCGCGTGAAATACCCAC
>DHXL01000240.1:0-2871 GCA_002415335.1 Oxalobacteraceae bacterium UBA5157
CGGTTGCTCGATGTCATGCCCCAGGTCCAGCTTGGCGCGGGCAGCCGTGGCGATCAGATACAGTCTCGCCAGCGGGCCGTCCGACAACAGGGTCTGGGTGCGCACGTCGGAGGCGCCCGACAGATTGCGCAGCCCTTGCGCCATCCGCGTCGCCAGGCTCGCGCTGTAGCGTTCGCGCGGCATATACACCAGCACGTTGAGATGGCGGCCGTAAACGTCGCGCCGCGCGAATACCTTGGCACGCGGCTGCTTGTACAGCGCGACCACGGTGCCGCACACCTGCGCCAGCCAGTCCGGCTCGGCTTCCAGAACCTCGGTGCGCGGCAGCGACTCCATGATTTCCAGGAATTTTTCGGCGCGGAAGCCTTCCTGCCGCACGCCGGCCAATGCCAATACCTGTTTGATGCGGCCGCGCGCAAACGGCAATTGGGCCAGCGGCGTGGCGGTTGCGGCACGCGAAAATAAACCGAGGAAACAATGCTCCCCGATTACCGCGCCTTGCGCATCCATGTCGCGCACCCCGATGAAGTCCAGTTGCTGCTCGCGGTGCAAGGTCGATTGTGCATCGGCCTTGACCACGGACAGCGCATGGGTACGCGCTCCCAGCGTTTCGAAATCCTCCGGAATGCCGGCCAGGCATTTGTCGTAGACCGGATGCGTGGCGTCGGCCAGGACGCCGATGCGGCTCGGGAGATCGCGCACTAGTTTGCTGGAACCCGGAACGACGCGGTAATACGCGTAGCCGAACACCTCGAAGCCGCCGTTGTGCGCCCACTCGAGAAACGCGGCCGCCTCTTGTCCTTCGGCATCGCCGCCGGCGGTTGCCTTCGCAACCTGCGACATCCTGTCGGCCAGCGCGGCGGCGTCGCGCCGCACCGCCGCTGCATCGCCGGCCACCATGCGGATCGCGGCGTTCAAGGTATTCAGATCCTGCTCGGCCAATTCCTCGGACAGCAGGCACAACACGTAGGATTCCAGCGGATCGCGGCCGCTCTTGGCGCGTTCGACGTTGGTCACGTGGCCGTCCGCCTCGCGTCGCACCGACAGCACCGCGTTCAGCACAGCATGCGATGCGATGCGCAGTTTACGCATCGCCATCACGATCGAATCAACCAGGAAAGGCATGTCGGGATTGGCGATCAGCAGCGCGCTGGCCCAGCCGCCGCGGCCATCGGCGTAGCGCAGCGGCTTGATGTGGCAGCCCGCGTGGGGCAGCTGCAAGACCGATGAAAAGCCGTCCCACAGGACTGAAGCCAGGCTGTCCGGCGTGATGCCGATCAAGTCTTCTTCCTCCAGCGAGGCGAGCCACACATCGATCAGTGACGCCATCATCTTTTGTTCGCCGCCGGCGGTGTGGCCCGACAGAACCAGATCCAACGTTTGCTTGCGCAAGTCTTGCACGTGCTGTGTCATTTGCTTCTCCATGTTGATGGAATGGTGCTCTACGATCGTAACAGCCTCTTCCGGATGCGCGACACGCTTTTAGATGCGCGCGGCACAGGCGCGGATAGCGCCTGCGGGAATGGAAAAAGCCCCGCTGCAGGGGCTTTCATAAATGCACGCGAACCGGCCATGATGAGCGCTCCGCGTAGTGGTTGCATATCAATTGAAATTGTACTTGGCCGACAGATCGAAGCGGCTCATGTCGCCCGTCTCGCCGGCCAGCGTCCTGCGGCGGCCGAGGATGTATTCGGCGCCAAGGTCGACGCCCTTGACCGGGTTCCAGATCACGCCCAGATGCGACTGCCAAACCGAACGATTGATCCCGAAGCGGCCGCTGTCGAGCGCATTGGCGCGCGCAAAATCGGTGTACTCGTTGTCATAATCGCGCTGGTAGCCGACCGAACCATCGAAGCGCAGCGAATCCGACTGCTTGTGCTGGTAGCCGAGCACCACGCCCAATGCCTTTTCCATCAGGATCTTGTTGTTGGCCGCATCGTAGAACGCGCCTTCGATGTAATTGAAATAGCGCCCGATGCCGGTGCCGCCGGTGACGGCCCAGGTCATGAAGTCGTCGCCCATGGTCTTGTACAAGCCGCTGGCGGCCAGACCGTAGCCGCGGCGCGACACGGAAATGGCGGCGCCGTCTTCGAGGCGGTGCTCGGTGGTGACGCCCCGTACGCTGATCGCGCCCCAGTCGAAGCCCCTATCCCAGCGGCCGACAAAATCCGGCACGTGCGAGAAGCCGCTCGTCGAGACGGTTGGAGAAAAGGTTCCGTCACCGTTATCGCCAGGCACGAGCACATAGCTAACAGCGTTTTCAGCAGCAACCGTAAAGCTGCCGTTATCCTTGGTCGGATAGGTGTAGCGGATTTGCGGCTGGCGAATGAAGGTCGAGCCGATCGGCCCGTTGAAGTCGACGGTTTCCGGCGAGTTGTCGACGTCCATGAAGGTCGACCAGGTCTGGCCGATCAGCAAGCCGCCGAACTGCCCGTAGGCATGGCGCAGGCGGAAGTCATAGCTGTTGGTCGCCTGCTGCGTGAAGATGTTGGCAGCAGTTGTCCCGCTCGATACCGCCGAATTGCCGGTGCGCGGATCGTTGTTGAAGTCGCCTTCGATCTTGATGCCGAGCGGGCCGTACTTGGTCGGCGTGCTGGTTTCGATGCCGAAACGCGTAGTGCGCGCAGTCAGGTAGTCGCGTCCGGTCTTGTTGGCTTGCGGCGAGCCGTCGAGCGGCGCATAAGGCAGGAAAGTCGAATAGTCGCTATCGCTATTGTCGCCCTTCAGTTCATGCACCATGTTCAATTCGGCAAAGCCATACACGCGCAACGACGTTTCGGAATTCGGGAGGCGGAACGAGCCGGGAATATCGCCCAGCGTGACGGCATCCTTGGAGCGGATTTCGACCGCTTCGACGCGGTCGGCCAGATC
>DHXL01000240.1:3106-7219 GCA_002415335.1 Oxalobacteraceae bacterium UBA5157
TGGCGGTTTGCGCATGCGATGGCAGCGCGACGGCCGTGAACATCAGGACGATGGATGCGTTCAAACTCGTACGTTTCAGATTCATGTCTCTCTCCCTTTAAATATTGCTGAATTATTGATGACTGCGTATTGATAATGCGCATGAAGGATCTCGTGTCGATGGCCGCGGCTAACCGGCGATCTGCCCCAAAAACGCGCGGATCCGTTCGTTGCGTGTATTGCCAAAAAATTCTTCCGGCACCGCTTCGGTCAGGATTTCCCCTTTTTCAAAAAAAATGACGCGATCGGCCACTTCACGGGCAAAGCCCATCTCATGCGTGACGACGATCATCGTCATGCCCGAGCGCGCCAAATCCTTCATCACGTCCAGCACTTCCTTGATCATTTCCGGATCGAGTGCGCTGGTCGGTTCGTCGAACAGCATCACCTTGGGCGTCATCGCCAGCGAGCGCGCGATTGCCACGCGCTGCTGCTGGCCACCGGAAATCTGGTGCGGATACTTGTGCGCGTGATCGGCCAATCCGACTCTGGTGAGCAGCGCGCGCGCCGCTTCCTCTGCTTGCGCACGCGTCATGTTGCGCAAGCGGCGCGGCGCGAGTGTCACGTTATCCAGCACCGTCAGGTGCGGAAACAGGTTGAAGCTCTGGAACACCATGCCGACTTCGCGCCGCACCGCATCGATGTGCTTGAGGTCGGCGTTCAGCTCGATGCCATCGATCACGATCCGACCGCTGTCGTGCGTCTCGAGCCGGTTCAGCATGCGCAGGAAAGTCGATTTTCCCGAGCCCGAGGCGCCGATGATGACCGTGACCTCGCCTTGATAAAACGCGGTCGAGACGTCCTTGATCACATGAAAGTGGCCGAAGTGCTTGTTGACCTTTTCCGCCGTAATCAGCGGCGCCTGTCCCGGCTGCCGCGTCGCACCCGGCAGCCGGGCCGCCGCCTGTATGTCCGCCATGTTCATTGCTTGTCCTTCGCTCATGGGTGGCGCTCCACATCCAGTTGCCGCTCGATCGCACCCGATATCTGCGTCATCACCGACGTCAGGATCAGGTAAATCGACGCAGTCGTGATGAAGACCGGGATCGGCTCGAACGTCGCGGCCTGGATCCGGTTGCCGATGTTCGACAACTCCACCACGCCGATCACGTAAGCCAGGCTGGAGTCCTTCAGCAGTGAGACGATGTTGTTGACGAGCGGCGGCAGCGCGATACGAAAGCTTTGCGGAAAAATCACATCGCGAAAGGTCTGGAACGGGCTCAGGCCGAGCGACCTTGCCGCTTCGGCCTGGCCCTTGTGGACCGCCAGCAGACCGGCACGAATCGCCTCCGCGTTATAGGCGCCGACGTTCAACGCCAACGCCACCATCGCCGAATAAAAATCCGACAGCTCCAGCTTCGGCGCCATCGCCGGCAGGGCCAGGAATACGAACAGCACCTGCACCAGCAGCGGCGTACCGCGTATCGCCCACACGTAGAAATTCGCCGCCCAGCGAAACGGCAGGAACCTGGACAACTTTCCGAGCGCGGCCAACACGCCGAACACGATGCCGGCCAAGCCTGCCGAGATGGTCAGTTCCACGGTGACCCTTGCGCCCGCCGCGAACTGCAGCGCGGCGGGACCGATCGGATCCGGCAGCCAGCTCATCGGAATCGCCATCAGCCACAGAAACGCGACCAGGCCGATGACTGCTGCGGCAATCGTTACCGCGCTGCGCCGCTCGCGCGACCAACTCGCGGGCAAGAAAGTGACTGCTGCTTTCAACTTGCTCTCCTTGGTGAATATTCGCCTGGCTCAGGGTTCGTGTGGTTCATTCCACGCGCGTCCTCATTTGCAGCGAATATCTTCCTTCATGTATTTCTCGGAGATCGCCTTGTAAGTGCCGTCGGCCATCACGTCCGCCAGCGCCTTGTCGATTGCGGCGGCAAGCGGCATATTGCCTTTCTTGACAGCCGACGCGATGCGTTCGACAAACAGGTAGCCGCCGGTTTTCAGGCCGGAATTCGGGCTGGTCGCCATGACGTTCTTGACCACGAAACGGTCGCTGACCCAGGCGTCGACGCGGCCATTGATCAAAGCCGAGCGGGCGTCGGTATCCTGCGGAAAATTCTTCACGTCCTTGACGCCGGGGATCTTCTTGACGTTTTCCATGTAGGTCGAGCCGGTTTGCACGGCGACCGTCTTGCCGACCAGCGAATCGGCGGTGCGGATGTTCGGATCTTTCGACACGATCACGCCTCCGCTGCAATAATCCGGGCTGGTGAAAGTCACGGCCTTGGAACGATCTGCGGTAATCCCGAACGAGGCAATCACCATGTCCCACCGATCCTGACGCAGGCCGGCCAGCAAGGCGTCGAACGACAAGGCTTTCCATTCAACTGCGAGACCCATTTTCTTGGCCATCGCCTCCGCCAGCTCCACTTCGAAACCGGTCAGCTTGGAGCCCTGAAAATAATTGAAGGGCGGGTAAGCGCCTTCGGTCGCGATGATGATCTTGCCATCGGCCTTGATTTCATCCAGGGTACGCGCCTGTACCGCCGTTGCTGCTAAACCCATTACGAGACCTGCCACCACCACCAACAAGGATTTGATGCGCTTCATATGTCCTCCAACCTGAATGAAAAATTGTTTAGTACTTCGATGTACTTTTAATTTGGGCCTGCTGCAAAGACTGCCCATATTGAAGCAGCTAACCACATCGGATCAAACCATAGGCGCGACCTCGTCTTGCGAAAATGAGACATGGATTCAGCATGATCGGCACTATAGAGCGAGTCACGCCCAATTTGCGCGCGAAAAACAGGCGCTATGCCGCATATAATCCCGGCAGATCGAGGATATTTTCCAGTTCAGCGAGCGCGGTCTGCACTTCGATTGCCAGTGCCGGGTCCGCCAGGTCGCCCGGCAGCAGGCGGTCGCGATAGTATTTCTCGACCCACGCCACCAGCCGTTCATAGAGCGCTTCCGTCATGATCACGCGCTGGTGCATGGCCTGCGCATCGGCATCGGTCAGTACCACGCGCAAGCGCAGGCAGGCAGGACCGCCGCCGTTGCGCATGCTTTGCCGCAGGTCGAAACTGATTAACTCGTCGATCGGCCCACCGGCGGCGATCAAGCCCTGCAAGTAGCGCGCCACGGACTGGTTCTCCTGGCATTCGTGCGGCACGACTAGTGCCATCTTTCCGTTCGGCTTGGTCAGCAGCTGGCTGTTGAACAGGTAGCTGGAAACCGCGTCCGCCACCGACACATCGGCCATCGCCACCCGCACCGGTTGGAATTCGCTTCCAACCTCGGCCAAGGCTCGCTTTAGCGCGAGCAGACTGGCCGCTTCATCGCGGAAGGCCTGTTGGTGATAGAACAAGACATTGCCATTGCCAACCGAGATCACATCGTTGTGGAATACGCCCTGATCGATCACGTCCGGGTCTTGCGCCAGATACACCGTGCGTTGCGCATGCAAGCCGTGCAGGCGCGCCACGGCCTGGCTCGCCTCCAGCGTTTGACGCGCCGGAAAACGCTTCGGTGCCGGGGCATTCGCATCGAATTCGACGCGCCCGTAAACGAAGATCTCGACGCCCGCAACGCCGTGCCGCGCGCTGAGGCGGGTGTGGTTGGCGGCGCCCTCATCGCCGAAAGCCGGCGTCGCCGGCAGCGCGCCGTGCACCACAAAATGCTGGTCATCCTTGAACACTGCGCGCAGCGTACGCTCGGTTTGCGCATGCTCGTAGGAGCGATGCAGTTTGCTGTTCAGGTTGGCGACCGTGAAATGGGTGCGTCCGTCCGCCGTGTCGGGCGATGGGCTGACGGTGGCCGCATTGGCAGTCCACATCGACGACGCCGAATACGCGCAAGCCAGGATCGCCGGCGCTTCCCTGAAGGCGCGCGCCAGCACATCGGCATCGCTGCCGCCGAAACCGACGCTGCGCAACAGCGCAAAATTCGGGCGCGCTTGCGGCGGCAGCAAGGCTTGCGCGAAACCGCGCTGCGCCAACGCGCGCATCTTGGCCAAGCCTTGCAATGCCGCTTCACGCGGATTGGAGACGCTCTTGACGTTGTTGAACGACGCGACGTTGCCGAACGACAGGCCGGCGTAGTTGTGCGACGGGCCGACCA
>DHXL01000240.1:7543-10719 GCA_002415335.1 Oxalobacteraceae bacterium UBA5157
TTGAGCTAGAAAAACAGGCCGGGCGAAAGCTGCTTCGGCATTTCCAGCACGCTGTTTTCTATCGATGCCACCGGATACGCGCAATAGTCGGCGGCGTAATACGCGCTCGGCCGATGATTGCCGGACTTGCCGATACCGCCGAACGGCGCGGTACTGGCGGCACCGGTCGTCGGCCGGTTCCAGTTGACGACACCGGCGCGCGCGCCGATCAGGAAGCGCTGCCATAACGCCGCATCGTCGCTCAGCAATCCGGCTGCCAGACCGTATTCGGTGGCATTGGCCGCCGCCAGCGCCGCATCGAAATCGGGCACGCGAATCACCTGCAGCAGCGGGCCGAACCACTCTTCATCGGGGACGGCCACGGCATCGGTCACATCGACGATGCCCGGCGACAGGAAGCCGGTTCCCTCGGCCAGGTGGCGCATCGCCAGCAGCGCCCTGCCGCCGTGCGCGAGCAAATCCGCCTGCGCTTGCAGCAACCGCTGTGCGATCGCGGCCGACACCACCGGCCCCATGAAGGGCGGCGGGGTTTGGTCGCAGGGGCCGACGCTGATCTTGCCGGCCACCTCGACCAGGCGATCGATGAACGCCCGTCCGGCAGCGGAGTCCTCGACGATCAGGCGCCGCGCGCAGGTGCAGCGCTGGCCGGCGCTGACGAACGCCGAGAAAATTGCATGATGCACGGCCGCGTCCAGGTTGCCGACCTGCCAGGCCACCAGTGCGTTATTGCCACCCATCTCGAGCGCCAGCATCTTGCCCGGATGGCCGGCAAACTGGCGGTGCAGAATCACGCCGGTGTGGTAGCTGCCGGTGAACAGGATGCCGTCCAGTTCCGGATGCTGCGCCAGCGCGGCGCCGGTATCGCGTGCGCCGTTGAGCAGGTTGATGACGCCGGCCGGCAAGCCGGCGCGTGCCCACAATTCGACGGTCTTGATCGCGGTTTGCGGTGCGTATTCGCTCGGCTTGAAGACGACCGTGTTACCGGCGATCAGTGCCGGCACGATGTGTCCGTTCGGCAGATGACCGGGAAAATTATAGGGGCCGAACACGCCGAACACGCCGTGCGGACGGTGTCGCAATACCGCATCGCCGTCGGCGATGTTCGCGCTCGATTCGCCGGTGCGAACGGCATAGGCCTGGGCCGAGATATCGACCTTGTTGGCCATCGACGTGACTTCGGTGCGTGCCTCCCACAAGGGCTTGCCGACTTCCAGCGAAATCAGCGCGGCCAGTTCTTCCGCGTGTTGTCTCAACAAATCGCGGAAGCGGTTGCAGACCGCGATCCGCCCGGACAGCGGCGTGCGCGCCCACGCGCCGAAGCTGGCGCGCGCCGCCTTGCACGCGACCTCGATATCGGCCGAGGTGGCGGCGGTGCCGGCCCAGATTTCGGCGCCGGTGGCGGGATTGTGCACGTGCAATGGCTGGCCTTCACCGGCGACCCAGCGGCCGTTCAGATAGTGACTATGCATGAGTGTTCTTCTTTGGATTCAACGACATCGTGCGGACCGGATCGCCGGCTTTACACGCCAATAGACTGAGATCGTCGGCCGCCAGCGCGATGCGGCCGTGTTCCGGATGTGCGTGCGCGGCGATAATGCGGAAGTCGCGCATCACCGTGTTTGAAACGAGAACCGGACTCTCGTTCGCTCCATCCTGTTTCGCGGTTTCGACGATCGCCAGCGCGCTTTCACGCAACGCGCGCAGCGCGGACACGCGCGCCTGCAGCACTGGACCGGCATCGAAAATATCGACGTAACCTTCGTAGTACAGGCCTTCCTGCTCAAGCAAGTGGCGCGCCGGCGCAGTATCGACATGCACCAGGCCGATCACCTCTTTCGCTTCCGGCGGCAGGTAGTCGACATACAGCGGATGACGCGGCATCAACTCGGCGATAAAGGATTTTTTGCCGAGGCTGCTGAGATCGTCGGCGCGATTGAAATCCATCTTGAAGAAGTGACGTCCGAGGCTGTCCCAGAACGGCGAGCTGCCGTCGGCGCGTTGGAAGCCGCGCATCTCCGCGATCAATTTCTCCGAAAACAAATGCGGGAATTGTGCGATGAACAGGAAGCGGCTCTTGGATAATAATTTGCCGTTGGTGCCGTTGCGGTAATCGGGATGCAGGAACAGCGAGCACAGTTCGGCGCTGCCGGTCAGGTCGTTCGACAGGTACAGCGTCTCCATCCGCGAAAACACCTTGAGTTCATTGCTGGAGTGCACCAGCGTCCCGATCCGGTAATTGTAGAACGGCTCTTCCAGGCCGACCGCGCTCTTGATCGCGCAGACGCCGACCAGTCGCGCGTTGGCGGTGTCTTCCATCACGAACAGGTAATCGCGTTGCGGCGGCGCGATCTTTTCGGCGAACGAGGCACAGGCGACGTCGACCCGGTTGCCGAGCATGCCGCGGTCGGCCTTGAGCGTGGTCATACCGCCGCCCACCTGGGAAGCGAGTGCCAGCAAGCCGTCGAGGTCATGCTCCTTGATTGCGCGTACGACTAACATCGGCGGCCTCATAAATTTTCTCAAAAGCGGACGCACAATACCGAATCACCGGCCACCACATCAAGGCCGCGCAATGCGTGCGCCGGCAGCGCTGCGCCGGCGGACAATTCGAGCGCGCTGCACTCGACGATCATGGCGCGGAAATTCTCGGGGCGCGCGGTGCCGATCAGATAGCGCACCGGCTGCGCCTGATCCGCCGCCAACACCGCACCCGTCACCTGGCGCAGCATCGACGCGGAGAACGAACGCAACGCGTTCTTATGCGCCTGCAAGATCGGTCCGCCGTCGAAGATGTCGATGAACTCGTCCGGCTGGAAACCTTCTTCGGACAGGATTCGAAACGGCACTTCGCCTTCGGCATGCACCTGGCCCATCGCCGCCTGTGCGTCGCCCGGCAGCAGCGGCACATACACGGGATAATGCGGCATCAATTCGACGATCAGGGTGCGATTGCGCGCGCCTTCGATCACGCGCTCCGCCTCAAGGAAATCCATCTGGAAAAACTTGCGCCCCAATGCTTCCCAGAACGGCGAGCGCCCATTGGCGTCCGTGATGCCGGCCAGCGAAGCGAAGAATTTATCGCCGAAGCGATGCGGCGCGCCCGCCGCGAACATCAGCCGCGCGCGCGACAGCAGCGCCGCTTCCGGCCCGGCGGCGCGCTCCTTGCCGACATAGAA
>DHXL01000241.1:0-4416 GCA_002415335.1 Oxalobacteraceae bacterium UBA5157
ATGCCGAGCCAGATCCAGCCGGGGATGAAGCTCAGCACTGCGAGCGGCGATGCCCATCCGCCGAGGAACATTAGCGAGGCCAGTGTTCCGATCAAGATCATATTCGAGTATTCGGCCAGGAAGAACATCGCGTACGACATGCCTGAGTATTCGACCATATGGCCGCCGACAATCTCGTTCTCGCCTTCGACCACGTCGAACGGGTGGCGATTGCATTCGGCCAGGCCGGAGATCAGGTAGATTACGAACACCGGCAGCAGCGGCAACCAATTCCAGGACAGGAAATTCAACCCGATTCCCGCAAAGTGTCCCTTATTCTGCATCATGACGATATCGGTCAGATTGAGACTGCCCGAGACCATCAACACGATCACCAGCACAAAACCCATTGCGATTTCATATGACACCATCTGGGCCGAAGCACGCATCGCACCCATGAATGCGTACTTCGAATTCGAGGACCAGCCGGCGATGATGATGCCGTAGACTTCCATCGACGTGATTGCCATCAGAAGCAGCAAACCGGCGTTCACGTTCGCCAGAACGACTTCCGGACCGAACGGAATGACCACCCACGCGGCGAGCGCGGGCATGATGGTCATGATCGGCCCGATTATGAACAAGACCTTGTCCGACTTGGTCGGGATAATGATTTCCTTGAACAGCAGCTTGAGCGCATCGGCGATTGGCTGCAACAGGCCAGCGGGACCGACCCGGTTTGGGCCGATCCGGATCTGAATCCAACCCAGCAGCTTGCGTTCCCACAGAGTCAGATAGGCGACCAGCCCCATGACCGGCAAGACTACGCACAATATTTTGATCAAGGTCCAGAAGAACGGCCAGGTATAGCCGACCAGGTTCGCACCCGCGGTGTTGATCGTGCCGACAAATTCAGGCAGCGCCATTAGGCCCCCTCCCCGGTTGCTTTTTCAATCGCAAGTGCGCCAAACATCGGGCCTAGTGTCGCAGTCGATGGATGGGCGGCGGCCACTCGTACCACATTCGCAGGAAGACGGGCGTCGAGTGCTACCGACAGAATCGCGCTGGCGTTGCCTTGTGCCACCTTAACCTTGTCGCCGACCTTGATCGCCAGTTGCGCCAACAAGCTGGCAGACATCCAAGCCTGTGGAGCAGTGGCATCGGCCGTGCTCTGCAACGGCTCAGAACGGCGCGTAACGGCGTCGGCGAAATAGATCGGTACGTTCGTAATGCGTTCGAGCGCGCCGTTCGCGACTGCATACGTGCCCGCTTGGATTACATGCCGGCTCAGGTTATTCAGACGCGACGACAGGTCCGTCACGTCCTTGCCAATCGCTTCATTGCGGATCGCTTCCGAGGTCTCGTAATCGAATCCCGCGAGGCCGAGCAAGTTTCCGAGCACGCGCAATACCTTCCATGCCGGACGTGCTTCGCCCAGAGGTTTGACGGTGCCATTGAAGCTCTGTGCACGTCCTTCACAATTGACGAAAGTACCCGAGGTTTCGGTGAACGGCGAGATGGGCAGCAAGACATCGGCGTAGTCCATCCCGTGCCGATAAGCCGACATGGCGATGACCATCTCAGCCTTGTCCAGGGCCGTGTGTGCCGCGTGCGGATTGTCACTGTCGAGCAAAGGCTCGGCGTTTAACAGGACATATGCCTTCTTGGGCGTCGCAAATGCCGGCGCCGCATTCTTGGCCGTCGCGCCGACCAGATAGCCGCCGACGGTGTTTGCCGCCTCGGTCAGATAACCGAGCGTGGCATCCGTGTTTTGCGCGATCCACTGCGCCGCTGCGTGCAGGAGGGACGCTTGCGGGTGCTGTGCCGCCGCGTTGCCAAGCCAAACCGCGCGCTTGGTTGAATCGCCCGACAGAAGGCTGGCCGCGATCGCCGTCGCAGTGCTGGACGGCGTAATGTTTTCAAAGCCGGCAGGCGCGGCGATTTGCTTCGCCTGGGCCACTGCGGCCACCACTTCGGATAATGCGGCGAGCCAGTCGGACGGCGCGATGATCATCTTGTTCGCGACCGGCATCAGCAGATCGTCGTCCGACGCGTGCAGGATAGATAACTGGGCGCCACCCTTGACCGCGTTGCGCAGACGCGACGCAAGCAAGGGATGATCCTTGCGCAGGAACGAGCCGATGACGAAGGCACGATTGATCTGGCCAAACTGTGCGATCGGCATGCCGAGCCAAGGCTTGACGTCAGCATCGAGCGAAAAGTCAGTTTGGCGCAGACGGAAGTCGATATTTTCGGACCCGAGACCGCGCACGACCTTCTGTAGCAGGAACAATTCTTCAACGGTCGAATGCGGCGTTGCAAGTGCGGCGATGGCGTCGGCGCCGTGTTCGTGGCTGATATTTTTCAGGCCATGCGCGACATATTCAAGCGCAGTTTGCCAATCGATTTCTTTCCATTCGCCGCCCTGCTTGATCATTGGCTTGGTCAGCCGTTCCGCGCTGTTGAGCCCGTCATACGAGAATCGGTCCTTGTCCGACAACCAGCATTCGTTGATGGCTTCATTTTCGAGCGGCAGCACGCGCATCACTTTGTTGTTCTTGACCTGAACCAGCAAGTTCGCGCCGAGGCCGTCATGCGGGCTCACCGATTTACGGCGCGACAGTTCCCAGGTGCGTGCGCTGTAACGGAACGGCTTCGAGGTCAGCGCACCGACCGGGCACAGATCGATCATGTTGCCGGACAATTCCGAGTCGAGGGTTTTGCCGATGAACGAGGTAATCTCGGCGTGCTCGCCGCGGCCCAGCATGCCGAGTTCCATCACGCCGGCGATTTCCTGACCAAAACGGACGCAACGAGTGCAGTGAATGCAACGCGTCATTTCTTGCATCGAAATCAGCGGGCCGGCATCTTTCGGTGCCACTACCCGTTTTTCCTCTTCGTAGCGCGAAGAAGATGCACCGTAGCCCACCGCCAGATCCTGCAATTGGCATTCGCCGCCTTGATCGCAAATCGGGCAATCGAGCGGATGATTGATCAGCAGGAATTCCATCACGCCTTTTTGCGCCTGGACCGCCTTGTCACTATTGGAGCGTACGATCATGCCGGCCGTCACCGGAGTGGCGCAAGCCGGCAAGGGCTTCGGCGCCTTCTCGACTTCGACCAGGCACATGCGGCAGTTGGCCGCGATGGACAATTTCTTGTGATAGCAAAAATGCGGGATGTAGGTGCCAAGCTTGTTGGCGGCGTCCATCACCATACTGCCTTCTTGCACTTCAACTTTCTTGCCGTCTATTTCGATTTCAACCATGGCTCTGATTTTTTGCCGTAGGGTGCGTTGAGCGCACCGGATCCGTTAAACGTAAGCGGGCACCAAACAGTGCTTGTGCTCGATGTGGTATTCAAATTCTTCGCGATAATTCTTGATAAAGGCCCGCACCGGCATCGCCGCCGCGTCGCCCAGTGCGCAAATGGTGCGCCCCTGGATATTGTCGGCAAGCGAATTCAGCAGATCCAAATCCTCGGGGCGGCCTAGGCCGTGCTCGATCCGGTGCACGATGCGATACAGCCAGCCTGTGCCTTCGCGGCATGGCGTGCACTGGCCGCAAGATTCTTCAAAGTAGAAATACGACAGGCGCAAAAGCGACTTGACCATGCAGCGCGTCTCATCCATCACGATTACGGCGCCGGACCCCAGCATCGAGCCGGCCTTCGCGATCGAATCGTAATCCATGTCGGTCGCCATCATCACGTCGCCGGTCAGCACCGGCATCGACGATCCGCCTGGAATCACGGCCTTGATTTTCTTCCCGTCGCGCATACCGCCCGCGAGTTCGAGCAACGTGGCGAACGGTGTGCCGAGCGGCACTTCATAATTGCCGGGCTTGGCGACGTCGCCGGACATCGAGAAAATCTTGGTGCCGCCATTATTTGGCTTGCCTAGGGCCGCATACGCTTCACTGCCCATGCGGAATACGAAAGGCACGGCGGCAAACGTCTCGGTATTATTGATCGTGGTCGGCTTGCCGTACATGCCGAAGCTGGCCGGAAACGGCGGCTTGAAGCGCGGTTGACCTTTCTTGCCTTCAAGCGACTCGAGCAGCGCGGTTTCTTCGCCGCAGATGTAGGCGCCGAAACCGTGAAATGCATGCAGCTGGAAATTGAGGTCGCTACCCATGATCTTATCGCCGAGGAACCCGGCGGCGCGCGCTTCTTCCAATGCGTCTTCAAAACGCTCATAGTCGGCCCAAATTTCGCCGTGTATGTAGTTGTAGCCGACGGTAATGCCCATCGCGTACGCGCCGATCGCCATGCCCTCGATCAGCGCATGCGGGTTGTAGCGGATGATGTCGCGATCCTTGAACGTGCCCGGCTCGCCTTCATCCGAATTGCAGACCAGATATTTTTGACCGGGAAACTGGCGCGGCATGAAACTCCACTTCAAGCCCGTCGGGAATCCCGCCCCGCCACGGCCGCGCA
>DHXL01000241.1:4669-13665 GCA_002415335.1 Oxalobacteraceae bacterium UBA5157
CGCTTCGTAGCCGCCGCGCTTGACGTAGTCGGACAGATGCCAGTTCTGGCCATCAAGGCCCGCAAGGATCAGCGGATTGATATGACGATTGTGCAGGCTGGTCATTTTTTCAACTCTTCCACCAGGGCGTCAATCTTGTCGTCCGACATCCAGCTGCACATGCGTTTGTTATTGACCAGCATGACCGGCGCGTCACCGCATGCGCCCATGCATTCGCCCTCTACCAGCGTGAACTGACCGTCGGCCGTGGTCTCTTTGTAATCGATACCGAGCTTGTGTTTCAGGTAGTGCGCGGCCTTCTCGCCGCCGGATAAGGCGCAGGGCAGGTTGGTGCATACAGAAATCTTGTTTTTCCCGACCGGCTTGGTGTTGTACATGTTGTAGAACGTTGCGACCTCCTGGACCGCAATGGTGGCCATGCCAAGATAATCGGCGATATCCTGCATCACTTCCGGTGGCAGCCAGCCGGTTTCATCTTGCGCGATGGCGAGCGCGGCCATTACCGCAGATTGCTTTTGATCCACAGGAAATTTTGCGACTTCGCGATCGATTCTTTTGTACGCTTGCTCTGATAACAGCATTATCTATGCCTCAATGATCAACCGCGTCAGCGGTCAATGTCGCCAAACACGATGTCCTGATTGCCGATGATTGTCACGGCATCGGCGAGCATGTGCCCCTTGGTCATTTCGTTGAACCCTTGCAAGTGCGCAAATCCAGGCGTGCGAAGCTTCATCCGATACGGCTTGTTGGCGCCGTCCGATATGAAATAAACGCCGAATTCGCCCTTCGGATGCTCGACCGCCGCATAGGCTTCGCCGGGCGGCACGTGAAAACCTTCGGTGAAGAGCTTGAAGTGATGAATCAAGTCCTCCATATTCGTCTTCATATTGACGCGTGACGGCGGCGCCACCTTGTGATTGTCGGTCATCACCGAACCGGGGTTATTACGCAGCCACTCAATGCACTGTTGGATGATGCGGTTCGATTGACGCATTTCTTCAACCCGCACCAGGTAGCGGTCGTAGCAGTCGCCGTTGGTGCCGACCGGAATGTCGAAGTCGAGCAAGTCGTACACTTCGTACGGCTGCTTCTTGCGCAAATCCCATTCGATCCCGGAACCGCGCAGCATCGGACCGGTGAAGCCCATCGCCTTGGCGCGCTCGGGCGACACGACACCGACACCGACCAGTCGTTGCTTCCATATCCGATTATCCGTCAGCAAGGTCTCGTACTCGTCGACCGAGGTGGGAAACCGATTCGTGAAATCTTCGATGAAATCGAGCAGCGACCCTTGGCGATTTTCATTTAGCTGCTTGATCGCCTTGGCGTTGCGAATGATGGAGGCCTTGTGCTGCGGCATCGCGTCAGGCAAGTCACGATACACGCCGCCCGGACGATAGTAAGCCGCATGCATACGCGCGCCCGAGACGGCTTCGTAGCAGTCCATGAGATCTTCGCGGTCGCGGAACGCATACAGGAACGGGCCCATGGCGCCGACGTCAAGTCCCTGGCAGCCCAGCCATAGCAGATGGTTCAGCAGCCGCGTGATTTCATCGAACATCACCCGGATATACTGCGCCCGCAGCGGCACTTCGAGACCCAATAACTTCTCGATGGCCATCACGTAGGCATGCTCGTTGGACATCATCGACACGTAGTCGAGTCGATCCATGTACGGTAAGGATTGTAGATAGGTTTTTTGTTCAGCCAGTTTTTCGGTACCGCGATGCAACAAGCCGATATGCGGATCGGCGCGCTCGATAACTTCGCCGTCCAGTTCGAGCACCAGTCGCAACACCCCGTGCGCGGACGGATGCTGCGGACCGAAGTTGAGCGTGTAGTTCTTGATTTCAGCCATGGGATGCCCCGTACTGTTCTTCACGAATTACACGCGGGACGTTCTCGCGCGGCTCGATCGTCACGGGTTGGTAGATGACGCGCTTTTGCTCAGGGTCGTAGCGCATCTCGACATAACCGGAGACTGGAAAATCCTTGCGGAACGGATGGCCGATGAAACCATAGTCCGTCAGAATGCGGCGCAGGTCGTTGTGGCCGTCAAACAGGATGCCAAAGAAATCGAAAGCCTCGCGCTCGTACCAATCGGCGGAAGACCATATCTCCATCACCGAAGGCAGCACCGGCATCTCGTCATCGGGCGCAAAGACGCGCAACCGCAGGCGCCAGTTATGCGTCATCGACAATAAGTGAGAGACTGCGGCGAAACGCGCGCCGCTCCATGTGCCATCGCCGTGAGCCGAATAGTCGACACCGCAAAGGTCGATCAATTCTTCAAAGCGCAAGTCTTTATGGTCGCGCAACGCGCGCATCACCTGCAGGTAATCCGAGGCTTGGACCACCACCGTGACTTCACCCAACGCGACAGTCAGACTTTGAATATGGCTTCCAAGCGCATTGCGCAAGGCAGCTTCAAGGGTTTCAAGTTTCGTCATCATATTTTTTGTGCCGCCCGCTAGCGCGCGATCGTATTGGTGCGCTTGATCTTGTTATGCAACTGCAAGATCCCGTACAGCAGCGCTTCCGCAGTCGGCGGACACCCCGGCACATAGACGTCGACGGGCACGATGCGGTCGCAACCGCGCACCACCGAATACGAATAATGGTAGTAACCGCCGCCATTGGCGCAGGAACCCATCGAGATCACCCAGCGTGGCTCAGGCATCTGGTCGTAGACCTTGCGCAACGCGGGCGCCATCTTGTTGCATAGCGTACCGGCCACGATCATTACGTCGGATTGGCGTGGTGAGGGCCGGAACATGAAGCCGAAACGCTCCAAATCGTAGCGAGCGGCGCCTGCATGCATCATCTCCACCGCACAGCAAGCCAGGCCAAATGTCATTGGGTACATGGACCCGGTCCTGGACCAATTAATCAGCTTGTCCAGCGATGTGGTAACGAAACCTTCGTTTAATACGCCTTCAATTGACATGACTCACTCCCAATCAAGGGCACCTTTCTTCCAGATGTACCAGAATCCGACGGCAAATTCGATGATGAACACCAGCATCGCCAAGAAACCGGGCCAACCGAGATCGCGCATCGCGACGCCCCATGGAAAGAAAAATGCGGTTTCCAGATCGAATAAAATGAACAGGATCGCTATCAAATAGTAGCGCACATCGAACTTCATGCGCGCGTCTTCGAACGCCTCGAAGCCGCACTCATAGGGCGACAGCTTCGCGTCATCGGGTTTGAATGGCGCCAGGATGCGGCCCAGCAATTGCGGCACTACACCGACGCCGATACCGACGAGAATAAATAAGAGAACGGGGAAGTAGGTTTCGAGGTTCACAATTGGACGCGATATATTGAACGGTCTGTTGAACGATCTATTGAAAAATTCGTTGAATGATTAGCCAAAAAAAACTCCAATCGAACGATGATTCTCGATAAAAAGCCAGCTTAGGGAACTCCTTCGCTGGCCGTATTATTGTTTGGTGCCGACGGCGAGACTCGAACTCGCACAGCTTTCGCCACTACCCCCTCAAGATAGCGTGTCTACCAGTTTCACCACGTCGGCTTAAGTCCTACATTGTAACTCGCTTTAACGCTTTTGCTCAACGCACAATTGCGCCAAAACATTGCGCCAGATCAAACTCATCATGCTTATTTGGGGATTTGATTCGACTGACTCGCGCCGCCCGCAGACGTAGTTGCCGCAGCCGCCGGTGCACTCGCTGGTGTCGATGCGGTGACCGTCGCGGATGCTGTAGCGGGCGCGGAAGTGGTCGGCAAATTTTCCATCACCCCGCCACCGCTCGCCGCGTGACGGCTGGTACCGAGATAGGCTAACGCAAGAGTCGCTGCAAAAAATATGAAGGCTGCGGCGCCGGTTGATTTGGACAAGAAGTTGGACGACCCGGTTGCGCCGAACAGGCTACCGGAAGCACCCGAACCAAAGGCGGCCCCCATGTCGGCGCCCTTTCCGTGCTGGAGCAGCACAAGGCCGATGATCGTCAAAGCGGACAACACCTGGACGACGATGATGATGGTGAGTAGAGAGTTCATGCTGTTATTTCCAATCGCGGGTTAATTCTGTCGGTATGCATCAGTTGGTGTGTAGCTCTGCATCAATTCGTTTGCGTGGCCTTTATTATCGCAAGGAAGTCGGCCGCCTTTAAAGCGGCGCCGCCTATCAGGCCACCATCAATATCCGGCATGGCAAGCAATTCTCCGGCATTGTCAGGTTTCATGCTGCCACCATACAGAATCGGCACATCGCAGGAGGTCGCGGCGTGCTTTGCCGCAAGCCGGGCGCGCAGCATCTCATGCACATCCTGCGCCATGCGCGGCGTTGCCGTGACGCCGGTGCCGATTGCCCATACCGGTTCGTACGCAATCACGATGCGCGCCACATCGGCAGCACTGATTGCGTCCAGGACGGCATCGAGTTGCTGTCCGACCACGAGTTCCGTCTGTCCCGCATTGCGCTCGGTCAGTGTTTCGCCAACGCATACGATTGGAATCAAGCCAGCTTTGATTGCCTGTACTGCCTTGTGCGCAACCAGCTCATTGTTCTCGCCGTGGTAAGCACGCCGCTCGGAGTGACCGACGATTACGTATCGGCAACCAAAATCGAGCAACATCGCGGCCGACACTTCACCGGTGTAAGCCCCAGCCTCATGCGGTGACAAGTCTTGCGCGCCCAAGGCAACGGCGGTATCGACCAGCTCAGCCTGGCATTGCGCAAGATAAGGCGATGGCACGCACACCACAACGTCGCAAGCGGGAGATCCGAGCTCGCGTTTAATCCCGGTCAACAATGCGGCGTTAGCAGCAAGGCTGCCGTTCATTTTCCAATTACCGGCGATGAGTTTGCGACGCATAGGACAGCCCAAGATTCTAACAACCCGACATTCTAGCGCGCGGGACGAGATGGGTCAAACGGAGCCCTCAATTTACCGGGGA
Source organism: Oxalobacteraceae bacterium UBA5157 (assembly GCA_002415335.1). Lineage (GTDB taxonomy): Bacteria > Pseudomonadota > Gammaproteobacteria > Burkholderiales > Burkholderiaceae_D > UBA5157. Next base: position 9,599 of record DHXL01000241.1, read on the forward strand.
AAGTGCGGAAACAATGAACCTCGATCATGCAGAAAAGCGATTCGATTTTCAAAGAACCTGCAACATGATCTTGCCGACATGCTGGCTACTCTCCATTAATGTATGCGCTTGTGCTGCTTGTTCGAGAGGAAATGTCCGATAGATCACCGGCTTGATCTTGCCGGACTCAAGCAAAGGCCACACATGTTCGCGCAAATTAGCCACGATCGCAGCCTTGAATTCAATCGAGCGTGGCCGCAAAGTGGATCCGGTGACGGTTAAGCGCCGCCGCAGCAGTTGGCCGAGATCAAGCTGGGCCTTCATGCCGCCCAGCAGGGCGATTACGGCCAAGCGTCCATCGTCTGCCAGGCAGTTGATCTCACGCGCGACATAGTCACCGCCGACCATATCAAGAATCACATCGACCCCTTTGCCGCCAGTCGCCTGTTTCACGACTTCGGCAAAATCCTCAGTGCGATAGTTAATGCCGCGCTCCGCGCCGAGCGCCTCGCAGGTTCGGCGTTTCTCCTCCGTGCCGGCCGTCGCGAAGACCCGGTGGCCGAAGGCCGCGGCAATCTGGATTGCGGTGACGCCGATGCCTGACGTGCCGCCCTGCACCAGGAAGGTTTCGCCGGCGCGCAACTTGACGCGATCGAACACATTGCTCCACACGGTAAAGGTAGTCTCCGGCAGCGACGCTGCTTCAATCGCGCTTAAGCCGCGCGGGATGGGCAGGCACTGGGCTACAGGCGCTGCGCAGTATTCAGCATAGCCGCCACCTTGTACCAGTGCGCACACCATGTCACCCACCTTGAAAGGACTGCCGGTCAAGTCCCCGCTCACAATCTCTCCGGCCACTTCGAGGCCAGGCAAATCCGATGCGCCCGGCGGCACCGGGTAATGCCCGGTGCGTTGCACCACATCGGGTCGGTTCACGCCCGCTGCGTGGACTCTGATCATGATCTCGCCGGGCTTCAAATCCGGCATCGGCCGGTCGCACAGCTGCAATACGTCGGGAGGGCCGGGCTGAGTGATTTCGATTGCGCGCATAGATTGGTCTCGTCAAAAAATGATGACCACATTGTACGTCACTGCGCAAAAAATGCCGGGCCGGCAAGCGGCCGTTGCGGCCGTCCTGCGGTCGTAGCATAAGTCGGATTACGCGAGCCATTCGACACCGCAGGCTTCGCTGTCGGCCGTTGCCGCAAGCATGTCCCAGAAGAACGCAAGCGGTCACGATCCGCAATCGAAGCGTACGATTGAAGCCGTAAAAAAACCGCTCGGGCTTGCGCCGCGAGCGGTTCATTGTTCACGACGCCAGAATCAGCGCCTTGGTGTTGTTGCTTAGTGCTGTTGCTGTGCCGGCTCGGTACCATCTTCAGCGGCAGCAGCCTTCATTGACAATTTGAGGCGGCCACGATCGTCGGTTTCCAGTACTTTGACGCGCACCTGCTGGCCTTCTTTCAGGTAGTCGGCAACCGCGTTGACGCGCTCGTTGGCGATTTGGCTGATATGCAGCAAGCCGTCCTTACCCGGCATGACTTGCACGATGGCGCCAAAGTCGAGCAACTTCAGAACGATACCGTCGTAGGTCTTGCCGACTTCGACCGAAGCGGTCAATTCTTCGATGCGGCGTTTAGCTTCCTGGCCCGCGGCAGCGTCGACCGAAGCGATCGTAACCACGCCTTCATCGCTGATGTCGATCTGGGTACCTGTCTCTTCGGTCAGCGCACGAATCACCGCACCGCCCTTGCCGATCACGTCGCGAATTTTTTCCGGATTGATCTTGACCGTAATTAAGCGTGGCGCAAAATCGGACAACTCGGTCTTGCCGTGCGGTACCGCTTCCTGCATCTTGGCGAGGATGTGCATGCGGCCTTCCTTGGCTTGCGCCAACGCCACTTGCATGATTTCCTTGGTGATGCCCTGGATTTTGATATCCATCTGCAACGCCGTGATGCCGTTAGCGGTGCCGGCCACTTTGAAGTCCATGTCGCCCAGATGATCTTCATCGCCCAGAATGTCGGTCAAGACCGCGAACTTGCCGCCATCCTTGATCAAGCCCATCGCAATACCTGCAACGTGCGCAGTCATCGGTACCCCGGCATCCATCAATGCCAGGCACCCGCCGCAGACCGAAGCCATCGAGGACGAGCCGTTCGATTCGGTAATCTCGGAAACCAGGCGTACGGAATAGCTGAAATCTTCGGGCGCCGGCAAGGCGGCGATCAGTGCGCGCTTCGCCAAACGACCGTGGCCAATTTCGCGCCGTTTCGGCGTACCGACGCGGCCGGTCTCACCGGTGGCAAATGGAGGCATGTTGTAGTGAAGCATGAAGCGATCCGAGTACTCGCCCATCAAGGCATCGATTTTCTGTTCATCGCGTGCGGTGCCGAGTGTCGCGATCACCAGCGCCTGCGTTTCGCCACGAGTGAACAATGCCGAGCCGTGGGTACGCGGCAGCACGCCGGTACGAATCGAGATCGGACGCACGGTACGCGTGTCGCGACCGTCAATACGCGGTTCGCCGTCCAGGATTTGCGACCGGACGATCCTTGCTTCCAAATCGAACATGATGTTGTTGACGTCAGCCGAATCCGGTGCAGCGCCGCCGACCGAAGCAGCTTCCGCGGCCAAGGCAGCGTTGACTTCCACCGTCGCGGCCTTCAGCTTGGCGGTACGCGCTTGCTTGTCTTTGGTTTGATACGCTTCACGCAATTTGGCTTCGGCAAAATGACCCACGCGGGCGATCAATGCGTCATTTTTCGGCGCCGGGTTCCATTCGACTTCAGGCTTGCCGCCATCGCGCACCAGATCGTGAATCGCATTGATGACCGCCTTCATCTGGTCGTGCCCGTAAACCACCGCGCCGAGCATGATTTCTTCGGATAATTGCTTGGCTTCGGATTCGACCATCAGCACCGCAATTTCGGTGCCGGCGACCACCAGGTTGAGATCCGACGCTGCGAGTTGCGTAGTAGTCGGATTCAATACGTACTGGCCATCGATGTAACCGACACGGGCAGCGCCGATGGGGCCGCTGAACGGGATGCCGGACACTGACAAGGCGGCCGACGCGCCGATCATCGCCGCGATGTCGGGATCGATCTCGGGGTTGACAGACAACACGTGAATGATGATCTGGACTTCGTTCAAATAGCCCTCGGGAAACAGCGGGCGAATCGGGCGATCGATCAAGCGCGAGGTGAGTGTCTCTTTTTCGGAAGGACGGCCTTCGCGCTTGAAGAAACCGCCGGGGATGCGGCCGGCTGCATAAGTTTTTTCAACGTAATCGACGGTCAGCGGAAAGAAATCCTGGCCTGGCTTCGCATCTTTGCGTGCCACAACAGTTGCGAGTACAACGGTATCTTCTATGGAGACGAGTACGGCGCCGGAGGCTTGGCGGGCGATTTCGCCGGTCTCGAGTGTTACCTGATGCTGGCCGTACTGGAACGTTTTGGTGACTTTATTGAACACGGTGTTTCCTTTCTATTTTGCCGACAGATTTTCAGGGGCTGTCGTTCACCTCACCACAGACGCGCGGCCATGAACGGCCGGTCATCTTATTGCTGAACACATCTATTGTGGCTTGAATCAATACAAACCGCTAAAGCACAAAATGCCCGCATCAGAGAACTGATGCAGGCATTTCGACTACTTACTGCAACTGAGTCCAGGCGAAATATCTCAAAAAAGATTACTTGCGCAAGCCGAGTTTTTCGATCAGTGAACGATAACGGGTAGCGTCCTTGCCCTTCAAGTACGACAATAGGCTCTTGCGACGATTGACCATCATGATCAAGCCGCGGCGAGAATGGTGGTCTTTGGCGTGAGCTTTGAAGTGACCGTTGAGTTCGTTGATGCGAGCCGTCAGCAGTGCGACTTGCACTTCCGGGGAACCCGTATCGTTTTGGCCGCGCGCGTTGTCCGCGATAATGGCGGCCTTGCTGGATTTCTCTACTGTCATGATTACCTTTCACATGCGGTGCATAGAGTCACAACCCCATACACCGTGACGACATTAATAAAACTGGCCAAAAAGACCAGAGCCGAAGTATAACGGAATTGAGTAGTCGATTCAAACATTC
>DHXL01000207.1:0-6030 GCA_002415335.1 Oxalobacteraceae bacterium UBA5157
GATGTTGTGAGCGGTACGGGCGGGCGTGCATTCGCGCAGGAAACTCAGGCCCCATTTCCATTGCAGCCATTCCGGCCGCAATCGGAACAGCAAAGGCGCATCTTCCTGACCCAGCCACTTCAAGACTTTCATCGGGGCGGCCGGATTAGCCCACGGTTCCGCGTGCGAGACCGATATCTGGCAGCCGTTGGCAAAGCTGGTCTCTTGCGCGGCGCCGGGCTGACGGTCGATGACGGTGACGTCATGTCCGGATTTATTCAAGAACCAGGCCGATGCCGTGCCAATAATCCCTGAACCCAATACGATCACTTTCATAACAACAATCTCCATTATTCGATACCGGGATTGTAAAAAGTTCTTGGTTGTTTGGGTAGACAATCAACCCATGGAAATTTTTATTTATGATCAGAACTTCTCCATTTTCGTTTCAAATGGAGACAAATCGAATGAAATACTTATTCTTTTAAAGATCGGATTCGCTCGACTTCTTCCGCGACGGCTTCTGAAATCACCTGTTCCAGATTTCGCTGCAAGTTTCGTTTGATCTCATTCGCCAAGCCTTCCACGGCGGTCTGCAGCACGTCGGCCAGGCCGTCCCTGACTCTGCCCTCGATCTCGGAGTCGAGGCGCGCCATCAACTGCTGCAGAATGTGGCCGCTGATCTTGCGCTCCATGCGATTCCACTCGTCTTCGATCCAGCCCTGGTCCTCGGGAGGCATGGGCTCGGGTTCGGTGATCGCCGCAGCGGGCGTGGCGAGATCGCGATCTTGCGGTGCGGCGTGCTGCGGCACCGCGATGACTTCGGTCAGGATGGGAATCCCGGCGTCGAGAGTGGACGGGTTCATCATGCCTGGTTGGCGACGAAGTGGGTCATCGGGTAGCCGCGCTGCTGATAGAAACGGTAGCGTTCCCGTCCGGCCGACTTATCGCCATCGTCAGCCGAGATGATTTCAAACATGCGTTCGAAACGGGCGAAGTGATGCGGCGTTCGATCGGACAGGTTGATCAGAATCTCGTGATGCGGCACTGCGACACTATCGTCGTCGACCAGGATCACTGCAGTACTTGCGGCATCCGCAGAGCTGGCGATCGCATGCGGCAGAAAATCCAGCTCGGAAAACGTCCATAGCGCTTCATCCAGCGTGGCCATTTGCCGTTGATCGCAAGCCAGCAATACGAGGCGGCAACCCGCCGCGCGCGCCTTGCGCACCAGGCGGCACGCGTAGGCGATCTTGTCCGCGACGTTGCTGTGGAAATCGATGCGTGTCATGTCCGACGCCGCACCTTAGAACCTGAATCCTGGCGGTGCATTGCCGATGGCGGGCGGTACATCCCCGCTCGCTGCAGCAGCGCTCGATTCATTATGCTGACCGCGCTTGGCGACAGGCGCCGGCTTCGGGGCAGCCGCCTCGGCTGCCGGACCGTGGTAAGTCTTCGGCAGCTTGCTGGTCTCCGGGTAGGCTGCCGCAGTCAGCGCCGCGCCCCACGACTCCGCCTGGAAGCCGGTCTGCTTGGCGCGGCCGACGGTCAGGAACGGCAATTGCGACGTTCCGCCGGCCTGTTTCAATTGGGCGATGTCTTCATTGCCGGTGACCGTTTTTTCCTTGAAAGGAATGCCGCGCTGGTTCAGCATTCGCCGTCCTTCGTCGCATGCCGGGCAATTCGCGGTGGTGAACAGCGTGACCGGATTGCCCTTGACTGCCTGCGATAATTCATACGGCAGGTCGCCATCGTCGGATCCGCCGCCGCTCATCGATTTTTGTTCGACACCGGACGCGCTTGGTGGAGGTGGGGTGTCGGTGTAATTCACCTTGCCGTCGGGGCCGACCCATTTGTACAACTGGGCATGCGCGACTGCGGAACATAGCAACAGCGCCAACAATAGTGGCAGTGACAGATTGCGCTTCATTTCAATTCCTTGTTTCACTGTTCGTCAGGCGGTCATGCCGCTGTGTCGCAATAATGCGTCGATGGTCGGCTCGCGCCCGCGGAACGCCTTGAACGATTCGATCGCGGGTCGCGAACCGCCCATTGCCAGGATCTCTTGCTGGAACTTGCGCCCGGTTTCGGCTGACAAGGTGTTACCGCCGGCCGCGCCGGCTTCTTCGAATGCGCTATAGGCATCCGCCGACAATACTTCCGCCCATTTATAACTATAGTAACCCGCCGCATAGCCACCGGCAAAGACGTGGCTGAACGAGTGCTGGAAGCGGTTGAACGGCGGTGGAACGATGACCGCGACCTGCTGCCGCACTTCGTTCACGACGTCCTGCACTGTCTTGCTGTCGTAGGGATCGTAGTCGAAGTGCAGATGCATGTCGAACAGCGAAAACTCGACTTGGCGCAGGGTTTGCAGACCAGATTGGAAATTCTTGGCGGCAGTCATCTTGTCGAACAACGCACGTGGCAGCGGCGCGCCGGTGTCGACGTGCGCCGTCATGTGCTGCAGCACGTCCCACTCCCAGCAAAAATTTTCCATGAATTGCGACGGCAATTCGACCGCGTCCCATTCCACGCCGGAGATGCCGGACACGCCGAGCTCGTCGACCTGGGTCAGCATGTGATGCAAGCCGTGGCCGAATTCATGGAAGAGCGTAATGACTTCATCGTGCGTAAACAGCGCCGGCTTGGGCTTGCCGTCGACCACAGCCGGTTCGGTGAAATTGCAGGTCAGGTAGGCGACCGGCGTTTGCACGCCGTGCGCAGTCGCGCGGCGGCCGCGTGCATCGTCCATCCAGGCGCCCCCGCGTTTGCCGCTGCGCGCGTACAGATCGAGATAGAACTGGCCGATCAATTTGCCATTCGTTTCGATGCGGAAGAATTTCACGTCCGGGTGCCAGGTCGGCGCCGTATCGGGCTTGATGTCGACCGAGAAAAGGGTTTGCACCAGACGGAACAAGCCGTCGATTACTTTCGGTTCGGGGAAGTACTGCTTCACCTCTTGTTCGGAGAACGCATAGCGCTGTTCACGCAGTTTCTCCGATGCGTACGTCATGTCCCAGGCTTCGAGCGGTTCGATGCCGAGTTCGGTTTTGGCAAAGGCGCGCAATTCGGCCAAGTCGGTTTCGGCAAACGGGCGCGCACGCCGCGCCAGGTCTTGCAGGAATCCGATGACCTGTTCCGGCGTTTGTGCCATCTTCGGCACCAGCGACACTTCGGCATAACTCTTGTAGCCCAACAGCTTGGCCTCTTCGTCGCGCAGCTTCAACAGGTTGACGATGTTTTGCGTATTGTCCCATTCGGCCGGCTTGCTGAATGCCGTCGCCAGTTCCGACGCCTTGGTCGCATTGGCGCGGTAAATCGTCTCGCGCAACGCGCGCCGGTCGGCGAATTGCAGGATCGGGAAATACGATGGGAAATGCAGCGTGAACTTGTAACCCGCCTTGCCATCTTTTTCCGCTGCGGCACGCGCCGCCTGCTTCACATCCTGCGGCAAACCCGCGAGCTCGGTTTCGTCGTCGACGAACAGCGCGAAATCGTTGGTCGCATCCAGCACATTCTCGGAGAAACGCGTGGAGAGCGCGGCGTGCTGCTCCTGGATTTCGGCGAAGCGCTGTTTCTGGTCGTCCGCCAGTTCAGCGCCGCCGAGGCGGAAATCGCGCACCGCATTGTCGATGATCTTCTTGCGTGCGGCCGACAGCGTCGAATATTCAGCGCCCGCTTTCAATGCCTTGTACTTGTCGAACAGCGCGAGATTCTGCGCCAGCGCAGTCCAGAACTCGGTAACCTTGGGCAGGTTTTCATTGTAAGCGGCGCGCAACTCCGGCCTATCCATGACCGCATTCAAGTGACTGACGACGCCCCACGCGCGGCCCATCTGTTCGGTGGTGTTTTCCAGCGGTTCGACGAAATCGTCCCAGCTTATGTGCTCGCCGGCCGGCAGCGGCGCTTCGAGGCTGGCGACGACGGCGCGGCTTTGTTCGAGCAGCTTGTCGATGGCCGGGGTCACATGTTCGGGCTTGATCGCATCGAAACGCGGCAGGTCGGAGAAGTCTAGCAATGGATTCATTGGGGCATTCATTAAATTAATTTCTTTCGGCGGCTTCGATCGTGTTCACCAGCAGCATCGTGATCGTCATCGGTCCGACGCCGCCCGGCACGGGCGTAATGTAGCCGGCCACTTCCTTGACGCCGGCGAAGTCGACGTCGCCGCACAGCTTGCCGTCGTCGTCGCGGTTCATGCCGACGTCGATCACGACGGCACCGGGTTTGACCATGTCGGCGGTCAGCGTGTTCCTGCGGCCGACCGCTGCGACCACAACGTCGGCCTGGCGCGTGTGATAGCCGAGATCCGGCGTCGCGCTGTGACAGATCGTGACTGTGGCGTTCGCCTGCAAGAGCAGCAGCCCCATCGGCTTGCCGACGGTATTGCTGCGCCCGATCACGACCGCGTGCTTGCCGCGCAGGTTGTAGCCGGCGCTTTCGATCAATTTCATGCAGCCGTACGGCGTGCATGGCCGGAAGCCCGGTAGACCGGTCAGCAATTCACCGGCGCTCAGCACTGAGTAGCCATCGACGTCCTTGTCGGTCGAAATCGCCTGGATCACCTTATGCGGATCGATGTGCTTCGGCAAAGGCATTTGCACCAGGATGCCGTGGATGCGCGGGTCGGTGTTCAAGGCGGCAATGCGCTTGAGCAGATCGGCCTCGGACAGCGTGCTTTCGTATTTTTCGAACACCGAATGGAGACCGGCGTCGGCGCAAGCCTTGACCTTGTTGCGTACGTAGACTTGACTGGCGGGATCCTCGCCGACCAGGATCACGGCCAGTCCCGGTTGCCTGCCTTGCGCGGTGAGGGCCGCGGCGCGTAGCGCGACGTCGCCCCGCATTTGTTGGGAGAGCAGGGTTCCGTTGATCAGTTGTGCGGTCATGGTGGGCGAGTGTGAGGATGCGATTGAGGAAAGCAGGATTATAAAGCGCGCCGCCCATGCCCGATGCAAACAATCGCCGCCGCCATGGCCATTCGTGGCCGCCAGCATGGCCCGACCGACATGTTGCTCTCTTATGGTCGGCTGCTGCTTCGCAATAAAATTTCACATTATAAAAAATGATATCACCATTTGAAAATATCAAAAAGTGCTGTTAAAATATTTCGACTGCTTCATTCATCGGCTGTAAATTGTCATAACAAACACATCGCCACGCCAAAGCGAGGTAAGCCACCAATAGGAGATGCACCCATGTCAGCCCAGCTCGATCTCGTTATGGCGCAAGCCGCCAATGATCCGGACGTAATGGAAACCCAGGAATGGCTCGACGCGCTCGAATCCGTTATCGAAAACGAAGGACCGGAACGCGCGCATTACCTGATGGAGCGCATGGTCGATCTGGCCCGCCGCCGCGGCGCCCAGATCCCGTTCTCCAGCAACACCGCCTACGTCAACACCATTCCCGCCCATCTGGGTGAGCATTGCCCCGGCAACCTTGAATTCGAAGAGCGCCTGCGTTCCTGGATGCGCTGGAACGCGATGGCGATGGTGGTCAAAGCCAACCGCGCCGACGGCGATTTAGGCGGCCATATCTCGAGCTTCGCGTCGCTGGCGAATATGCTCGGCATCGGATTCAATCACTTCTGGCACGCGCCGACGGCCGACCATGGCGGTGACTTGCTGTATCTGCAAGGCCATTCGTCGCCCGGCATGTATGCGCGCGCTTTTCTCGAAGGCCGCCTGTCGGAAGAACAACTGCTGAATTTCCGCCGTGAAGTCGACGGCAAAGGCCTGTCGTCTTACCCGCATCCGAAACTGATGCCCGATTTCTGGCAATTCCCGACTGTGTCGATGGGCCTCGGACCGCTGATGGCGATTTATCAGGCGCGCTTCCTGAAGTATCTGCATGCCCGCAATATTGCCGATACCGCCAACCGCAAGGTCTGGGTATTCTGCGGCGACGGCGAAATGGACGAACCGGAATCGCTGGGCGCGATCGGCATGGCGTCGCGCGAAATGCTCGACAACCTGGTCATGATCGTCAACTGCAACCTGCAGCGGCTGGACGGTCCGGTGCGCGGCAACGGCAAGATCATCCAGG
>DHXL01000207.1:6266-13265 GCA_002415335.1 Oxalobacteraceae bacterium UBA5157
CAAGATCATCCAGGAACTGGAAGCGGATTTCCGCGGCGCCGGCTGGAATGTCATCAAGGTGATCTGGGGTCCAGGCTGGGACGAATTACTCGCGAAGGACAAGGAAGGCATCCTGCAACGCGTGATGATGGAAACCGTCGACGGTGAATACCAGAATTACCGCGCCAGGGACGGCGCCTTCGTGCGCAAGCACTTCTTCGGCAAGCATCCGAAGCTGCTGGAGATGGTCGCCAACATGACCGACGACGATATCTGGCGCCTGACGCGCGGCGGCCACGATCCGCACAAGATTTACGCCGCATTCAAGATCGCGCAAGAACACAAGGGACAGCCGACCGTGCTTCTGGTCAAGACCGTCAAGGGCTTCGGCATGGGCAAGTCCGGCGAGGCGCGCAACACCGCGCATCAAACCAAGAAACTGGACGATGAGGCGATTCGCGAAATGCGCGACCGCTTTGCGATTCCGGTACCGGATGACGAGTTGGCCGATCTGCCGTTCTTCAAGCCGGCCGACGACGCACCGGAAATGAAGTATCTGCACGAACGCCGCGCGGCACTCGGCGGCTACCTGCCCCAGCGCCGCATGCGCGCCGAAGAGACCTTGGCGGTGCCTGAGCTGGCAGCATTCAAGTCGGTGCTCGATCCGACCGCTGAAGGGCGCGAAATCTCGACCACGCAGGCCTATGTGCGCATCATGACGATCCTGCTGCGCGACGCCAGCTTGGGTCCGCGCGTGGTGCCGATCCTGGTCGACGAGGCGCGCACCTTCGGCATGGAAGGCCTGTTCCGTCAGATCGGCATCTTCAATCAGCGCGGGCAGCTGTACGAGCCGGTCGATAAGGACCAGGTCAGCTACTACCGCGAAGACAAGGCCGGACAGATTTTGCAGGAGGGCATCAACGAAGCCGGCGCGATGTGTTCGTGGATTGCGGCGGCGACGTCGTACTCGACCAATAACCGCATCATGATTCCGTTCTACGCGTTCTATTCGATGTTCGGCTTGCAGCGCGTCGGCGACCTGGCTTGGGCGGCGGGCGACATGCGCTCGCGCGGTTTCCTGATGGCCGGTACGGCGGGACGCACGACCTTGAACGGCGAGGGCCTGCAGCATGAGGACGGCCACAGCCACGTGCTGGCGTCGACCATTCCAAATTGCCTGCCCTACGATCCGACCTTCGCGCACGAAGTCGGCGTCATCATGCACGATGGCTTGAAACGCATGATCGAGAAGCAGGAAGACGTGTTCTATTACATCACGGTGATGAACGAGAACTACAGTCATCCGGGCCTGAAGCCGGGCCAGGAGGCAAATATCCTGAAAGGTCTGTACCTGCTGCAGGAAGGCGCCAGGGACGGCAAGCATCGCGTGCAGTTGATGGGCTCCGGCACGATCCTGCGCGAAGCGATTGCGGCCGCCGATCTGCTCAAGGCCGACTGGAACGTCGACGCCGATATCTGGTCGGCGCCATCGTTCACCTTGCTGGCGCGCGACGGCCAGGATGTGGAACGCTGGAACATGCTGCACCCGGCCGACAAGAACCCGCGCATCGCGCACGTCACGCAATCGCTGCAGGACACGACCGGCCCGATCGTGGTTGCGACCGATTACATGCGCACCTTTGCGGAACAAGTGCGTGCCTTCATCCCGAAAGGGCGCAGCTACAAAGTGCTGGGTACCGACGGTTTCGGCCGCTCGGACAGCCGCGCCAAGCTGCGCGAGTTCTTCGAAGTCAGCCGCCATTTCGTGACGATCGCCGCGCTGAAATCACTGGCCGACGAAGGCGCATTACCGGCTTCGGTGGTGGTGCAGGCGATAGAGAAATATGGGATCAATCCAAACAAGCCTAATCCGGTTACCCTGTAGTTGCGCTGATCACTCACGCTGATTCAATAACTAAATATATTCCCTCCGTCGCCGCGACGGAGAGGGTGAGAACAACGGAGCGAACGCTATGAGCTTGATGGAAATCAAAGTCCCGGATATCGGAGACTTCAAGGAAGTTGAAGTAATTGAATTGCTGGTGAAGCCGGGCGACACGATCAAGGCGGAACAATCGCTGATTACGGTCGAATCGGATAAGGCCAGCATGGAAATTCCCTCCAGCCATGCCGGCGTGGTGAAGGAATTGAAAGTCAAGATCGGCGACAAGGTAAAGGAAGGTTCGTTGCTGATGGTGCTGGAAGCGGCCGATGCAACGGCCACCCCGGCGCCAGCAGCCACATCGGCACCTGCACCGGCGGCTGCTGCCGGTGTCGGCGCCGTGGCTGCTGTTCCTGCAGCCGCTCCCACCGCCGCAGCGGTTGCCGCGCCCGCCGCGACGCTCAGCCTGGTTGAATCGAGACTGATACCGCCGATCACGCCGCCCGCCACGGGTGGTCGCAAGCCGCACGCATCGCCGTCGATCCGCAAATTCTCGCGCGAGCTCGGTGTCGACCTGGTACGCGTGACGGGCTCCGGTCCCAAAGGACGCATTACGCATGAAGACGTACAGAGTTACGTGAAAGCAGTGATGGCGGGCGGCGCTGCCCCGGCGGCTGCCACGGCCGCGAAAGGCGGCGGCCTCGATTTGTTGCCGTGGCCATCGCTCGATTTTTCCAAATTCGGTGCCACCGAACTGCTGCCGCTGTCGCGCATCAAGAAAATCAGTGGCCCGAATCTGCACCGCAACTGGGTGATGATGCCGCACGTCACGCAGTTCGATGAAGCCGATGTCACCGAGCTGGAAGAATTCCGCAAGCAGTCCAATGCCGTGTTCGCGAAATCGGCCAAGGGCAACGAGACCAAGCTGACCATGCTGGCCTTTGTGATCAAGGCCAGCATCGCCGCGCTGAAGAAGTTCCCCGCCTTCAATTCATCGCTCGATGCCAACGGCGAAAACCTGATATTGAAGCAGTACTATCACATCGGCTTCGCTGCCGACACGCCGAATGGCTTGATGGTGCCTGTCATCAAGGACGCCGACAAGAAGGGCATTGCGCAGCTCGCGCAGGAGATGGGCGAACTGTCGGCGCAAGCGCGCGAAGGCAAGCTGAAGCCGGCCGACATGCAAGGCGCCAGCTTCACGATTTCGTCGCTGGGCGGCATCGGCGGCACCGCATTCACGCCGATCATCAATGCGCCGGAAGTGGCGATTCTGGGCTTGTCCAAAGCCGTGATCAAGCCGGTCTGGGACGGCAAGCAATTCCAGCCGCGCCTGATGATGCCAATGTCGCTGTCGTACGACCATCGCGTGATTGACGGCGCAATGGGCGCGCGCTTCACCGTATATCTGGGCGAGGTGCTGGCGGATTTGCGCAAAACCTTGTTGTGATCGGGCAGTGCGCCGCGGCGCGCGGTAAAGTGAGAGAATTCATCTCATCGTTATTGCGCGCCTTGCCGCACCCTTAGCCACGGAGATCAACAACAATGACTACATGCGTCGTCGTCAAGAAGAACAGGCAAATTGCAATTGCGGCCGACTCGCTCGTCACATTCGGCGACACCCGGCTGTCCAATGCGTATGAAGCGAATACCAAGATTTTTCAGGTGGGCGAATCCTGGATTACGCTGGCCGGCACGGCGGCGCACTTTCCGGTGATGCGTAAGCTGCTGACCGAACTGGGCGCCGATTGCAAGTTGGCGACGCGTGATGAAGTGTTCGAGACTTACTCGAAAGCGCACGAAATTCTGAAGGAAAAGTATTTTCTGAATACGAAGGAAGACGAGGACGACCCCTACGAGTCGTCGCAGATCACCTCGCTCGTGGCGAACCCGTACGGTATTTTCGGCGTGTATTCGTATCGCGAAGTATTCAGCTTCGATCGCTTCTGGGGCATCGGCAGCGGGCGTAATTTTGCATTGGGCGCGATGTACGCAAAGTTTGACAGCGTGCAGAGCGCGCGCGAGCTGGCCGAGATCGGCGTGAAGGCAGGAGCCGAATTCGACAAGAGCACGGCGGGGCCATTCCAGATCGTCAGTCTTGAAATGAAATAATCCTGGACACAACCTTCTGCTTCGCATGAAGAAGAATGAAGAGACAGCACAATACGGAGCCAACGCTATGAGTTTGATTGAAATTAAAGTCCCCGACATCGGCGATTTCAAGGAAGTGGAAGTCATCGAATTACTGGTGAAGCCGGGTGACACGATCAAGGTCGATCAATCGCTCATCACGGTGGAATCCGACAAGGCCAGCATGGAGATTCCTTCCAGTCAGGCCGGCGTCGTGAAGGAATTGAAAGTCAAGATCGGCGATAAAGTGGCGGAAGGCTCGCTGTTGCTGTTGCTGGAAGCGGCCGATGGTGCGGCCGCTGCACCGGCCGCCGCAGTGCCTGCTCCCGGCGCGGCCGCAGCGCCAACGCCTGCCCCGGCGCCAGCTTCTGCCGCAGCTCCGACGCCACCGTCAGCGGCAGCACCCGCGCCAGCCGCATCGAGCTACGCGGGCAAGGTCGATCTCGAGTGCGACATGCTGGTACTGGGCGCCGGCCCCGGCGGCTACTCGGCAGCATTCCGTGCGGCCGACCTCGGCATGGCGACGGTACTGGTCGAACGCTACGCCACACTCGGCGGCGTCTGCCTGAACGTCGGCTGTATTCCCTCCAAGGCGCTGCTGCACGTCGCGGCTGCGATCGACGAAACCGCTGCGATGGCCGCGCATGGCGTGACGTTCGGCAAACCGCAGATCGATATCGACAAGCTGCGCGCATACAAGGAAAAGGTCGTGAGTAAGATGACTGGTGGCCTGGCCGGCATGGCGAAGACGCGCAAGGTGAATGTGGTGCAAGGCGTCGGCCAGTTCGTCGCTGCCCACCATCTCGAAGTCACTGCCGCGGACGGCAGTAAGAAGACCGTACAATTCAAGCAGGCGATCATCGCCGCCGGCTCGTCGGTGGTTAATCTGCCGTTCGTTCAGGGCGCCGAAAAAGCGGATCCGCGCATCGTCGATTCGACCGGCGCGCTCGAATTGCGCGCGGTGCCGAAGCGCATGCTGGTGATCGGCGGCGGCATCATCGGGCTCGAAATGGCGACTGTCTACTCGACCCTCGGCGCGCGCATCGATGTGGTCGAAATGCTGGACGGCTTGATGCAGGGCGCCGACCGCGACTTGGTCAAGGTCTGGCAAAGATTCAATGAAAAGCGCTTCGACAAGATCATGTTGAAGACAAAAACCGTTGCGATCGAAGCGCTGAAGGAGGGCATCAAGGTCTCGTTTGAAAGTGCCGAAGCGGGCGTGGCCAAGCCCGAACCGCAGCTGTACGACATGGTGCTGGTCGCAGTAGGCCGCAGTCCGAACGGCAGGAAAATCGCGGCTGACAAAGCCGGCGTCGCGGTTACCGAGCGCGGCTTTATCAGCGTCGATTCGCAGATGCGCACCAACGTACCGCACATCTTCGCGATCGGCGATCTGGTCGGCCAGCCGATGCTGGCGCACAAGGCGGTGCACGAGGCGCATGTGGCCGCAGAAGCGGCAGCCGGCGAGAAGTCGCACTTCGACGCCAGCGTGATTCCGTCGGTCGCCTACACCGATCCGGAAGTGGCATGGGTCGGCATCACCGAAGACGAAGCCAAGGCCAAGGGCATCAAGCTGGAGAAGGGCCATTTCCCGTGGGCCGCGAGCGGCCGCGCAGTCGCCAACGGGCGCGACGAGGGATTTACCAAGCTGCTGTTCGACGCCGAGACGCATCGCATCGTTGGCGGTGCCATCGTTGGTACGGACGCCGGAAACATGATTGGCGAAATCGCGCTGGCGATCGAGATGGGTGCCGATGCGGTGGATATCGGCAAGACGATCCATCCCCATCCGACACTCGGAGAATCGATCGGCATGGCGGCGGAAGTGTTCGAAGGGGTGTGTACCGACTTGCCGCCGATGCGGAAGAAATAGATTCTTCGGTGTCGATCATGAAAGGGGCGACGCTAGCCGGCGCCGCTTTTTTTTGGTAGGTTGGGGTGAGCAAAGCGAACCCCAACATCTTCGCACATCACGACTCGCCGAACACTCCTGCATGGTTAATATCGCCACCCCAATCAGCCGGCAATCTCCCATCTGCTACATATCGATGAATGCTCGAATGCGCCCAATCCGCCGCCCACTCAACGTAACCATGCTTGACTGGGTTGATGTGGATGTAATCGACGTGGCGCGCGAAATCATTGTCATCTCGAATTTGATGTTCCCAATACCGGCGCTGCCAGATACCGCGCTCGCCTTTGCTGTGCCTGCTCGCGGAGCGGCGCTCCGTGTTCGGAATCTTGCGCGAGAATGCGGCCTTGATCAACGCCCAGCGCATCGGAAACGCAGCGTCGTCAGCCGGCAATGTCCATATCGTATGCAAATGATCAGGCAGTACCACAATCGCGTCAATATGAAACGGATGCCGTTGCTGAACGGCCCGCATGGCTTCGCGCAATACATCGATCGCATCAATCAATAAGGTATTTGAACGATCGGCCAGATTCACCGTGAAGAAATAGGTCGCGCCTGCTGTGTTGGCTCGTCGATAGCGCATAGACAGGACGCGTTTTTTCGATGGCAAAGTTTGGAGATTAGCAGTATTTCAGGCGGGTGGAAATGAGGCCAACTTGTGGGTTGGGTTCGCGGGTAACCAAAAAGCGTTTCACGGAAAATGTACGGTGCGGATGTCGCGATGTTGGGGTTCCTGCGTCACCCCAACCTACATGCTGCTGCGTTCGGGCGAACCAGCTATGCGCATGTTGCATGTGTCGGCCATCGGACGGGTGGGCAGTAACGTGCCACGTCGGCACTGTCATAACAGGCGAAGACTGCAGGGAGGTCACGTTCTTCGATCGCGCGGATGTTGAGGCGGACGGTGCGGATTTCGGGTAGGCGCGCAAGTGTCATGCCGGGTTTTTTCAGTTTCCGTTGCCGGAGGAGTGAGAGCCAGAATTATAGCGGAGCCGCGAACGTCGAAAGCGTGGCGCTTGGCCGCCTACGTGCGCCCGGTCTCGATCCATCTTCCCCATCGCTCGCTGCCATTGCGCCGTGCCGTCGCCGCCGC
>DHXL01000406.1 GCA_002415335.1 Oxalobacteraceae bacterium UBA5157
GGCCTGGTCGCGCTGTGCTGGGACGGCGCGGCGTGGGGCAAGGGCGATACGCTGGCTTTGTGGAGTGCGTTTTTCTTCGGCGTGTACGTCAAGATGATGGAAGTGAAGACGCGCAAGGCAGACAATCTGATGACGCTGACTGCGGTGCAAGTCATGACGGTTGCAGTGTGCGCGGGACTGTGGCTGCTGTTGTGGGAGACGCCGCATCATCCGGTCGACTGGCGGCTGGTGCAGGCCAACTTGTCGATGCACTTGCTCAATATTATTTATCTCGGCGTGGTGGCGACTGCCGCCATTATTGCGCTGCAGACTTGGGGCCAGCGCCACAGCAGCGCCAATGAAGCGGCGGTGATTTACGCGTTCGAACCGGCCTGTGCCGCGATCGCGGCCTATTTCTGGTTGAGCGAAACGATGGGCTGGCGCGGCGGAGTCGGCGCATTATTGCTGATTGCCGGCATGATCGTCAGCCAGTGGAATCCGGCCCGCAAGCAAGCGGTACTCGGCGCCGCCTGATTCCGGTGCCGTCATCTTCGCAGTAGCGCGCCTACTCCGGACGCCTCATAATTGCGGTAGCTTATTTGAAGACCGCGATGCCATTCTCAAACCTATCCAGCCTCGAAGGCGAAGCGCCTTTGCGCATGCTCCTGATCGACGCCGGCGGCGAACACTCCATCACCTTGGCGGGAGTGGTGCAGCCGCTGCGGCTCGCAGCCAGGATGGTGGGAGCGGCGCGTTTGCAGGTCGAACTGCTGCCGCTGGCCCTGGCCTTGCAACCGGCCAGCGGGCAACGCCAGGCTGCGCACATCACGTTGCTGGTGGCGGATGATGCCCTAATTCAAACTACGCCCGATCAGGGCCGCGCGCTGCTCGAACGTTGCCAGCAATCCAAATTCTGGGGCGCGGTCGGTTCGGCGGTTCTATGGCTGGCGCGCGCCGGCGCGATGAACGGCTTGCGCACGGCACTGCCCTGGGCCTTGTATCCCGACACCGACGAAGTGGCCGAACGCGCGATCCTGACACCGCACCTGTTCGAGCTGGACGGCAACCGCATCACCTGCTGCGGCGGCACCGCCAGCATCGATTTCGCGTTGACGCTGATCCACGCCATCTACGGTGCGGCGCTGGAAGCGCAAATCAAGGAAGCGCTGTGCGTCGATCGCATCCGCGGACCGGCCGAGCGCCAGCGGTTGGCGCTACAAGCCCGCTTTGGTGCGCTGCAACCGAAGCTGTCGGAGGCGGTCACGCTGATGGAAGCGAACATCGAAGAGCCGCTGGCTACCGACGATATCGCGAACCTGGTCGGCATCTCGCGGCGCCAGCTGGAGCGCCAGTTCAAACAGTATCTGGGCAGCGTGCCGTCGCGCTATTACCTCGAATTGCGCCTGCAGCGCGCACGCCAATTGTTGCTCGACTCACATCATTCGATCGTGCAAGTCGGCCTGATGTGCGGCTTTTCGTCCGGCTCGCACTTCTCCACCGCCTACGGCGCCTTGTTCGGGATCACGCCGCGCGACGAGCGCCAGCGCAAGATGCTGCCGGTTGCGCCCGGGGGTTAATTTTTTCCTTAAGCCGTTTCTCTTCAAGCGTGATTTTATGAAAATTCGCGTCGCAGTTTGAAAAGAGTTTTGCGCGCCGGCTTTCTATAATTCGTTCATACCAGATCAGATGGAGCATCGTATGGACGCGAATTACAAGCCGGGCACCGACGACGCAAGTGGCGCAGCGGCGCCAGTCACCCGCAAGACTTTCGACGAAGTGATGGTGCCGACCTATGCACCCAGCACGCTGGTGCCGGTGCGCGCGCTCGGACTCGACCTGTGGGCGCAGGATGGCAAGCGCTATCTCGATTTTACTGCCGGCATCGCCGTCACCGCGCTTGGTCACGCCAATCCAGCCGTGGTCGAAGCCTTGCGTAGCCAGGCCGATCAGTTATGGCACGTCGGCAACGGCTACACCAACGAACCGGTGCTGCGCCTGGCGCTGGCGATCACGCAGGCGACGTTTGCCGAGCGCGCATTTTTCTGTAATTCCGGTGCCGAAGCGAACGAAGCCGCGTTCAAGCTGGCGCGCAAATATGCGCACGGAAAATTCGGCGCGCACAAGTCGCGCATCGTCTCTTGCGTCAACTCCTTCCACGGCCGCACGCTGTTCACGGTCACGGTCGGCGGGCAGGCCAAATACACTGAAGGCTTCGAGCCGCTACCGCAAGACATCAGCCACATCGCGTTCAACGACATCGAGGAAGCGCGTGCCGTCATCGGTGCCGATGTGTGCGCCGTGGTGGTCGAGCCGGTGCAAGGCGAGGGCGGCGTGGTGCCGGCCACACCGGAATATTTGAAGGCGTTGCGCGAACTGTGCGATGCCAGTGGCGCATTGCTGATTTTCGACGAGGTGCAATGCGGCATGGGGCGCACCGGCGACTTGTACGCCTACATGGGTTATGGCGTGACGCCCGATATCCTGACCACGGCCAAGGCGCTCGGCAACGGTTATCCGGTCGGCGCGATGCTGACCACGACCGAGATCGCGGCGGCGTTTTCAGTCGGCGCGCACGGCACAACTTACGGCGGCAATCCGCTGGCGGCGGCCGTGGCGCTGAAGGTCCTGCAGATCATTAACACGCCGGCCTTCCTGGCACGCGTCAAGCAGGCATCGCAGAATTTGCGCGGCAAGCTGCAGGCGATTGTCGAGGACTATCCGCAGGTATTTACCGAAGTGCGCGGCAGCGGCCTGATGCTCGGCATGGTGCTGGCGCAGGGCTATCTCGGCCGCGCCAAGGAGATTTCCAAGGCGGCCGAACACCAAGGCTTGATGGTATTGATCGCCGGACCGGATGTGGTCCGGCTGCTGCCGGCACTGGTGGTGTCGGATGCGCAGATCGAGCAGGCGGTGCAACTGCTGCGCGCGGCGCTCGATGCGTTCCTGTCGCCTGCGCAGTAAATGGACGAATTGGAGAACAGCATGTTCGTCGTGCGACCGGTAGAGGCGACTGATGTCGCGGCACTGGAATCGCTGGCGTCGGTCGCCACCAGCGGCGTGCACACCTTGCCCAGGAGCCGGCAAGCGATCGAACGTGCGGTCGAGCGTTCGATCGCTTCGTTCGCCGCGCAAGTCGAGATCCCGAGCGAGGAATCGTATTTCCTTGTGCTGGAATCGGTAGCCGACCAGGCGATCGTCGGTATCGCGGCGATCTCGGCCACGGCCGGTTCGAACGGCACGTTCTTCGCGTTCCGCAATGACGTGATCCAGCAAGTGTCACGCGACCTCAATATCAGCCACAGCGTGCACGCGCTGACGCTCTGTTCGGACCTGACCAGTTATTCGCAATTGTCGAGTTTCTATGTCGGCAAGGAGCGCGC
>DHXL01000158.1:0-516 GCA_002415335.1 Oxalobacteraceae bacterium UBA5157
AGATGTGTATAAGAGACAGACCGCACGGCGCGACGGGCAAAGTGTTGAAAAACAAGATCAGAGAACAGTTTAAGGATTACAAGCTGCCGTCTGCATAATTAGAAGCGCTAAACGTTGTTGCATCCGAACCATCCTAAAGGAAGAGACAAATATGATCCGGAAAATTCGCCCCGTCGTCTTGGCATGTTCAATCGCTGCTGCATTCGCCGCACCCAACATCCAGGCCGAGAATATCAAGATTGCCATGATCGATACGCTATCGGGCTCATTCGCGCCGATCGGACAAAACCAACTGCATTCGTTTCAGTTGATTACCGAAATGGCAAACCAGCAAAAATGGGCAGGCGCCGGCAACACGATAGAGGTGGTTGGATTCGACGGCAAAGGCAGCCCCCAAGAGTCGCTGACGCAACTGAAATCTGCGATTGATCAGGGTTACCGTTATATCGCGCAGGGAAACGGCTCCGGTGTCGGGCTTGCATTGCTTGATGCAGTCAACAAGTACAACGAGCGCAA
>DHXL01000158.1:760-9085 GCA_002415335.1 Oxalobacteraceae bacterium UBA5157
AAGTACAACGAGCGCAATCCCGGCAAGGAAGTCGTGTACCTGAATTATTCGGCGGTTGATCCCGACATGACCAACAGCAAATGCAGTTTCTGGCATTTCCGTTTTGATGCGAACTCCGACATGAAGATGGAGGCGCTGACTTCCTACATGGCCAAAGACGCCAGCATCAAGAAGGTGTATATCATCGGTCAGAACTATTCGTTCGGCCATCAGGTGACCCGCGCGGCAAAAGCATATCTGAAGCGCAAGCGTCCGGATATACAGATTGTTGGCGACGATCTGCACCCGATTGCGACCGTGAAAGATTTTTCGCCGTATGTGGCAAAAATCAAGGCATCTGGCGCCGACACCGTCATTACCGGAAACTGGGGATCCGATCTTGCGTTGCTGATCAAGGCAGCCAAGGATGCCGGTCTGACCGCAAAGTTTTACACCTATTATGCCGGTACCACCGGTGTGCCGACTGCCATGGGCGCTTCCGCCGCCGGACAGGTGAAGATGGTCTCGTACTGGATTCCGAATAACGAGACATTCTCCGGCAAGGACCTTGCGGCCGCATTCAAGAAGAAATTCAATGATGATTTCTATGTCGAGGATATCAATACGATTATTCAAATGCTTTCAAAGGCGGTGAAAGAAACCAACTCCGCCGATCCGGTAAAAGTCGCGCATGCGATGGAAGGCATGAAGGTCAAGGCCATCAATGGCGACGTGGAAATGCGTGCATCAGACCATCAGTTGCAGCAACCGCTGTACATTTCGACCTGGACCAAGGTGGATGGCAAGAAGATCAAATATGATCAGGAAAATACCGGTTACGGCTGGAGCGACGATCAAAAAATCGACTCTTATGTCGCGACTCAACCAACTTCCTGCCAGATGAAGCGACCGGCCAAGTAATTCCCCCACAACAGCGTGATAGGAGTATCACGCTGTTTTTTTATCGGCACAAAATAGTACGGTCGTACAGAGATTCGCGCGGCCAGAGCAAAAGTGAAACCGTTCGTCGGTTGATATTTCAACCGGGTTCCTTGACGGTAAATTCCGGCCGGGCAAGTCGCTTGTCTCGACTCGTTAATCGAAACAGAAATACGATTTAGCGCTCATCGGAATCCTCTTTACACGCCAGGAAACCGCCGATATTCTAGGAATATAATATTTATTATAAGGAAGAGACAAATGACCCTCCAGATACGGCCGCTTGTTTTGGCAATCTCGTTATCTGCCGCCTTCGCAGCATCATCCGCTTCCGCCGAAGCCGTCAAAATCGCGTTTATCGATCCGCTGTCCGGTCCATTTGCACCAGTTGGTCAGAATATCCTGAACAGTTTTCAAATGATTGCGAACATTTCCAATCAGGAAAAATGGGCCGGCGACAATACGATTGAAGTGGTTGGCTTCGATAACAAGGGAAGTCCGCAGGAATCCCTGACGCAGCTGAAAAACGCGATCGACCAGGGTTATCGCTACATCACGCAAGGCAATGGATCCGGTGTAGGTCTGGCCTTGCTGGATGCGGTCAACAAGTACAACGAGCGCAATCCCGGGAAGGAAATCGTTTATCTGAACCATTCCGCGGTTGATCCCGACATGACGAATGGCAAGTGCAGTTTCTGGCAGTTCCGGTTTGATTCCAATTCCGATATGAAGATGGAAGCGTTGACCACTTTCATCGCGAAAGATCCGAATATCAAGAAGGTCTATATCATTGGCCAGAATTATGCGTTCGGTCATCAGGTGAGCCGTGCGGCAAAAGCCTATCTGAAACGCAAGCGCCCCGACATCCAAATCGTCGGCGACGATCTTCATCCGATTGCACAGGTGAAAGACTTTTCGCCGTATGTCGCGAAAATAAAGGCATCCGGTGCCGACACCGTCATTACCGGCAACTGGGGTTCCGACCTCGCGTTGCTGATCAAGGCGGCAAAGGATGCCGACCTGAAGGCCAATTTCTACACCTACTACGCTGCCACCACCGGCGTGCCGACCGCGATGGGCGCAGCGGGCGCCGATCACGTCAAGTATGTCGCGTATTGGAATACCAACAATGAAACCTTCGCTGGCAAGGAGATCGTCGAGGGATTCAAGAAGAAATACAACGACGATTATTACGCCATGACTACCTATACGACGATCGCGATGTTGGCGAAGGGGATGAAGGACGCAAAATCGGCCGATCCGGTTAAAGTCGCGTTCGCAATGGAAGGCATGAAAATAAAGAGCTTGAATGGCGAGGTCGAAATGCGGGCATCCGATCACCAGATACAAGAGCCGCTATACATTGCGACCTAGGTAAAGACGGACGGGAAAAAGGTTCGCTATGATCAGGAAAATACCGGCTATGGCTGGCGCACGGATCAGAAAATCGACGCGTATGTCGCTACCCAGCCGACCTCATGTCAGATGAAGCGACCGACCAGGTAATTGTCCCTGGCAGCGTGCCCCGTATCGGACCACGCTGCATTTCTTGCAAACATAAATGATACGGCATCGAGTCTCGCAGGGATTCAGCCGGTAATCTGGCCGCCCCTAGCCTATGCGAAGGGTGGCAACGATGAATTGATCTTGCACACGAAGGTTTTCGAAGAGGGGTATTTGTTGTGGAGTTTACTTTAATCACTTTGCTGAACGGCTTGAGCTACGGGCTCCTGCTTTTCATGCTGTCAGCCGGCTTGACGCTTATTTTCAGCATGATGGGTGTGCTCAATTTTGCGCACGCCAGTTTTTATATGCTGGGCGCCTATTTCGCCTACACGATCAGCACCACCCTTGGCTTTTGGCCGGCGCTATTCGTCGCGCCGCTGCTGGTCGGCGCGATTGGCGCGCTGGTCGAACGTTACGGTTTGCGCGCAGTGCACAAATACGGTCATATTCCCGAGCTGCTGTTCACGTTCGGCCTCTCGTATGTGATGGTCGAACTGGTGCAACTCGTGTGGGGACGCTCCGCCGTGCCCTACGCGATTCCTGCTGAACTCGAGGGTCCGTTGTTCACGTTGTACACCACCACATTCCCGATCTATCGTGCTTTCATGATGCTGATTGCACTGTTGATGCTGCTGGCGATCTATTTGGTACTGACGCGCACCCGGATCGGACTCGTGATCCAGGCTGCGCTGACACACCCCGATATGGTCGAGGCCTTGGGCCATAACGTGCCGCGCGTGTTCATGCTGGTTTTCGGCGGTGGTTGCGCGCTGGCCGGTTTGGCGGGCGTCATCGGCGGGAATGCATTCGTCACCGACCCCGGCATGGCAGGCACGGTCGGCAGCATTATTTTTGTGGTGGTGGTGGTCGGGGGCATGGGGTCGCTGGTCGGCGCGCTGGTGGCATCGCTCCTGATCGGCGTCCTGCAGACCTATGCGGTGGCGCTCGACTACTCGCTGATCAGTGTGCTATCACCGCTCGGTGCCACGATCACCGACGCCACGCCCGGCTATGCCGTCCTCAGTTTAACCATCGCCCAGACCGCGCCGATCTTGCCTTACCTGCTGCTGGTGCTGATTCTCATTTTCAGGCCACGCGGCTTGATGGGTACGCGAGAGGGATGAGCATCATGACGACCGCCCCGATGAGAAATGCCACAATGAATATGACCTACAAACCACTCAACTTGATTCGCTGGATTATCTGGAGCGCTTTTGCGCTGATTTTAATCGTCGCCCCTTTGATTTTTGATAAAGGAGCATCGCTCTCCATCCTCTCGCAAATCGGCACGCTGATGATCTTCGCGCTGTCGTTCAATATGCTGCTGGGACAAGGCGGCATGCTCTCCTTCGGGCATGCGGTGTATTCCGGTCTCGGCGCGTTCTTTGCGATCCACGCCATGAACCTCGCCACCAAAGGAACAATCTGGATGCCGGTCACGCTGATCCCACTGGTGGGCGGCCTGGCCGGCGTTTTCTTCGGTCTGCTGTTCGGCTATGTGACCACCAAGAAATCGGGAACGACGTTCGCGATGATCACGCTCGGTATCGTCGAGCTGGT
This sequence comes from Oxalobacteraceae bacterium UBA5157, assembly GCA_002415335.1. Lineage (GTDB taxonomy): Bacteria > Pseudomonadota > Gammaproteobacteria > Burkholderiales > Burkholderiaceae_D > UBA5157. The sequence goes on from DHXL01000158.1 coordinate 4,745, forward strand.
GTCCGCCAGCTCGCTGATGTTTCCCGGGTTCTTCGGAGGTGAAGGCGGTGTCGAGACCAATCGGGTAATCGGCGAGCCGTTCCTCGGCATTACCTACGGGCCGCAGATCCAGGTGTATTACTTGATCGCGTTCTGGCTGTTCGTCAGCACGATCGGCATGTATGCATTTACCCAGACCCCGCTCGGTCGCCTGACCAACGCCGTACGCGACAATCCGGAGCGTGCTGAATTCATCGGCTACGACACGCAGTGGGTGCGCTACCTGACGCTCGTGATTGCCGCTTTTTTTGCCGGCATTTCAGGCGGCTTGTCGGCCATCAATTTCGAAATCGTCAGTGCGGAAAACGTCAGTGCGGTTCGCTCCGGCGCGGTTTTGTTATTCACCTTCATCGGCGGCGTCGGGTTCTTCTTCGGCCCGATGATCGGCGCGATTGTCGGCGTATTCCTGACCGTCATGCTGTCCGACTATACCCAGGCCTGGCAACTCTATCTTGGTGCCATCTTCATTCTGATCGTGATGTATGCGCCAGGCGGGCTTGCCAGTCTCATCATGCTCAATTTCCGTGTTGCCAGCTACGGAAAATTCAAGCGCGTGTGGCCGAGCTTGTGGAAGGCTTGCGCGACCGCCTTGATTGCCTTTTCCGGCATCGTAATCGCCATCGAGATGCTGTATCACCTGACACTCGAATCGGCCAATGGCACCGAAATGCCATTGTTCGGATTCGTGGTCGATACCGCACAACCGACGGGTTGGCTGATCGCGGCCGCGCTGTTTGCGGTCGGCGCACTCGGATTCGTGTACGCCAAGCGCGCATTCCAGCAGGTCTGGGGCGAGGTGAATAGCGAAATCGAAGCCTTGATGCGCAAGGAGACAGCATGAGCACCTACTCGCTGGAACTGAAAGACGTGCGCAAGAGTTTCGGCAAGTCCGAAATCATTCGCGGCACGACACTGCGCGTGCCGAAGGGCGAGCGCTTCGCCGTCATCGGGCCGAACGGTGCCGGTAAATCGACTCTGTTCAACCTGATGTCGGGCCGCTTTCCGCTCAGCGCGGGAGAGATTTTGCTGAACGGCGAAAGCATCGCCGGGCTCAAGCCGTTTGAAATTAACCGGCGCGGCCTGTCGCGCAGTTTTCAGATCACGAATATTTTCCCCAAGCTGACCGTATATGAAAATCTGCGCTGCGCCGTGCTGTGGTCGCTCGGCTACAAGTACTCGTTCTGGCACCGTTTGAACGGCTTGAAGGATGCGCATGAACGCGCCGAGGCGGTGCTTGAACAGATCGGCTTGAAACGCCGCCGCGCCACGTCGGCCGGCTTGCTGACCTACGCTGAACAACGGGCGCTGGAAATCGGGATCACGATTGCCGGCGGCGCCGAAGTGATCTTGCTGGACGAACCGACGGCCGGCATGAGCCGTTCCGAATCCGATGCCGCGGTCGAACTGATTCGCAAGGTCACTGTCGGCAAAACTCTCTTGATGGTGGAGCATGATATGAGCGTGGTATTCGGACTGGCTGACAAAATTGCGGTGCTGGTATATGGCGAGATGATCGCCTGCGACACACCGTCGAATATCCGCGCCAATCAGAAAGTGCAGGAAGCCTATTTGGGCGGCCATGCTCCGGCGGAGGCCGCAGCATGATGCCCCTGCTCGAGATCAAGGATCTGCATGCTTTCTACGGCAAGAGCCACGTGCTGCACGGTGTCGATCTGGTGGTCAACCAGGGCGAAATCGTCAGTCTGCTTGGGCGCAATGGCGTCGGCCGTTCGACCACGGTGAAAGCCACCATGGGGCAGGTACATTCGACCGGGTCGATCCGCTTCAAGGGTGAGGAAATGGTCGGCCTGAAGGCGTTTCAGATCGCCCACAAGGGTCTCGGCTACGTCCCTGAGCATCGCGATATCTTTCCGACGCTGACGGTGGAGCAAAACCTGATCCTGGGCGAAAAGAAAAAAGGATCATCGAAGAGCGCACGCTGGTCGTTGAAGGACATGTACCAGATGTTCCCACGCCTGCAGGAACGCCAGCACACGCAGGCAGGCGTGCTGTCCGGCGGCGAGCAGCAAATGCTGACCTTATGCCGCACGCTGATGGGCGATCCCGATCTGATCATGATCGATGAGCCGACCGAAGGACTGGCGCCGAAGATCGTCGATCTGGTGGCCGAGTATTTGAAAGAGTTGAAGAACCGTGGAATCTCGGTTTTGCTGGTGGAGCAGAAGCTCGCGATCGCGCTGGAGATTTCGCAGCGTGTGTACGTGATGGGACATGGGGCGATCGTTTTCGAAGGGACGCCTGCAGCGTTGCGTGCCGACGGCGCCATCCGCCGGGAGTGGTTGGAGGTTTGACGCTGGACTGCTTTTCACCGCGATGCCTGGTCAAATTCCTGCTTCCAGGCAGAATGTCACCCGCCGAACCGCTATCTTCGCTTCCCAGAACGGAGATGGTAGTTGGCGTCAATAGATTAGAGAGAGTCGGCCCATGAATGCAATCTTTCAAACTTCGCGATTACTGTGTTTCGTTGCGTCATTGGTCCTTTCTTCGATCCCGGCATCCGCTGCGGTCAGCAAGGAAATCGTAGTCGGCTCGGTCGTTCCTTTAAGTGGACCGTTGGCCACGCTAGGCAAGCCGCTAGCCGAGGGCGCCAGTGCGTGCTTCGACATGGTCAATTCCAACGGCGGCGTGAATGGCTACCAGATCCGGTTCGAGACACGCGACGATCAGTTCGACCCCAAGGCGACCGTGGCTCAAACACACGAACTCATCGCTGCCAACAATCCGATCGCAATGATCAATAGCGCCGGATCGCAGCAAAATATTGCGCTGGTCCAGTCCGGCGTGCTGCAGCGCGCGAATATTGCGCTGGTGGGACCGCGCGACGGCTCGGCCGCCTTGCGCGAGTTGAAGAGCCCCAATCTCTATTTTCTGATCGCCAGCATTGGCGCCGAGGCGGACAAGATGGTGCGCGTGTCCGCCACAATTGGCCGCAAGCGCCTTGCCTTGGTGTACTCCGACGACGGCGACGGCCGGGATGCCCTAAAGCAAGTCGAACGGGCGGCGAAAGATCAAGGCTCGACCCTCGTGGCGCGTTATGCGGTCCCCGCGAATGCCAAGGTGATTCCTGACATCGCAAAGAAAATCGCCGACGACGGCACCCTGCAGCAGGTGCTGGTGTATGGCGTCACGCCGATGGTTGCAGAGTTTTACAAAGATGTCAGGAAACTGAATCCCGCAATGCCGGTGACGGCATTCTCGGTCACTTCGCATGCGGCCATCGTCGATTTGCTGGGGCGCCAAGGCAGCCGTGGCTTGATGCTGGCGCAAGTGACTTTACCGACTTCGAGCGCGCTGCAAGTGATGAAGGATTTTCGCGATGCGATGGACCTGGAGCAGATTCCGGAAATCAGAATCAACAATCTGCATCTGGAGGGATATCTCGCGGCACGCGTCGTGGTGGAGGCGATAAAACGCATCCATGGAACGCCTTCGCGGGAGGCCCTGATCGCCGCGCTGGACCAGATCAATAAGGCAAATATCGGAGGACTCACATTCGATTTCTCCGATGGGAAACGTGAAGGCTCGGCGTTCGTGCAGATCGGCATCATAGGCCCACAAGGCAAATTGATGAACTGAGTCTCGCAGCGCTATCGATCGTAATACATAACATCCTTTCTAAAGGTAGAGACAAATGACATCACCCTTCAAGCCACTCGCACTTGCGGTCTCAGTCGCAGCCGTCCTCGCGGCGCCAATCGCTTCCGCGGCAGTCGTCAAAATCGCCTATATCGACACCTTGTCCGGTGCGTTTGCGGCGATCGGACGAAATCAAATGAATAGCTTTCAAATGATTGCGGCAACTGCGAAGCAGCAAAAACTGGCCGGTGACAACAGCCTCGAATTTGTCGGTTTCGATAACAAGGGCAGCCCGCAGGAATCGTTGCGCCAGTTGAAAGTGGTCATCGATCAAGGCTATCGCTATATCGTGCAGGGCAACGGTTCCGGTGTCGCGCTGGCGCTGATCGATGCCGTCAACAAGCACAATGAGCGCAACCCCGGCAAGGAAATCGTGTTCCTGAATGACGCCGCGATCGACCCCGATTTGACCAACAGTAAATGCAGCTTCTGGCATTTCCGCTTCGACGCCAACGTCGACATGAAGATGGAGGCCCTGACTGCCTTCCTGGCCAGGGATGCGAGCATCAAGAAGGTCTATATCATTGGCCAGAACTATGCGCACGGACATCAGGTGTCGCGTGCCGCGAAGGAATATCTGAAACGCAGGAGGCCCGATATCGCCATCGTTGGCGATGATTTGCACCCGATCGCGCAGGTCAAGGA
>DHXL01000158.1:9320-9790 GCA_002415335.1 Oxalobacteraceae bacterium UBA5157
AGCGACCTTGCCTTGCTGATCAAGGCGGCCAAAGACGCGAACTTGAAAGCGAATTTCTACACCTATTACGCCGGCACCACCGGAGTCCCTACCGCGATGGGTGCGTCCGGTGCCGGCCGTGTCAAGATGGTTGCCTACTGGCATCCGAACAACGAGACTTTCTCCGGCAAGGAAATCGTTGAAGCGTTCAAGAAGAAATACAAGGACGATTACTACACGATGTCCACGTATACGATCGTCAATATGCTATCCAAGGCGATCAAGGACGCGAAATCGATCGACCCCGTGAAAGTCGCATTCGAGATGGAAGGCATGAAGATAAAGAGCCTGAACGGCGAGGTCGAAATGCGCAAAGCGGATCATCAATTGCAGGAGCCGCTGTATATCGCGACCTGGACCAAGGTCAACGGCAAGGACGTCAGGTACGATCAGGAGAATACCGGTTATGGCTGGAAGACCAATCAAAAAAT
>DHXL01000158.1:10121-16112 GCA_002415335.1 Oxalobacteraceae bacterium UBA5157
TTTTTTGTTTTAAAAAATAATACGATCGTTCTTTTTGCGGTATAGTGAGGCTCTGAAAGTTCGAAATAATGGTTTTAAACGCTATACACTCACACAAGACCTCATTCAATTAAAAGGAAGAGCTATGACTGCCGAATATCAAGTCAACGGCGCGGTCGCCGTCATTACACTCAACAATCCGCCGGTGAATGGCTTGGGGCACGCGACCCGCAGTGCTGTCGTCGACGGCATGAAGAAGGCGCTGAACGACAACGCGGTCAAGGCGATCGTGATTACAGGCGCCGGCAAGGCGTTCTCGGGCGGCGCCGATATCAAGGAATTCAATTCTCCCAAGGCGCTGGCCGAGCCGAACCTGCACACGGTCATCAACGTCGTTGAGAATTCCACCAAACCGGTGATCGCCGCGATCCATACGGTTTGCATGGGTGGCGGACTGGAACTGGCGCTAGGCTGCCATTACCGTGTCGCATCGCCGGGTGCGCAGATCGCGCTGCCCGAAGTCAAGCTCGGCATCTTGCCCGGGGCGGGTGGCACGCAGCGTTTGCCGCGCGTGGTGGGTCTCGAATTGGCATTGAACATGATCGTGTCCGGCACCCCGATTCCATCCGAGAAACTGGCCAAGACCGCATTATTCAATGAGTTGATCGACGGCGATCTGATGCAAGGTGCGCTGGCTTTCGCCAATAAGATTGCGGACATTCGGCCGCTGCCGAAAGTACGCGATCGCAAGGTCGATTATCCCAACTACGAAGCTTTCCTGCAGTTTTCACGCAACACGGTACGCGCGATGGCGGGACCATTTCCGGCGCCGCTCAAATGCGTCGATGCAGTGGCTGCGTCGATCACCAAGAAGTTCGACGATGGCATCGCGTTCGAGCGCGCGCTGTTTGTCGACCTGGTGCAGACCACCGAATCGAAAGCACTGCGCCACGCATTCTTCGGCGAGCGCGCCGCCAGCAAGCTGCCGGACGTGCCGGAAGATACACCCACCCGTCCGATCAAGTCGGTCGCAGTGATCGGTGCCGGCACCATGGGCGGCGGTATCGCGATGAATTTCGTCAACGCCGGCATTCCGGTGACGATCCTGGAAATGAAACAGGAAGCGCTCGACAAAGGCTTGGCGACCATCCGCAAGAACTACGAAAACACGATGAAGAAAGGCAAGCTGTCGCCGGAAAAATTTGAGCAGCGTGTCGGATTGATCAAGGGCACCTTGTCCTATGAAGAAATTGGCCAGGCCGACCTGGTTGTGGAAGCCGTGTTCGAAGACATGGGCGTCAAGGAAACCGTCTTCAGGCGCCTCGATGAAGTGATGAAACAGGGCGCGATCCTGGCTTCCAATACGTCGACGCTGGATGTCGACAAAATTGCCGCTTTCACCAAGCGGCCTCAAGACGTGGTCGGCATGCACTTCTTCAGCCCGGCCAACGTGATGAAACTGCTGGAAATCGTGCGCGGTGCCAAGACCGGCAAGGACGTCCTGGCCACCACGCTGGCGATCTCCAAGAAGATCAAGAAGACCGGTGTCGTGTCGGGCGTATGCGACGGCTTCATCGGCAATCGGATGATCGAGCAATACAGCCGCCAAGCCGGCTTCCTGCTGGAGGAGGGCTGCCTACCGGAGCAAGTCGACAAGGCGGTCGAGAAATTCGGGTTCGCGATGGGGCCGTTCCGCATGGGCGATTTGGCCGGCAACGATATCGGCTGGTACATTCGCAAGCGTCGCTACGTGGAAAAACCAGACGTCTCCTATTCCAAGACCGCCGATCTGCTGTGCGAAATGGGGCGCTTCGGACAAAAGACCGGCGCCGGCTGGTATGACTACAAGGCAGGCGATCGCAAGGCGTATCCATCGCAGGTGGTCAATGACATGATCATCAAGCACTCGGCCGATCTCGGCGTCGAGCGCCGCAAGGTCAGCGATCAGGAAATCGTCGAGCGGCTGGTGTACGCGCTGGTCAACGAAGCCGCCTACATTCTTGAGGAGGGCATCGCGACCCGCGCTTCCGATATCGACATGGTGTACCTGACCGGTTACGGCTTCCCGTTGTTCCGCGGTGGCCCGATGTTCTATGCCGACACGGTCGGTTTGACCAATGTCGTGATGGCGATGGAGAAGTATGCGAAGGGGCGTCACGGCGATGCGTGGAAACCAGCGCCTCTGCTGGCCAGATTGGCGGCGGAAGGCAAGACCTTTAACTGATTTTCTGCCCCACAGTGAACAACCCCGGACACCGTGCCGGGGTTTTTTTATCGCTACGATATCGTGTAATCGACGACTTGACATTCAGCAGGCTGGCGTCTGCGCTGCCTTGGAATACACCGACAATTTGTGTCAGATGGCCGGCTTGGTCCTGCAGCGCTTCCGGCGCCACTGCTTCCGAGATTCAATTTGCGATGGAGTAAGATCGGTGTGCGGGCGCTTGCCACAGTTCCTGCGCGGCAAAGACCGCAGTGCCGGAATGATGCGTGACCCGGAATTGCATACAATGCAGGTATATTTTTTGTTGAATTTCTCCGTGAAGGCTTGCCGCAATGTCGATTTCTCTGCCGGTGTATCTACATCCCACGTTGACGGTGCTGGTGGACGACAGCACGTCGTTCATCGAGAGCGTGGAGTTTCAGATGAATCCCTTGCTGCCGGTGAAGTGTTTCCAGGACGCGCACAAGGCACTGCGCTGGTTGAGCGATACGTATCGCTCGCAAGCCGACAAATGCCTGCCGATCCGGATAGGCTACGACGAACAAACGTTGTCGTTCGAACGCAGGACGATTGCGCTGGATGTCGATCAAGTCTACCGAACTGTGATGAACCCGCAGCGCTTTTCGACACCGGCGGTGGTGGTGGTCGATTATGCGATGCCGCAGATGAACGGCCTCGAGTTTTGTCGTGCCATCAACGGATTGCCCTGCAAGAAAATATTGCTGACCGGCGAAGCCGATGAAATGGTTGCGGTGGACGCTTTCAACAGCGGGCTGATTGATCGTTATTTGAAGAAGAGCGACCCACATACTCTGGAACGCCTGGAAGCTGAGATTTCCTCGCTGGAGCAGCAATATTTTGCCGAACGTTCCGGCACCTTGAAAGACTTGTTGATACGACATTCGTTTTCCTTCATGTCCGATCCCGGCTTCGTTAAATTGGTGACGCTGCTGCTTGCCCGGCATCGCTTCGTCGAGCACTTCATTTTTCCCGATCCGGCTGGGATCCTGTTCATGAGCGCCGATGGCAAGCCGACCCTGATGGTGATTGAAACCAAGGCCGGTCTGATCGCTCACCTGGAGACGGCGCAGGATTACGGTGCGCCGATTGAATTGCTGACTGCGTTGCGCGAAGAAAGCGTGGTTCCGTTTTTCTGGAAGAGCGGCGGAATGTATACGGAAAAGAGCGCGAATTGGCAACAGTACTGCCTGCCGGCTCAAGTCTGCAGCGGCCGCGAAAATTACTATTGGGCGCTGTTCGATCTGCCGGCCCATTTCCTGCCAGAGCCGGTATATCCGTATAGTAAATTCCTGCACGACATGGCCGCGCACGCGGGTGATTAACAGGAAAGAAACAGAAAATTTCGTGTATTGATTTTTAATTTAATGTCTTTACCTTGCGCTTCTCATGGCCTAAGATTTTATGTGACAGATATGATTTATTGCCGTCGCAGGCTTGAGGCTGGATGGCCTCGGATGATGAAAAACGCTCCGTCCTGGCTGGTGATGCTCATGATCCTCTATGCGATCATGTGCGCATACCTCGTGATGTCTGTGTTTGCCGAAAGCGCAATGCCTGTGTTTCCCTTATCGCTATAGCTTGGTGCCGCTGGCCGTTAAAGAAACCGGAAATGCCGCCGATAAAAAGAGCAGGAAGAGGGGGCAAGCCACCATGAACGTTTCTGGAATCGCTAATCTGGCGTCGAGCATGGCGCAGGCACAAACCGGCCAAGACATCGGCATCGCGGTCCTCAAGAAAGCGTTGGATGCCGAAACCAGTATCGCCGCCGGCTTGATCGCTGCCATCCCTTCGGTACCGTCCGTCACCAATCTGCCGTCCCACTTGGGCCGGCACATCAACACCTCCGCCTGATTGCCGCTTCAGCGCTGCCGTCTCGTCAGGCGCATTCCCACAGACTCGGCTGCGGTATCTGCTGAATCGAATGCAGATTGGATACCTGCGGAAGGGAAACTCGCTGCGTTTTAGCGCTATGATGTTGCTTGCGAATAGCGAAGCATCTACTATTCCTTTTTTGTTCGATTTTGGTAAGGATATCCATAGTGGAAAGTGCGGATTCGATTCGTGACTTTTGGTTTGGCGCTCAATCCGATGACGCGGTGGTCGCTCAACAACGCGCAAGCCTATGGTGGTCGAAGGATCCGGACACAGATGAAAATATGCGGAGCCGCTTCGAGGACCGGGTTTTGGCGGCAGGCCGGCGAGAGCTCGACGCCTGGAGCGAGACCGCCAGCGGCCTGTTGGCGCTGATCCTGTTGACCGACCAATTTCCGCGCAATATTTTTCGTGGTTCGCCGCAGGCATTTCAATTCGACTCGTTGGCGCTCAACTGGTGCCTGTCGGGACTCAAGAGCGAAACAGATCGCTCATTACGGCCAATCGAACGCGTTTTTTTCTATCTGCCGCTCGAGCATTCGGAATCGCGGGAGCACCAGGAGCGCTCGGTACAACTCTTTACGCGTCTATTCCAGGAAGTGCCGGCCGAGCAACTGGATGTGTTCAGGAAATATTTGATTTTTGCGTTGCGGCATCGGCGCATCATCGACCGCTTCGGCCGTTTCCCGCATCGCAACGGCATCCTCGAGCGCGTGTCCACGCCCGAGGAAATCGCCTTCTTGCAGGAGCCCGGGTCGCGCTTCTGATCATTGACCTAACGCGCCGTTACAGGGATACCACCACGACGGTCCCGGTGCCGCCGTGCCTGCAGTCTTCCGGCCTCGCCATTTCCAATTTCTAGAGACTCGCTTCGTCGCCCCAAATCTGTTGCAGGCTGAAGCGCAGAATGGCTTGGTCTCCGTGCAGCACGTCACGGATCGCATGCAGCGACTTGCTCGTGTCGCGCTTGATTGGAAACGACAGCGGTGCGCCGCGCGGACCAATGAACGCGTGGACGAACGGGGTCGTGATGCTGCCGCCTTTGCCGGTGACTACCGCAATTTCGCCGTTCTCGAGGCGCACGAACGTGCCGGTCGGATAGACGCCCAGCTCGCGCAGGAAAACGGCAGCGAGCTGCGGGTCGATATTCTTTTTTTCGGACAGCAGAATGTCGCGTAGCGCCGCATTCGGCAGCAAGGACTTGCGGTAAGTCCGCGACGAAACGCGGGCGCAATAGCGGTCGGCGATCGCGATGATCTTGGCATTCTGTGGAATCTCGCCACCGGCTCTGCGCAACGGATAGCCGCTGCCATCTTCGTTCTCATGATGCAGCAAGACGTAGCTTAGCCAGTCCTTATCTTCCACGCCCGCTTGGCTCAACTGGTTGACGCTGTTCTGCGGGTGCGACCGGATGACGTCCATTTCGGCGTCGGTCAGCGCGTCCAGCCGGGCCTGCAACTGGTCTTGATAGCGCAGCATACCGACGTTCATCGTGAGTGCGGCGGCAGTAATCGACATCTGTTCTGGCGCCGGTTTGTTCAGGCTGCGGGCGATCAGCATGGCGGTCACCGCGGTATCGACGCAATGGCGCACGACGTAACTGCCGGCGCTCTGGTTGAGCAGGATGCAGGCGAGTGCGATATCCGAATTGATATCGATGGCGTACTGGATGACCGTGGCGACTTCGACGATCTTGGCCTGCACGCCGGCTTCAGCCTGGAGGTTGAACAGCAGGCGTTCCAGGCGTTTGTTGGCCAGGTTCAGGAAGCGCAGGACGGAGGGCTTTTCTTCCTGTTTGACCGGCCTGTGCTCGGCTCGCGATGAGCTGCTCTTGGCATCGACGAAGAGACCTCTTTCGACCAGCTTTTCGATCTGCTGATCGCGCTGCACGATCG
>DHXL01000201.1 GCA_002415335.1 Oxalobacteraceae bacterium UBA5157
CCCAATAAGCCGCTTGCCTTCTTGATTTTGGGTTGTATCTTCGTCTTCAACGGCATGTTGTGGTGTAATTTCTTATCGGTCTCAACCGCACTCGCCAGCCACCGAATCAAAATCAATGCGACGCTTTCCAGGTGGCTCAACCGGCTCATCGGAGGCCTGTTCATTTCATTCGGTATCAGGCTGGCACTGACAAAGCAAAACTAGCACTGAAAGCCACTTAAAAATCATGTCCGATATCCTGACTAAAATTCTTGACGTCAAGGCCGACGAAGTCGCCGCCGCGAAAAAGTATCGCTCCTTGTCCAGCTTGCGCAGCGAGGTGGAAGCGAATGCGGAAGCGCGAAAAACCCTGCGCGGCTTCGAAGCGAGCCTGCGCGCGAAGATCGCGGCAGGCCAGGCCGGCGTAATCGCAGAAGTGAAGAAGGCGTCGCCATCGAAAGGCGTGCTGCGTGCCGATTTTCGCCCTGCCGAAATCGCGGCTAGCTACGCGGCGCACGGCGCGGCGTGCCTGTCCGTGCTAACCGACAAACAGTTTTTCCAGGGCGCACCCGAGTACTTGCAGCAGGCGCGCGCCGCGTGCACGATCCCCGTCTTGCGCAAGGATTTCATGATCGATCCGTATCAAGTGTATGAAGCGCGCGCGTGGGGTGCCGATTGCATCTTGCTGATCGTGGCGGCGCTCGATCATGGCTTGATGGCGGAACTGGAAGCGTGCGCGCACGACCTCGGGATGGGCGTGGCGGTCGAGGTGCATGATGCGACCGAACTGGATGCCGCCTTGCGGCTGAAGACCTCGCTGCTCGGCATCAACAACCGCAATCTGCGCACCTTCGAGACGTCGCTGCAAACCACGCTCGATTTGCTGCAACGTATTTCACCCGACAAATTGGTGATCACAGAATCAGGCATCCAGACCGCGGATGACGTGAAGCGCATGCGCGATGCCGATGTCAACGCCTTCCTGGTGGGCGAAGCGTTCATGCGCGCGCCCGATCCGGGCGTCGAGCTAAGGCGTCTTTTTTCCCGCTGATTTGCCGGTCAACCATGCTGCGCGCAGCCGAGCGGCTGCCGCCGGCTTCGCCTGGGGCGCCAGCGCCATCTGCGGCGCGTCATCCTGCGCCAGCTTCACGTTGAAGGTCATTAGTTCATCACGCCGGAACGCATGCAGCGTGGCGGTGTCGCCGACGCGATAGCGCGCCAGCAAGGCATCCAGGTTGACCGCCGACACGCGCAAGCCATCCAGCGCCACCAGCAAATCGCCGGCCGATAGTCCGGCGCAGTGCGCGGCACCGCCTTCATAGACGTTCGCCAACTTGCAATCGTTGCCGTCGCGCGCGGTGCGCACGCCCAAGCCGGCCTTCGCATTCTTGTGGTCGTCCGCCAGCGTGACGCCGAACGGCGCCAGCAATTTGGCCAGCGGCAGATCGCCGGTGCCGCGCACGGAGCGATCCAGCAAGCGCTTCAACTTCAATCCGGTCACGCTATCGAACAACGCTTCCACTTCGGACTCGCTGACGCCACGGCCGCCGTTTCCGGCATAAAAGTCACGTCCGAACTGCTGCCACAACGCGCGCATCACATCGTCCAGCGATTTCCTGCCGTTCGTCTCTGCACGGATCGTCAGATCGAGTGCGAGCGCGACCAGCGAGCCTTTGGTGTAATAGCTGACGATCGCGTTCGGTGAATTCTCGTCCTGCCGGTAATATTTGGTCCATGCGTCGAAGCTGGATTCGGCCACGCTTTGCTTGTGGCGGCCGCTGCCGCGCAAGACGGCGTTCACGGTCTTCGCCACCAGTTTGAAGTAGGCGGCCTGATCGATCAAGCCGCTGCGTACCAGTATCAGGTCGTCGTAATAGCTGGTGAATCCTTCAAACAGCCACAGCAGGGACGTGTAGCTTTCCGCGCCCAGATCGTACGGCGCAAACGCCGCCGGCTTGATGCGCTTGACGTTCCAGGTGTGGAAATATTCATGGCTGCACAGGCCGAGGAAAGTGCGATATCCGTCGCTGATCTCCTTTTGCCCTTGTACCGGCAAATCGGCGCGCGCACAAATCAGCGCGGTCGAGGCGCGGTGCTCCAGCCCGCCGTAGCCATCGCCGACCGCCATCGTCATGAACACGTAGCGCGGCATCGGCGCACGTTTCGTCTTCGGTTCGAAAAACGCAATGTGCGTTTCGCATATTTTTTTCAAATCTGTCGCCAGCCGCGCCATGTCGAGCCCCGGCACGCGGCCGGTGATCGCGATGTCGTGCGGCACACCGTGCGCCTTGAAACTGGCCAGCGCAAAGTTGCCCAACTCGACAGGATGGTCGATCAGCTCGTCGTAATCGGCTGCGACATAGGTGCCGAACCCGTAGCGTTTGGCCTTCAGTTCGGGCAACGCGGTGGCGACACGCCAGTCCTTGCAGGCAGCATCATCCGGGCGCCGGATATCGACTACATGCGGCACATCGGCTTGCCCTTCGACACAAAGAAATACGCTGGTGCCGTTGAAAAATCCGTGCGTTTGATCCAGATGCGCCGTGCGTACCGACAAGTCCCACGCGTACACGTCGTAGTAGACGGTCAACGGGCCGTCGCAGGATGCCGCCTGCCAGCTATGCTTATCGCGTTTCTTTAGCGCGATGCTGCGGCCACCGGATTCGGCCCGAATTTGCACAATGTTGCGCGCGAAGTCGCGGATCATGTAACTGCCCGGAATCCATGCCGGCAGGGTGAATACCTGGCCGGCAGGATGCGCCGCCGGCAACGTGACGCTAACGGCGAACAAGTGTCCTGCGAAGTCCTTCGGAACGATCGTATAGTGAATTGCGTTTTTCATTCTATCCTCTGACATTTGCTGCAATCACCGACAGCACGAGTGCCGCGACCACCACGCAGGTCAACACGAACCGCAAGCGGATTACCCAGTCCGGCAATTGATACCAGACGAACACGTGCTTATCGACCTGATAGGCGGCGATAAAGCCCGCCATCAACACGGCAAAACCGAAGCCGCCGGCGATCGTGGCCGACCAGGCGATCAGCGGCGGTAACGCGCTCCAGAACAAGGCGCGCCTGGTCTGTTGCGCCGACAGCTCGCCCGACACCATGGTCGCGCCCCAGTGGATGCCGCCGAGGAAGGACAAGGTCGCGATCCCATAGGCCAACTGGCCCTTGATAAAGTCACCCAGCCAGTCCGGGTGCACGGTCCAGCAAGCGAGCGTCAGCACGATAAACGGAATCAGGCCGAGGCAACCCAACTGGTGCACCAGACGCTTGCTCAAGAAGTGCTTTTTCATGGAAAGGTAGCCGGTTCTGCGGCCGCCCATGGATTACCGCCGGACGTCCGCGAATCCCGCCAAATTGGGAAAGTGCATAGTTTATCCCACAAGGGGATTCCGACT
>DHXL01000203.1 GCA_002415335.1 Oxalobacteraceae bacterium UBA5157
CCGAACAGCGGCTGCTCCGCCTCGGTACCGAAGTCGGCGTCTTCCACCGACACCGACAATGCGCCGGCATCCATCAATGCGTCGGACAGCGCCTCGGCCTGCTCACGCGCGACTTCGATGACGATTTCGATCCAGCTCATGCGCCTGCCTTATTTCTTGCCTGATTTTTCTTTCGGCAGATCCGGCTTGTCGGCCAGTTTCTGCTCCAGATAATGAATATTGGTACCGCCCTCGATGAAGCGTGCGTCGACCATCAATTCACGATGCAGCGGGATGTTGGTCAAAATGCCTTCCACCACCATTTCGGACAAAGCGATCTGCATGCGCCTGATCGCCTGCTCGCGGTTTGCGCCGTATGCGATCACCTTGCCAATCATCGAATCATAATTGGGCGGCACGTAATAGCCGGCGTACGCATGTGAATCGACGCGAATGCCGGGTCCGCCTGGCGCATGCCAGGTGACGATCCTGCCGGGCGACGGCGTGAACTTGAACGGGTCTTCCGCATTGATGCGGCATTCGATCGCATGGCCTTTCAGCTCGATGTCGCGCTGGCGGAAACGTAGCTTCTCGCCAGCCGCGATGCGAATCTGCTCCTGCACGATATCGACGCCCGTGATCATTTCCGTCACCGGGTGTTCGACCTGTACGCGCGTATTCATTTCGATGAAATAGAACTCGCCGTCTTCGTACAGGAATTCAAATGTGCCGGCACCGCGATAACCCATCTTGCGGCAGGCTTCGGCGCAGCGGTCGCCGATTTTTTCGATGATTTTACGCGGAATGCCGACTGCCGGCGCTTCTTCGATTACTTTCTGGTGGCGGCGCTGCATCGAGCAGTCACGTTCGCCGAGCCAGACCGCGTTCTTGAATTCGTCGGCCAGAATCTGGATTTCCACATGGCGTGGATTTTCCAGATATTTTTCCATATAGACTTCCGGATTTCCGAAGGCGGTACCGGCCTCGGTCCTGGTCATCGTGACCGCGTTCAGCAAGGCCGCCTCGGTATGCACCACGCGCATGCCGCGTCCGCCGCCGCCGCCGGCCGCCTTGATAATGACCGGATAGCCGATCTTGCGTGCGGTCTGGATAATTTCCTTCGAGTCTTCCGGGAGCGCACCCTCGGAACCGGGCACACATGGCACGCCGGCCCGTATCATCGCCTGCTTGGCCGAGACCTTGTCGCCCATCAAGCGGATCGATTCGGAACGTGGCCCGATAAATACGAAGCCGGATTGTTCAACCCGTTCGGCAAAGTCGGCGTTCTCGGACAGGAAGCCATAGCCCGGATGAATCGCTTGCGCATCCGTGACCTCGGCCGCGCTGATAATGGCCGGCATGTTGAGATAGCTCAGCGCAGAAGCGGCCGGCCCGATGCACACCGATTCATCGGCCAGCTTCACGTATTTCGCGTCGCTGTCGGCCTCGGAATGGACGACTACGGTCTTGATGCCCATTTCACGGCAAGCGCGCTGGATACGAAGCGCGATTTCACCGCGGTTGGCAATAAGTATTTTTTCGAACATAGTGGGAATAGATGAGGCGTTAAGTGTCGAGCATTAATCGGGAAAGGCGGGCGCACGACGATACGAAACGACGATGTGGGCGCCGGCCACGGACACTTAGCCGATCACGAATAGAGGTTGGCCGAACTCGACCGGTTGGCCGTTCTCGACCAGAATTTGCTTGATGACGCCTGCGATATCGGCGTCGATTTCATTGAGTAGTTTCATCGCCTCGATCAGGCAAAGGGTATCGCCTTCCTTGACGCTCGCGCCTATTTCAACGAACGGCGGCGTGCCGGGCGATGCGGAGCGGTAGAATGTACCCACCATTGGCGACTTGATGACATGACCTTGCGGCTCGGCGGGTACCACCGGCGCGGCGATCGGCGCGGCGACAGCGGCCGGCGCGTATTGCTGCGCCTGTGGCTGCATCATGACGACCTGACTTTGCGGAACCGCCGAGGATTTGACGATCCGGACTTTACTTTCGCCTTCGGTCACTTCCAGTTCGGCGATATCTGATTCGGCCACCAGGTCGATCAGTGTCTTGAGTTTTCGTAGGTCCATGAGAAATCCCTCGAATTATTTGTTAGTTATGAGTTTGAAAATCGCCACAATTATAAGGGATTGTGGGGAGATGATGAGAATTAAAGCTTTTTGATGGCGAATTCGACTGCTGCAAGATAGCCATCCGGCCCTAAGCCGCAGATCACGCCAACGGCGATGGCGGAGAGGTGGGAGTGATGGCGAAACGCTTCGCGTGCGTGAATATTGGAGACATGCACCTCGACGAATGGAATGGCAACGGCCGACAGCGCATCACGCAAGGCAATGCTGGTATGCGTCAGCGCGCCCGGATTGATCACGATGGCGTCCGTGCCGTCCGCCTTGGCGGCCTGGATGCGGTCGATCAGTGCGCCCTCATGATTGCTCTGGAAGCTAACCAGGCGCGCGCCGTGGCTGTTCGCCTCGGTTGCTGCCGCCTGCTCGATCTCGGCCAGCGTGGTCGCGCCGTAGACCTCGGGCTCGCGCGTTCCGAGCAGATTCAAATTTGGCCCATTCAGCAGCAGGATACTTTTTGCCATGGAGATGCAGCTCCGTTTGACGATAATGGGCGCATTTTGCCGCTAACTGACGCGAATTGGCAAGGAAAAATATTCCTGAGCTGCTATAAATCGAGAATATCGCGGCGCAGCTCTGCCAGCTTCAAGCGACCCAGATAAGTCTTTTTGACTTGCCCTTCCGGCCCGATCAGGACCGTGAATGGCAAGCCGCCGCTCAGGTTGCCGAATCGGCGTGCCAGCTCGGCGCCCGCCATGCCGGATACATAAAGTGGATAGGTGATCGAATACTTGGATGAAAACTCGGCGATGTTGCGTTCCGAGTCAATGCCGATACCGATTATTTGCATATTCTTGAATTTGCTTTCGGTCTGCAATGCCGACAACTCCGGCATTTCCTGTACACACGGTCCGCACCAGGTCGCCCAGAAGTTTACGACCAGGCTCTTTCCCTTCCATTGAGAAAGCGCATGCGGCTTGCCCGTCGCATCCGGCAACGATAGTGCGAATAGCTGGCTGGCCGCAGCCGCCATCGGACTTTCGGCCGGCAATTTCCGGGAGCCGAAATAGATACCGATTGATCCGAACAGGAGGGCACTTGCCGCGTACACGAAAAAACGTTGTCTGCTCATTATCACTCTAATTATCACTCTAATGCACCTAGCAAGGCGCGTACCATTTCAATGTCGGCGCGTTCAACACGGCCGGCCTGCCCTTTGCGCGCGCCGCGTAAATCGTCGATCTCATATAAAACCAGGTGAACGCCTTCCTGTTGCCACATGAAGCTGACCGTCTCGACCGGCTCGTCACCTCTCGAGAAATGTGCGGTTTCCGAAACCTCGAAGCTGACCTTCCTGTTCAACAAATAGATCTCGACCTCCTTGGCGCTCTCGGCAAACAACTGCAGATGAATGTCCGAGTGCTGGCCGGCGGTACCGTTCAGCACCGCGCCGGTGAGGTAGGGCGAAAAATGGGCCAGTTCGGACATCAACTGCAACGCCAGGGTGCGCAGCCGCAACAGTCGCGCGGGTTGGCGATCGCCCAGAAACAGCTCGTTATAGACTCGGACCTCGTCTTCGATCTGCGCGTTGCCCGGCATGATTTCGCCGCGCACCTTGACGCCGCCCAAGACCTGCTTGGCGGCTTTGCGTTTGGCGCTCGCATAGTCGGCGCCGTGCTCGACAATCAGGCGCGCGGCAGCGGCGGCAATTTCCGCACGGAGTGATTCTTGGCTACCGCTAAAGTCGTTTGCCATGGCGCGCATGATACTCCTGAAGGCAGCAGCCCGCCGCTCGGGTAAAATCGCGGTATTCCTTTCAGAAATTCTACAATGCACATCCACATTCTCGGCATTTGCGGCACCTTCATGGGCGGGCTGGCAGTGCTGGCCAAAGAGGCCGGCCATAAAGTTACCGGCTGCGATGCCAACGTCTATCCGCCCATGAGTACCCAGCTGCAGGCACAAGGCATCGAGCTGATCGAGGGGTTCGGCTCGGAGCAGGTCGCACTGAAACCCGATCTGTTCGTGATCGGCAACGTCGTGACGCGCGGTAATCCATTGATGGAAGAAATCCTCAATCGCGGCTTGCCGTACACGTCCGGGCCGCAATGGATAGGCGAGCACATTTTGCAAGACAAATGGGTACTCGCCGTAGCCGGAACGCACGGGAAAACATCGACCTCGGCCATGCTGGCCTGGATTCTGGAAGACGCCGGCTATCACCCTGGTTTCCTGATCGGCGGCGTGCTGATGAATTTCGGGATTTCCGCGCGGCTCTCGGGCCAGGCCGCCGATTCCGTCTTTTTCGTGATCGAGGCGGACGAGTACGACACGGCCTTCTTCGACAAGCGCAGCAAGTTCGTCCACTACCATGCCAAGACGGCGATCCTGAATAATCTCGAATACGACCATGCCGATATCTTTCCGGATCTGGCCGCGATCGAAACCCAATTCCATCACCTGGTGCGTACGGTCCCGGGTGTCGGCCGGCTGATTGTCAATGCGCAGGAAACCGCGCTGCGGCGCGTGCTCGATCGCGGCTGCTGGAGCGAACACGAGGGGTTCGGCGCCGCAGACCGCACAAATTGGACCTTGGGCACGCACGAGGACGGCAGTTTCGACGTGCTGTTCGATGGCGCGATGCAGGGCACCGTGCGCTGGGAATTGAGCGGCGAGCATAATCGGATGAATGGCTTGGCCGCGATCGCCGCCGCGCGCCACGTCGGCGTGCTGCCCGCGCAAGCGATCGATGCGCTGGCGCGCTTCCAAAACGTCAAGCGCAGGATGGAGGTGCGCGGCGTGGTTAATCGCATCACGGTATATGACGATTTTGCGCACCATCCGACCGCGATCGCGACCACGCTCGCCGGCTTGCGCAAAAAAACCGGCGCTGCGCGCATCCTGGCGGTTCTGGAGCCGCGCTCCAACACGATGAAGCTCGGTACGATGAAGCAGGCCTTGTCCGGCAGTCTGGCCGATGCCGACCTGGTATTCGGCTATGGCGCCAAAGCCAATGGCAAGCAAGCGTTAGGATGGGATTTGAGCGCCGCCCTGGCACCATTGGGACAGAAAGCAAGTGCGTTTGACGACCTGGATACGTTGGTCCATGCGATCGTGTTGGCGGCGCGGCCGGGCGACCAGATCCTGGTGATGAGCAACGGCGGTTTCGGCGGCGTGCATCAACATATCCTGGATGCGCTGGGTCGATGATCTTATATCTGCACGGCTTTCGTTCATCGCCTCAATCATTCAAAGCGCGCCTGATCGCACAACGATTGCAGGCATTGGGGCGGGGTGCCGACTATCAGTGCCCGCAACTGCCGTCCTCGCCGCAAGAGGCGATTGCGCTGACGGCGCGCATCGCAGCCCAAGCCAGTCCGGATGAGCTGACCTTGATCGGTTCTTCGCTCGGCGGCTACTACGCGACCTGGCTGGCGGAGCAGTTCGGCTGCCGTGCGGTGTTGCTGAATCCCGCCGTCAAGCCGCCGCGCGATCTGGAGCAATACATCGGCGTCACGACCGCTTATCATTCGGACCAGCCGTTTGAGTTCAAACGCGAATATCTCGATCAATTGACGCGCTTCGCCGTTGCGCGGATTACGCGGCCGCAGCGCTATTTCTTGATTGCCGCTACCGGCGACGAGCTGCTCGACTGGCGCGAGATGGCCGCGCATTATCCGGCGGCGCGCCAGCGCATTATCGAAGGCAGCGATCATGGACTGTCGGACTTCAGCGAACATCTGGACGAGGTGCTGAGCTTCTGCGGCATCGCACCGGGAGCAAGTCGTTGATGGTTCTTTCGAGCGCCTGTGCGCGCTGGCTGGACCACGCGAATGGCGTCAACCCACCGCCCGAGATGCGGCGATGGCTGACCGACCGGACATCGTTGACGCTCAAATTGACCGCGCGCAGCCGGCGTTTCCGGGTGCAACGGCTGCGTCAGGGGCGCGCACTGTGCCTCGCGGATGAGTGCGCAGTGATCGCGCTGCCGCGCCGCGCCCGCGTGCAGGAGCGCGAAGTCCTGCTGCGTTGCGACGAGCGGCCGGTGGTGTATGCGCACACCATCGTGCCGCTGAATTCGACCGCATCCGACTGGCCCTTTTTCGGCACGCTGGGCGAGCGTTCGCTTGGTACGACCTTGTTCGGTGATCCGCTGGTACGGCGCGGCCCGTTGCAATTCGCGCGGCTGCCGGCGCAGCACGCGCTGGTGCGGCGCGCCGTCGCGGCCGCCGCCGCCGATGGATTGCGGCTGGCGCCGCATGCACAACTGTATGCGCGGCGCTGCTTGTTCAGGCGCAAGAACGGATTGCTGCTGGTGACCGAAGTGTTCTTGCCGGCGATCGCGCACATTCAAGCGGCCGCCGACGGCCGCCAAGGCATCGCACCCGTCGGCAGCAATGCCTTGTACCATGGCCCGGAGCGATAGCCCGCTCGGGCCCACTGTCCATCAACACATTCAACCCTTAAAGCAAGCAATGAATCTATTTTTTGAAGAGTCCGGCGATTTCAAGGCAGGCGTGGCGCTGTCTCAGCAAGGAGAGGCGTATCAAGTCGAAATGCAAAGCGGCAAGCGTACCAAGGTCAGGGCAAAGGATGTGTTGTTGCAGTTCAGTTCGCCGGCGCCCGCCGAACTATTGACCGAAGCGCACGGGGTGGCGAATGACATCGATCTCGATTTCTTGTGGGAAGTCGCGGGCCAGGAAGAATTCGGATTTGCCGAACTGGGCACCGAATATTTCGGCCATGCACCGCAGCCGCCCGAAGCCGCCGGTTTACTGCTGAAGCTGCAAAGTGCGCCGATCTACTTTCACCGGAAGGGTAAGGGCCGCTACAAGGCCGCGCCCGAAGCATCGCTCAAGGCCGCGCTGGCAGGGCTGGAAAAGAAACGGCAACAAGCCTTGGTCCAGGCCGAGTACGTCGCCGAGCTGAAGCAGCATCGGCTGCCCGATGCGATGAAGTCGCTGGTCCTGCCCTTGTTGTTCAAGCCGGACAAGAACAGCATCGAGTACAAGGCGCTGGACGCGGCCTGCAACGAACTGCAAATAGCACCGCAACGATTGATGCTGGCATGCGGCGGCATCGCGACCCCGAAGGATTTGCACTTCTCCAAATTCCTGTACGAGTCCTTTCCGAAAGGCACCGGGTTCCCTGCTATCACGCTGCCGCCCGCACCCTCTTTGCCGGTGGCGCAGGTGCGGGCGTTCTCGATCGATGACGTCACCACCACTGAAATCGACGATGCATTTTCGGTGACTACGCTGGCTGACGGCAAGCTGCGCATCGGCATCCATATCGCCGCGCCTGGCCTCGGGATCCGGCGCGACGACGCGATCGATCAGATCGCGCGCCAGCGCCTGTCGACCGTGTATATGCCGGGCGACAAGATCACCATGCTGCCCGACGCATTGGTCGAAACCTTCACGCTGGCCGAAGGCAAGACCTGTGCCGCCGTCTCGCTGTACGCCACCGTCGATCCCCAGGACTGGTCGGTGATCGCCACGGAAACCAGGGCGGAAGCGGTGCCGATCGCGGCCAATCTACGCCACAACGATCTGGATGCGCTGGTGACCGAGGACAATCTGGCGGAAGGCGCCGGCGACTATCCGCACAAGGCCGATATCGCGGTGCTGTGGCAATGGGCGCAAGTGCTGGAAAAAGGGCGCATGGCCAAGCGCGAAGGTTTCGGCCTGAAGCCGGAGCAAACCAATCGCGTCGATTTCAATTTTTATGTGGACGACGATGTCGTCACGATCGCGCGTCGCAAGCGCGGCGCACCGCTTGACAAGATCGTTGCCGAGCTGATGATCTTCGCCAATAGTAGCTGGGGCAAGCTGATGCATGAACATGGCGTGCCGGGCATTTATCGCAGCCAGGGCACAGGCGGCGGCTGGGCCGCCAAGATGCAAGTGCGCATGGTCACGCACGCCGCGCCGCACCAGGGTCTCGGGGTCGATCAGTATGCGTGGAGCACGTCGCCGCTGCGGCGCTATACCGATCTGGTCAATCAATGGCAAATCCTGGCGTGCGTCGAGCATGGCGTGACGGCGCCGCTGGCCGCGCCATTCAAGCCGCGCGATGCCGACCTGTTCGCGATCGTGTCTGCCTTCGAAGCCGCCTACAGCGCGTATGGCGATTTTCAGTCGAACATGGAGCGCTACTGGTGTCTGCGCTGGCTCACGCAGGAAAATGCCAAGCAGGTCGACGCGGTGGTGTTGAAAGATGAAGTGCTGCGCCTGACCGACCTGCCCTTGATCATCAAGCTGCCGGGAATGCCGCAGGTGGCACGCGGCACCCAGGTCAAGCTCGACTTGCTGCGTTGGGACGACGTCGACCTGACGATCGAGGCGCGTCTGCTGGAAATCGCCGCGCCGCCGAGCGCCGAAACGGCTGCGGAAGCCGGCGAAGAATTGGCTGATATCGAAACGGACGGCCAGGCCGACAGCCTGGTTGAGCAGGTGTCTGAAATAGAAACGCAGGTCGATCAGCCGAGTGCCGCCGAACCGGTTGCGGAGTGAGCGGTGGCGCGCTATTGGCTAATGTGCAATGCAGGAAGCATCGGGAAAGACGGCGGAGCGACGCGGCACGAAATTTGTCTCGCAAGGGCACGCCACCCTTGTAAAATTCACTCTTTCCGCAATTGCCACCGATCCGACGCGTGAAGCTCAGTTTCCAGAATCCCGGTTTGTCGATCGCCATCACGGTGTCCGTGCTGGCGCACTGCGTGTTGCTGGCGGTGCGCTTTACGGCGCCCGATGCGTTCCGCTTCAAGCCGGACGACCCGGGACTGGAGGTCATCCTGGTCAACGCCAAGCACGACAAGAAGCCGCTCAAGGCGGACGCGCTGGCGCAGGTCAATCTGGATGGTGGCGGTAACGCGGACAAGGGGCGCGCCAAGTCGCCGCTGCCGGACATGCGCAAGACGGAAGACGGCGACAGTATCGAGGCTACCAAACGCCGCATTGCCCAGTTGGAGGCGCTACAACAGAGAATGCTGGCGCAAGCGATCAAGAGAACGCCGTTTTCGACGCCGCATGCGACCGACCTCGCGCAGCCCAAAGAAGCGCCGCAGCCGGACGGCACGGATCAACGCGACAGCCGCAAGATCATCGCGCGCACGGTTGCGGAGATTTCCAAGGAAATCGAAGATTACAACAAGCGGCCGAAGAAAACGCAGATTACGCCCAGCACGCGGGCCGTGCCGTACGCGATGTATTACAACGCGCTGCGCGAAAAAATTCAGAAGCTTGGCACGCTGAATTTTCCGCATCATGGCAGCAAGCAGTTGTACGGCGAGTTACTGATTTACTTGCCGGTGTATCAGGATGGCACGATATACAAGAAGGAAGGCGGCATGCGGGTCGAATATTCGTCCGGTGTGGCGGGGCTGGATCGCGCCGCGCTGCGTATTATCGAGCGCTCGGCGCCGTTCAGCCGCTTCCCCGACAATATGCGCTCCAAGGACAAGGACGACGTATGGGAGATTATCTTGCGCCTTAAGTTTACGCGTGAAGAAACGCTGGAAGCCGAGCTGCGCGGAGGAACCAATTGATCACGCATCAGGATCGTTACGCAGTAATCGGCCATCCGGTCGCGCATAGCAAGTCGCCGCAGATCCATGCGCGCTTCGCGGCGCAAACCGGACAGCATCTGACTTATGAGCGCCTGCTGGCGCCGCTCGATGGATTCGAAGCGACCGTGCGGGCGTTTATCGCGCAGGGCGGCAAAGGCTTGAATGTCACCGTGCCGTTCAAGCTGGAGGCACATGGCATCGCAACCCTGCTGAGCGCGCGCGCGCGCGCCGCCGGCGCGGTCAACACGCTGAAATGCGATCGGACCGCGAATGGCAGTGACGTCATTTTCGGCGACAACACTGACGGCGTCGGGCTGGTGACCGACATCACGCGCAATGCCGGTGTCGAACTAACCGGCAAACGGGATCTGTTGCTCCTGTCTCTTATACA
>DHXL01000344.1:0-278 GCA_002415335.1 Oxalobacteraceae bacterium UBA5157
AGGTAGAAGCGCGACGATCCCGGATCGCCTTGGCGTCCGGAGCGGCCGCGTAATTGATTGTCAACGCGGCGTGATTCGTGGCGCTCGGTCCCGATGATATGCAAACCGCCGGCGGCCACCACATGATCGTGCAAGGATTGCCACTCATCGCGCAGCTTCTGCGCCTTCAGTTGCTTCTCGGTTTCGCCCAGCGCGGCGTCAGCCTCTATCAACTGGACTTGGTTCTCGACGCTGCCGCCCAATACGATATCGGTACCGCGGCCGGCCATATTGGTCGC
>DHXL01000344.1:500-835 GCA_002415335.1 Oxalobacteraceae bacterium UBA5157
CCGGCCATATTGGTCGCAATCGTGATCATCTTGGGACGACCGGCCTGCGCAATAATTTCCGCTTCACGCGCATGCTGTTTCGCGTTCAAGACGTTGTGCGACAATTTGGCCTTGGTCAGTATCCCGGACAGCATTTCGGAATTCTCAATCGACGTGGTGCCGACCAATACCGGTTGACCGCGCTCATAGCAATCCTTGATGTCGAGCAGCATGGCGTTGTACTTCTCTTGCGCCGACTTGTAAACCTGATCCTGGCGATCCTTACGCTGACTCGGCCGGTTGGGCGGTATCACCACGGTCTCCAGGCCGTAAATTTCCTGGAACTCGTAGGCTTC
>DHXL01000344.1:1072-10885 GCA_002415335.1 Oxalobacteraceae bacterium UBA5157
CGGGTCTCCTGCTGGATCTTCACGCCTTCCTTGGCCTCAACCGCTTGATGCAAGCCATCCGACCAGCGGCGGCCGGTCATCAAGCGTCCGGTGAATTCATCGACGATGACGACTTCATCGTTGTGCACCACATACTGTTGATCCTTGAAGTACAGCGTATGAGCCCGCAATGCCGCGTACAAGTGGTGTACCAGCGTGATATTGGCGGCGTCATACAGGGACGCGCCTTCCGGCAGCAGGCCCATGCGGGTCAATATCTGTTCGGCTTTTTCGTGGCCGGCTTCCGTCAACAGCACCTGATGCGCTTTTTCATCCTTGGTGTAATCACCGGGCACTTCAATCTTGCCTTTGCCGTCCGGTGTTTCTTCGCCAATCTGCATGGTCAGCAGCGGCGGTACCGCATTGATCTTGTGATAGAGCTCGGTGTGATTCTCCGCCTGACCGGAAATGATCAGTGGCGTGCGTGCCTCGTCGATCAGGATCGAGTCGACTTCATCGACGATCGCAAAATTCAAAGCGCGCTGGACTCGATCCCCTGCTTCATAGACCATGTTGTCGCGCAGGTAGTCAAAGCCGAATTCGTTGTTGGTGCCATACGTGATATCGGAGGCGTAAGCCGCCTGCTTTTCGTCATGCTCCATTTGCGACAGATTGACGCCGGTGGTCAGTCCCAACCAGCTGTACAGCTTGCCCATCCAGTCAGCATCGCGCTGCGCCAGGTAATCATTGACGGTGACGACATGCACGCCCTGCCCCGACAAGGCATTCAGGTAGACAGCGAGCGTCGCCATGAGCGTCTTGCCTTCACCGGTGCCCATTTCAGCGATCTTGCCGTAGTGCAGCACCATACCGCCAATCAGCTGGACGTCGAAGTGGCGCATTTTCAACACACGCCGGCTGGCTTCGCGACACACAGCGAATACTTCCGGCAGAATATCGTCCAGCGTCGCGCCGTTAGCGATGCGCGTCTTGAATTCCGGGGTCTTCGCTTGCAGTTCGGCCTCGGATAATTTTTCTATCGTCGGCTCCAGCGCGTTAATCTCGCGGACAGTCTTTTGATATTGTTTGAGCAGGCGCTGGTTGCGGCTACCGAAAATCTGGGTCAGTAATGACATGCTTAGGTTCTAAAAAAAGGCGCCGTGCAAACTCCCTCTGCGCCATGCATCAATCTGCACGTGCGCGAACCGGGCCGGACTTTGGCTGAAAAAGGTGGATTTTATCATGCGACCCCAGGTAAATTGGGGTTATCAGTCAGGAAACAAGGTTTACTGCCTTGCGAGAATGAAAATGTCTCGGCCGATACGCGGCACCGCTCATGCAGCCGCGTCCTTATTTTGCGGCCAATGCGACCGCCTTGGGCGAACCGGCACCGATCCCCGCGCCGATGGCAGCAAGCCTGGCCTGATCGGCGCCCGCGGCCAGGAACTTGTGCGGGTCCTGCGGAATGCCCCTGACCAATACTTCGAAGTGCAAGTGCGGCCCAGTCGAACGTCCGGTCGATCCTATGTCGGCTATATGCTGGCCGCGCCGGACGATATCGCCGACTCTCACCAGCAATTTGGACGCATGCGCGTAACGCGTAACGATGTCGTTGCCATGGTCGATTTCGAGCATATTGCCGAAGTCGTGATGATATTCCGCCGCAATCACGACGCCGCCAGCCGCCGCCGAAATCGGGGTCCCGATTGGGGACGGAAAATCAATTCCTTCGTGAAAGGCATTGCGTCCGGTAAACGGATCCAGCCGCCATCCAAAACCCGATGCGTTATAAGTTACGTTGACCGGTTGAATTGTCGGCAGCAGCCTGGATTTGATTTTGTAGCCCATCAACGTAGTTTCAACCACGTTCATGTAGTCGGCGCGGTGCTCGACATCTTTCGCCAGACTGTCGAGCGCGCCCCGGAATTCGTTCATGCTCAAATCGTGGCCGCGGTGATCTCCGGGGCCAGCGGATTCAGCGCCGCCGCGACCCGGCGATTCCTTGAAATTGAATTCCTCCGGTTTGATGCCGGCCAGCCCCTGAACCCGTTCGCCCAATGCATCGAGCCGCATCAACTGCGCCTGCATCTCGCCCAATTTCATCGCCATGGCCGCGAGGTTTTCCTTCACGAATTTGTCTTTTTTGGCGGTGTCGCTCTGCTCGGCCGAAACCAGCATGCCGCGCACGAATGGAAATTTGATATCACCGGCGTGGCGCAAGGTGAGGTAATACAGCAGCGCTGCGCTGGTCACGATGACAGCAAGCAACAGCAGCAATGCGAATGCGAAATGCCGATGAGTCAGCGTCACCGATTTGGCCGCCGTGAAGCGAGAGTGCAATATAATAATTTGCATGGTGACTCCTCTGACTCGCCCATCAAGGATGAGGTGTGATAAGGTTTAATGACGATGCTTCCATCCTCATTTCCCCCCCATCAGCAAGGCACCCGCCGCACTCCAGCCGCGAAAGGCGCCGCAGATTTCTTACGCGCGCACGACAAGATGGCGTCGATCCTGCCGACCGTCACGCGTATGGCCGCATTACAAAAAGACTGTTCCGCTACCCTCCCCGCAATGTTCGAGGCCTGCTCGATACTGATGTTCGATGCAGGGCAACTGGTGCTATCGACTCCGAGCGCGGCACTCGCTGCAAAGCTAAAACAGCAACTGCCGAAACTGCAGGACAGTTTGTTGAAGCGAGGCTGGCAGGTTAGCGCAATCCGTCTTAAAGTGCAAGTGACGAAAAACCTTGTTAAATCAGTACCTTCTAAGCAATTGAGCTTGCCTGTACGGGCGGTTTCCGCACTCGCCGAACTTGGCAATACGCTGGAAAATTCTCCCCGCAATGAAGCACTGAAGGCGGCATTGAGCGCGATGGTGGAGCGCCATCGCGGCACCAGGTGATGCGCGGAACAGGGAAGAAGACAACACCGTTTGTGGCGACGAGGCAGCGGGGGAGCTGCAATTGGGCCTGTCGCGCCTAATTCAGCGCCCATTCCTGGCCGGCCTGCTGCGCATAGCCGCGCGGTGCTGAGTCGAGCGTGTCGAAGCTGACGATTTCATACGCGTCGGGCTGGGCCAGCAAAGCCCGCAGCAACTGGTTGTTGAGTGTATGGCCCGACTTGTGCGCGACATAACTTGCCAGCAGCGGATGACCGATCAGATACAGATCACCGATCGCATCCAGTATCTTGTGCCGCACAAATTCGTTATCGTAGCGCAATCCGTCTGAATTCAGGATGCGGTACTCGTCCATTACGATCGCGTTTTCCAGTGATCCGCCGCGCGCAAGCCCCAGTCCACGCAAGGTTTCCACATCCTGCATGAAGCCGAAGGTGCGCGCCCGCGCCACCTCCTTGACGTAGGAATCAATCGAAAAATCGATTTCCGCGGTCTGGCCCGTGCCATCCACCGCAGGGTGATTGAATTCGATAAAGAACTTGAGCTTGAAACCATTGAAAGGCTCCAGCCGCACCCATTTTTCTTGCGTGCCCTGTCCTTCGCGCACTTCGACCGGCCGCTTGACGCGGATGAATTTCTTGGCGACGTTCTGCTCCTGCAATCCGGCCTGCTGCAGCAAGAAAACGAATGAGGATGCGGAGCCGTCCATGATCGGGATTTCCTCGGCGGTGATATCGACGTACAAGTTGTCGATGCCCATGCCGGCACACGCCGACATCAAGTGCTCGACCGTCGACACTCTGGCGCCATCCTTCTGCAGCGTGGAGGCCATGCGCGTATCACCGACGCCGGCGGCCGATGCCGGGAAATCCACCGCCGGCTCCAGATCGACGCGGCGGAACACGATGCCCGTGTCGGGCGCAGCGGGACGCAGCGTCAGTTCGACCTTGGTTCCCGAATGAAGTCCGACGCCGATGGTCCTGACGAGTTGTTTGACCGTACGTTGTTTAAGCATCCCAGATTATAACAACACGGGAAGCCTCAACGGCGATGCGTCATGCCGGCCGGTGTCTGCATTAAACAACAGTTCCGGCCGAGGTGTGCGCTAATTGCCGGCGACAATTTTTCCGTCTGCGATGCGGATGACCGCCCCGCCCATGTCATCGGGTGCCTGCCAGACTTGCTGGCCGACCCTGACTTCGACGCCATAATAGATGGTCTTGCCCGCCTCGACCCGGCCCTTGTCCATCAATTCGGTTTGGTCGCTCAATTGTTTGATCTCTTCAGTCAACGCATTGATTTCGCCAAGGACCTGGACGCGGGTAGCCTCGACCTTGGATCCGACACCGCCTACCGCTTTCTTGGGATTATGTTCAAAGTAAACAATCAGCTTGAGGACCCGATCCAGTTCATCGAACTTCTGTTGGCGCAGCCGCTCCTTGTGCTGCAATTGCTCGTCCAGGAATGGATCGAAACCGACTTGCACCTGTGTCTTGGCACCGGTTGACGCCCCCAGCACCGACGTCTTGATCAACAGGCTGGCCTGGCTCAGTCCCCCTATGATCTGGCTAATCTTGGCGCCTTCTTTGCCGACGATGATTTCATCCTTGGCAATTAGCTCGCATTGCCATGCGCTGCGATCAATCAGGATGGCAACCCCGGCTTCGACATGCACGTGCTCCATGAAAAGCGCTTGCACCGATCCCTGGCAAATAATTCTTGCGGTATTGCTTGGCAGCGCTTGCGCGTCGCTATGGGTGTCCGCGTGTCCGATCACACCGCCTTGCACGGCAACATTGCCGCCGGCAATGATGTGCGCGGCTTCCACGGTGCCGCTGACGATAACGTCACCGGCTACCTTGATCCGCATACCCGCCTTGACATCGCCGGCGACGCGTATCGTGCCTTCGAAATCGATATTGCCCGTACTCAAGTCAACGTCAGGCACTTCGATCACCGGATTCACGACGACGCCCCGGTCGACCAGCATCGGTTGCCCGGCCAGCGTGGCACGCAGCAGGTTTGGGTCCGTGCTGTCCGGGGCCACACCTTGCAAGTCATGCGCGAACGACAGGTCGGGAATCGCTACCGCCAGCACAGGCTGGCCTTTGACATCGGTGCCGTCAGTGCTCGGCGTCGGTGCAATCCGCCGCATCAATTGGTCGCCTGGATGAACCAGCAATAAGTGGCTGAGGTCGCTGTATTTGATCAGCGCTTTGTCGTCCAGCGGCGCGGCTTCGCTTCGCTGCTCCATGAACAGCGGTTCAAAGCGGGCGGGCGTGCCGTCGATCGGAAAATCGCCCCGCGCGATGGTCAGATTTTCGCAATGACCGATCGCCAGTGCGGCATCGATCTGTTGACGCAACAGACCGTGCACGACGCCCTGATCGCGCAAAGCTGCGAATACTTGCCCCTCGTCGATCGGCTTGCCGCCTTGCGGCGCGATCAAGGTGAGCTGCGCAAGCATGCTATCGCCGCTGAGCGTCAGCGCAAATTCGCCGTCTCGGCGGACGCCGACGATCCGTTCCGACGCTTCCAGCATGCCGCGGCAGCCGGTCACAAAATCGACGAGCGCCTTCTGGTCGACGCAAAAGGCGTCCCAGCCGCCGTCGTGCATGAAGCGCTGGACAGTGGCCAGATCCGGCGCAGACACGTCGCCCATTGGTTCGAAGCGGGCGTGTAAATCACCGGCTTCCTCGTTCATGAAGAACGACAAACCCGGTGAACGTGAATCCTGCATCAAAGCACTCCCAGGCAGTGTGTATTGCCTACGATCACAATATACGCCAGTGGCACAGGTTTTTTGGCGCCGCCGCGCCCGGTTGCAGCAAAAAAAACGGCGCTCAAGGCGCCGTGTCGTTCCCGCTAGCGGACCTTCAGCCCAGTTGCGCCAACAGCGTTTCGGCGTTGGACACTTCGAACTTGCCGCCTTGTTCGACATTCAGCTGTTTGACCACGCCGTCGTCGACTAGCATCGAGTAGCGTTGTGAACGCGTGCCCATACCGAATTTGGACATGTCCGCATCCAGGCCGAGAGCCTTGCTGTAATCGCCGTTGCCGTCGCCCATCATGCGTACGGTGCCGACTGCTTTCTGATCGCGGCCCCAGGCACCCATCACGAAGGCATCATTGACCGAAATGCACCATATCTCATCGACGCCCTTCGCCTTGAGTTCGGCCGCGTGCTTGACGTAACCCGGCACATGTTGCGCGGAGCACGTCGGAGTGTACGCACCCGGCAAGCCGAAAATAGCGATCTTCTTGCCCTTGGTCAGGTCTGAAACATTAAATGTGTTGGGACCGATCGCGCAGCCTTCGCTGGGTGATTCGATGAATTCGGCGAGTTTGCCTTCGGGCAGGCGATCGCCAATCTTGATGGTCATGATGGATTCCTCTCGATGTGATGGGTCGAATAGTTTGGGACAGAGCGCCGCTCCTGGTCGGGCGGTTGGCGGCAGGCACACGAGCTTACCCCGCCTACCTCCTCCCGCGCGCCTCGGGCAACTCTTTCCCGCGATAACCAGGATCAAACACCGCACCTGCGGGGCGCGGCTACAGCTTGCAGTATGCCTTGTTCGACGGTTTTCTGCAGGCGATGGGCCGCGCTCCATCCGCCGGCGATGGCGGAGGATGCGGGAATTAATCGGCCTGTTTGCGCAAGAACGCCGGAATATCGTAGGTCTCCATCCCGTTTTTTTCCAGCGCACGCACGGTCTCGGACGCTGACTCGCGACGCCATACCGCAGGCGCCTTCAGACCGTTGAACGACGAGCCGCCCTGACTGTTGCCATGACCGGAGCCGATGCCCGAATTTTGCATCATCGGTTCATTGTGGGTCCCGGTACGCAGCATTGGCGTCTGCACCAGTTGCACGTTCTTGCGGCCGCGACCGAGGCCGGTTGCGACCACCGTGACGCGAATGTCGTCGCCCATGTTGTCATCGTACGCGATGCCCTGTGCGATCGAGGCGTCGGCGGCGGCAAATGCCCGGACCGTTGCCATGACTTCCTTGATTTCCTTGCCTTTCAGGCCGCGGCTGGCAGTCACGTTGACCAACACGCCGCGCGCGCCGGACAGGTCGATGCCATCCAGCAGCGGAGACGCCACCGCTTGTTCGGCGGCGATCCGTGCGCGGTCGACGCCGGACGCGGTGGCGGTGCCCATCATCGCCTTGCCTTGCTCGCCCATGATGGTCTTGACGTCATTGAAGTCGACGTTGATGTGGCCTGGCACGTTGATGATCTCGGCGATCCCGGCGACCGCATTGTTGAGCACATCGTCGGCATGCTGCAGCCATTCGATCATGCTGTCGTCTTCGTAAATCTCTTCCAGTTTTTCATTCAGGATGATGATCAGAGAATCGACATGCTGGCCCAGCGCTTCCAGCCCTTCGTTGGCGATGTCCATGCACTTCTGGCCTTCGTACGAGAACGGCTTGGAAACCACGGCCACGGTCAGTGCGCCCAGCTCCTTGGCGATCTGCGCCACGATCGGCGCCGCGCCGGTACCCGTGCCGCCGCCCATGCCGGCGGCAATGAATACCATGTGTGCGCCGCGCAACGCGTCCTCGATGCGCGCCCGCGATTCTTCCGCCAGCTGGCGTCCGACCGCCGGCTTCATGCCGGCCCCGAGGCCGGTGTCGCCGATCTGGATCACGTTGTGCGCATTCGATTGCTGCAGCGCCTGTGCGTCCGTATTGGCACAGATGAATTCGACGCCGGAGACGCCTTTATTAATCATGTGCTGTACCGCGTTGCCGCCGGCGCCACCGACGCCGACGACCTTGATTACAGTCCCTGTTGATGCATTATCAAGCATATCGATTTCCATGCCAACTCCCTAAAGTGTGCAGTTTTCAGTCGATAGTCTTCACGCGATGTGGTGACTAGCAACTGCAAACTACGAGCTAAAATAATTACGGGACAGCATTCATGCGATGCCGAAGCGTGTTGAATGACGCGGTCCCGAACTGACCATAAAACTGACTAGAAATTACCCAAGAACCACTCTTTCATGCGTTGCAATACCGCCTTCACCGACCCATCCTGGCGCGCCACGATGTGGCCTCGCAAGTACTGTTTTTTCGCTTCCAGCAGCAAGCCAAGCACTGCCGCATAACGCGCGCTGCGCACGACGTCAGCCAGCTGGCCGCTATAGTCCGGGATACCGAGGCGCGCGGGCTTCAGGAAAATATCCTCGGCTAGTTCGACCATGCCTGGCATCATGCCGGTGCCGCCGGTCAGGACGACGCCGGATGACAGCACTTCTTCATAGCCGGATTCGCGCACCACCTGGTGCACCAGCGCGAACAATTCCTCGACGCGCGGCTCGATCACCGCGGCCAGCGCCTGGCGTGACAGCGTGCGCGGGCCGCGGTCGCCGAGGCCCGGCACTTCCAGCGTTTCTCCGGGATCGGCCAGCACCTGCTTGGCGACGCCGTAGCGCAACTTGATTTCTTCCGCTTCCGCGGTCGGGGTGCGCAAGGCCATCGCAATATCGTTGGTGATCTGGTCGCCCGCAATCGGGATCACGGCCGTGTGGCGAATCGCGCCCTCGGTGAAGATCGCGACGTCGGTGGTGCCGCCGCCAATGTCGATCAACACCACCCCCAGTTCCTTCTCGTCCGCCGTCAGCACCGCATCGGCCGAGGCCATCGGTTGCAGGATCAGGTCGGATACTTCCAGTCCGCAGCGGCGCACGCACTTGACGATGTTTTGCACCGCCGACACCGCGCCGGTGACAATGTGGACCTTGACTTCGAGCCGGATGCCGCTCATGCCGATCGGCTCGCGGACGTCTTCCTGGTTGTCGACGATGAATTCCTGCGGCACCGTGTGCAGCAGTTGCTGGTCGGTCGGGATGTTGACGGCCTTGGCGGTCTCGATCACGCGTGCGACGTCGGCAGCGGTGACTTCCTTGTCCTTGATCGCAACCATGCCGCTCGAATTAAAGCTGCGGATGTGGCTGCCCGCGATGCCTGTGTACACATTCCTGATCTTGCAATCCGCCATCAGTTCGGCTTCCTCGAGCGCGCGCTGGATCGATTCGACGGTTGCCTCGATGTTGACGACCACGCCCTTTTTCAGCCCCTTGGATTCGTGCTGGCCGAGCCCGATCACCTCGTGCCGCCCGTTGGGCAATACCTCGGCGACCACCGCCACCACTTTCGATGTGCCGATGTCGAGGCCGACAATCAGATTTTTTGCGTCTTTTGTCATATCGTTTCGTTTATTTTTTTTTGCCCACAGATCCGAATGAGATCCCGCTTGCTTTCAAGGCCAGGCCATTCGGATAACGCATATCCACACTCTCGATCCGATCCTGCAAGCGCGCCACCAACTGCGGATAGATCCCGACCAACCGATTGACTCGCTCGCGCAACATCGTCCTGCTTTCTTCGCGTCCCAGTTTGACTTCCATCCCGTTACTGAGCGTGACGCTCCATGCATAGCGGCTCGATAGCCGCAACGACGAGGGCTTCAAATTGGCCGGCGCAAACCAGTCGCGTAACTGGTTAAAGCGCGCCACCACGTCTTTTGCACTTCCCTCCGGGCCGGAGAAATCGGCCAGCTCGCCGTCTTCTTCGGCCTCACCCATATTCGCGACAAAAACCTCGCCGCCGGTCGACAGCAGCCGGCCGTCGTCACCCCAGGTACCCAACGGCACATGCTCCTCCAGTGCGACGATCAACTTGTTCGGCCATTCGCGCCGCACGCTCGCCTTTCGCACCCAGGGCACCGCTTCGAATGCCAGCCGCACGCTGTCCAGGTCGGCGGTGAAAAAATTGCCCTTGATGCGTGGCAGCGCGGTACTCCTGATCGTCGACGAATTGATGTGGCGCAGCGGCGTATCGGTCGCACTCTCGACCCGGATCACCTTCAGCGTGAACATCGGCCGTTGCGCCAGCCACCACAGCCCGCTTGCCAGCAGTGC
>DHXL01000180.1 GCA_002415335.1 Oxalobacteraceae bacterium UBA5157
CAGGAAAAACCTGAACCGCAGTTCTCAAGAATCGATCGACGAACTGGCTCCACTTGCGGCCCGTGCCAAAGAAGATGGCCTTGCTGCGCGCGTTTCTATTTCGATGGTCTTTGGTTGCCCGTTTGAAGGCAATCCCGGGCTTGACAGGATTCTTCGCCTGATTGATACCATGGCGCACAAAGGGTTTGACCGCATTGGGCTCTGCGACACCATCGGCATTCCCAACCCGCAGCAGGTATTTGATTGGACAAGCCGGATGCAGCGTGAATTTTCCGGCCTCGATTTGGAACTCCACTTTCACAATACCTATGGCCGCGGCCTGGCGAATGTGCTGGCTGGGATCGAAGCTGGAATCACCAGATTTGACAGCTGTGTCGGCGGTTTGGGTGGATGTCCGTTCGCGCCTGGCGCCACCGGAAACGTCGCCACAGAGGACCTGGTCTCCCTGCTTGAAGGAGCTGGGGTAAAAACAGATGTGGACATCAAAGGCATTCTCGCGGCGTCCGACTTTCTGGCCGGGAGGCTGGACAAAAGATTGAATAGCAGTGTATGGCAGGTGCATCAGGCGCAGCATGCATTGGCAACTGCCTGAATGAACAGGAAGCAGGCAATGACTAAAATAAAAAAACCGCATGGCCCGCTCGCCGGCATCAAGGTCGTGGAAATGGGCACGCTGATTGCCGGCCCGTTTGGTGGACGACTGCTTGCCGAATTCGGCGCGGACGTCATCAAGATCGAAGTGCCGCAAAACGGTGACCCGATTCGCAATTGGCGCGTGCTGCACAACGGCACATCGCTGTGGTGGTATGTGCAGTCGCGCAACAAAAAATGTATTACGCTCGATTGCGGGTCGCCGGAAGGGTTAGAAATACTGAAGTCCCTGCTCATGGATGCCGACGTCCTGATTGAAAATTTCCGTCCGGGCACGCTCGATAAATGGGGCCTTACCAAGGAAGCTTTGGAAGAAGTCAATCCGAGGCTGATCGTCTCGCGTATATCAGGCTTTGGTCAGACCGGCCCTTACAGTAAGCGTGCAGGTTTCGGCGCGATCGGGGAGTCGATGGGTGGCATCCGGCATCTGACTGGTTACCCGGGGCAGGCGCCGACCCGGGTAGGGATCAGCCTTGGCGATTCGGTGGCGGCTCTCTATTCCGTCATCGGTATTTTGATGGCGCTCTACAATCGCGACCTCAATGGTGGTGAGGGGCAGGAAATTGACGTGGCGCTCTATGAAGCTGTGTTCAGCTTAATGGAAAGCATGGTGCCAGAATACGACCAGA
Source organism: Oxalobacteraceae bacterium UBA5157 (assembly GCA_002415335.1). Lineage (GTDB taxonomy): Bacteria > Pseudomonadota > Gammaproteobacteria > Burkholderiales > Burkholderiaceae_D > UBA5157. Next base: position 1,281 of record DHXL01000180.1, read on the forward strand.
AGCGGGTGATTCGGGAGCGGACCGGGTCGGTTCTGCCAGGTATTTCGCCCTCCAATGTCTATCTCACGAAAGATGGAAAATACGCGGTAATCGCGGCCAATGGCGACGCCATTGTGCAACGCCTTCTGAAATTGATGGGCCGTGAAGATTTACTGAATGATCCACGTTTTTCGAGCAACGAACAACGTGTCAAGCACATGGCCTTTATTGATGACTTGATTACAGGTTGGACCAGCACGCTGGGTTTGGCTGAATGCCTGGATCAATTAAATGCGCATGGGATTCCGGCCGGGCCAATCTATAGCATCGAGGATATTTTTGCCGATCCGCAGTACAAGGCCAGAGACATGATTCTCGATGTTTCCCATCCCGAGTTCGGACAACTTAAAGTACCGGGAATCGTCCCTAAACTCAGCAAGACTCCCGGGTCGGTGAAATGGCTTGGCCCGAAACTGGGTGAGCATAATGTGGAGGTGCTCAAGGGCATAGGTCTATCGGAGCAACAGATCCAGCGGATGGCGGAAAAAGGCGTGATTTGACCCTACCAGTTGAGGCAAAGCGGCTGACGTATTTGTCGCACGCCATCAACGCGCTTCCAATATATCGCTAAAACGCAGCGCGTATTCGCATGAGATGCAGCACCATTGATGCACAAATGGGTCGTCATCTGGCCATTTATCAGGATTTCAATATGAAACCACAAACCCTCTATGAAAAGCTGTGGCACCAGCACGTCGTGCATGAAGATGAACATGGAACGGCATCGCTCTACATCAACCGCCACTTGGTAAACGAGGTCACCAGCCCGCAGGCGTTTGACGGACTGCGGCTGAATGGCCGTCCGGTGTGGCGGCTGAATGCCAACCTGGCGGTGGCTGATCACAATATTCCGACTGTAGGAAGAAGTAAGGGGATTCCAGACCCAGTCTCAAGGCTGCAGGTAGAAACCTTGGATAGGAATTGTTCCGAATCCGGCATGACCTATTTTAAACTCGACGACCGGCGGCATGGCATCGTGCATGTCATCGGTCCCGAACAAGGCGCGACCTTGCCCGGCATGACCGTGGTCTGTGGCGACTCCCACACTAGTACGCACGGGGCATTTGCCGCAATGGCATTTGGCATTGGCACCTCTGAAGTCGAGCACGTACTGGCGACGCAGACTCTGCTGACGAAAAAATCTAAAACCATGCTGGTGAAGGTGACGGGAGAATTACAAACGGGGGTTTCTGCGAAAGATATTGCACTCGTTGTTATCGGCACGATCGGCACCGCAGGCGGGACCGGTTATGCAATCGAATATGCTGGCTCGGCAATCAGTAGGCTCTCGATGGAGGGACGAATGACCTTATGCAACATGACGATCGAAGCCGGTGCGAGGATGGGCATGATTGCGGTTGACCAAAAAACGATTGACTACCTCAAAGGGCGCCCTTATGTGCCGCAGGGCGCTCTGTGGGAGCAGGCCGTTGCGCAATGGCGAACGCTGACGTCCGATCCGCATGCCGCTTTTGACAGATCCGTCGAGATTGATGCGTCGGTAATTCGTCCTCAGGTCACTTGGGGCACGTCGCCGGAGATGGTCACTAGTATTGACGGAAAGATTCCAGACCCCGCGACCTTTACGGATTCTGTTCGCCGAGGCGCCGTTGAACGAGCGCTCGATTACATGGGATTGCAGCCGAACACCCTGATAACGGACATCGTGCTCGACAAAGTGTTTATAGGTTCCTGCACCAATTCCCGGATTGAGGATTTGCGTGTAGCGGCGCACGTCGTCCGCGGCAAAGTAGTTGCCGATAACATCAAGATAGCCATGGTGGTGCCGGGCTCGGGACTGGTGAAGGAGCAGGCGGAAACGGAAGGTCTGGACCGCATTTTTATCGATGCCGGCTTCGAATGGCGCGAGCCAGGATGCTCAATGTGTCTAGGGATGAATGACGACAAATTGTCCGCAGGAGAGCGCTGCGCGTCTACCTCCAATCGTAATTTCGAGGGGCGCCAGGGGTCGGGCGGACGTACCCATTTGGTCAGCCCGGCGATGGCCGCTGCCGCCGCGATCGCGGGTCATTTTGTTGATATGAACAGTCTCGCCTGAAGGGCATTCCAAAGCTTTGTGAAACTTTACGAAGGACCGTTACCGAGGTTTAGTCCAGCGCATTTTCCCCGCAGCTGCAATTTTTTCTGCGGTCATCTTGGTATTGGCAGGGCAATCTCTCACCCTGTCCTTATTATGACTAATGGCCGTTGATTTCTATTGCTTTGTCTTGTTGCAAGACTCTTAGTCTTTGACGGAAGTCATGTAGTCGCCATCGCCAACGACTTTTGTCAAAAAGGGCGCAGGGCTGAAAGCTCCGCGCCAGTCATGCGTCACTGCAGATTTAGAACTTACCCGACAGCATATATCCTGCGTTCGGCACGATAGGTGCAAGTTTCAGCTCTTTCAGAATCCGATAAGCCGTCGACGTAGCGGCCGACAGCACCGGCTTGCCCAGGCGGTCTTCGACCATTTGGATGGCCTGTAGTGACGGCATCTGGACACACGCTGACAACACCACCGCGTCCGCCTGGCTGATGTCCAGACGGTTGGCATGCTCGATCAGATTCATCGGGTCCAACCTTCCTACTGCGAGGTTATCTGAGACTTCCAGGCTAATCGAGTCAGTGACCTCAATATCCTCGCTCTGTATGTAGTCGATCACCTGCTGCGTCAGCGACTTCATGTACGGGGTGATGATCGCCACTTTTTTCAACCCAAGGGCTTTGATGCCCTCGATTAGCGCGCCAGCGG
>DHXL01000267.1:0-344 GCA_002415335.1 Oxalobacteraceae bacterium UBA5157
CTTCGGTATGCCGGCCTATGGCGTCGCCGCCGCCGCGGTCGCGACTAGTTGCGCCCGCCTGGTCGAGGCGATGTGGCTGCTCGCGGCGCTGGCGCCGGGCCGTCTGCGGCGCCTGCCCGGCATGATCCGCACCAGGGACGCGCGGCATGTACTGCGCAACAGCGGGCCGTTGATGCTCAAGGAAATGGCCTGGGCTGGAGGGGTCCTGGCCAGCACGTTGATCATCAGCCGCATGGGTGCGCTGCCGCTGGCGGCCTTCAACCTGGTGCTGCCGGTGGAAGGCATCATGATCAGCGTGGTAGCCGGCTGCGGCGTCGCGACCGGCATCCTGCTCGGCCACGCTC
>DHXL01000267.1:540-968 GCA_002415335.1 Oxalobacteraceae bacterium UBA5157
CTCGGGCGCAACGCGTTTGACGACGCCTACCGCTGCGCGGAACGGCTGCGCCGCGTGGTGTCGACCGGCGCGCTCCTGGTCGGCGTGCTGAGCGCGATGCTGGTGCAGGGCTTGCGTTACAGCGGCTGGCTGTCCCATCTGATTGCGCCGGAGTTGCACGATGCGGCGCTCGATACGCTCTCGGTACTGTGCCTCGCGTTCGGCGCGCGTGCCCACAACACGATGGTCAGCGTGGGCATTCTGCGCAGCGGCAATGACAGTGCATGGCTGTTCGGCGTCGACCTGTGTTCGATGTGGCTGTTCAATGTGCCGATGGTTGCGGTGGCCGCGCTGGTATTGCACTGGCCGCTGGCGGCCGTGGTGGCGGTGATGCTGCTGGAAGAAGTGCTGAAGGTCGGGGTGTTTCGCTGGCGTGTCAAAAGCGGACG
>DHXL01000267.1:1099-7355 GCA_002415335.1 Oxalobacteraceae bacterium UBA5157
AGGCCGCGCCGCAGCCCCGATCGGCTATTTCCGAAGCGGTATTCGAGCGACAGCAGCGATGGCGCCCGGCCCGCGCGATCCGCTGCCACGCTGCCGTGCCCGGTCAGCCCGCACAGCTCGCCGCTGCCCGAACCGTCGACAACGTGCACGGTGCTGAGTCCACCGTTCCGGAGAGTACCGACATGATGCAGGAAGAACTCACCGTGCTTGCCGCCGATGCGGCCGACGACGCGCTCCAAACCGACGAAATCCGCCGGCCCGTTGGGCCGGAAGAACAGCAGGAGCGTGGCTTCCGCCTCGATGTCGCCCGAATAGCGTTTGGTGACTAGCGCCCGGATGAAGACGCGGGCGTCGTCGACCGCTTCGTCCCAGCGTGCTAGTTTGACTCTTGCGAGCGCCAACATGTTGCGTCCCTGTCTTTTGCGGAAACGGGCCTGGCCGCACACTGCGCCGCGGCGCAAGGGCTAGGTTCCGTACTGTTCGATCGCCAGCGCGGCGCCGGTCAGCGCGGCCAGCGTATCGGTAATCAGCGCGGTCGGGATTTCTGCCAGATAGCCGCGAAGGCGTCCCTTGGCTTCAAAGCACTCGCGAAAGCGCGACGCAAAGAAGCGGTCCCCCAGCCGCGGCACGATGCCGCCGCCGATGTAGACACCGCCGCGGGCGCCGAGCGTGAGCGCGACGTTGCCGGCAAAACTGCCGAGCAGCGCGCAAAACGCGTCAATCGTCCGGCTGCAAACCGGGTCCCTGCCGGCCAGGCCGCGCTCGACGATCAGTTCGGCGCTCAACGGCTGTGCGGGCGCGCCCAGCACGCGCGCGACCGCGGCGTGCAACACCGGTAGCCCGATGCCGGACAGCAGGCGCTCGGCGGAGACGTGCGGATATTCCTGCCAGACGCAGGCCAGCAGGGAGCTTTCGAAAGCGATCGGCCGCCGCCAGCGTCGCATGTCCGCCTTCGCCCGACAAGCGCGATCCAGCCGCGTCGCGTTTCGATCACGCCGCCCACCCCCAGACCGGTGCCGGGACCGATCACGGCCAGGGTGCCGCGAGGCGGCGTCGGCAGCGTCCAGTGCGCCCGCAGCTGCGTCCCGTTCAGGCGCGGCAAGGACAGCGCCAGCGCCTCGAAGTCGTTCAACATGATCAAGGCTTCCAGGCCGAGCTCGGCCTGCAGTGCCGACACCGAAAAGTTCCAGTGGCTGTTGGTTAATTCGATCCGGTCGCTGCCAACCGCGGTGGCGACGGCAAATGCGGCCCGCTGCGGCGCGCGAAACCCGGTGCCAAGCAGCGCACGAAGTTCATCCAGGTAGGCGCGCACCGCTTCGGCCGGCCCGGCATGCGCAGGGACCGGCAAGCTGCGCACATGTCGCACGCCGGACGCATCGCCGTCGAGCCACCCAAAGCGTGCATTCGTGCCGCCGATGTCGGCGACCAGCCACGGGAACGAGCGCACCGGGCGCTGGTCGACGGCCGCGCTCGCCATCACCACGGCGCGCTCCACTGCGACGAACGGCCTTGGCAGGCGCGGATTTGCGGTCGGGATCGAGCGCGGATTGGGTAGGTATGCACGATTGTGTTCATCCTGTCGGCGCCGCCCTGCGGACAAGGCGGCCTGGTTGGGTCGAGCCGCGCGTCTGGTTCGATCGCGCGCCACGGCGGTTTTCTTATCTTCGCTTATAATGTAACAAAACTACACGGCAAAAGCAATGCGTTTGAGCGACCAAGATGGTCTCGATGCGCGTTCCGGGGATACATTGAGGCATCAATTTTTCGATCTAACTGGGGGAAATAGCGCGGGATTCGATCGGGATTGATCATTCCAAAGCCCTTTGGCTTAGTAAGAAATGTAGCTGCACTACAGAGAAATGCATAGGCCCGGCCGCCAGCGCAAGGACGCCTGAGCGGCGCTGCCACGCATCGCCGCTCAGGCTTGGCACCGGCCAGCACACTTTTTCGGGGAGCGACGATGACACGGGTTGTCGTGCTTTGTTACTATGAATCCTATTAATTCAGAATCGGGTTGAAATGCATTCTTTCGACAGTCCCAGACTCATCGCCGACATCGGTGGCACCTACGCCCGTTTTGCGCTCGAAACCAGCCAGGGCGAGTTCACCCAGATCGCTTCGCTGCGCTGCGCCGAGCATGCGGACTTCCATGCCGCGGTGACCGCCTACCTGGCCACCGTGACACCGCTCCGGATCGAACACGCGGCGATTGCGATCGCGAACCCGGTCGATGGCGACCTGGTGAGCATGACGAATTACCACTGGCGCTTTTCGATCGAGCAGATGCGCCAGCAACTGGGGCTGGACACGCTGGTCGTGGTCAACGACTTCACCGCGCTGGCAATGGCCCTGCCTCGGCTTGGCAGCGAGGGGGTACGCCAGGTCGGCGGTGGCGAAGCCCACCAGCACAGCGTGATCGGCTTGCTCGGTCCCGGCAGCGGCTTGGGCGTGTCCGCGCTGATCCCGGCCGGCGACGGCTGGATCTCGCTCGGTTCCGAAGGCGGCCACACCAGCTTCTCGCCGCGCGATGAACGCGAGATCGCGATCCTGCGCTTTGCCTGGAAACAGTTCGACCATGTCTCGTTCGAGCGCCTGTTGTCCGGCCCAGGCCTGGAATTGATGTATCGCGCCTTGGCCGATCGCGCGGGGATCGCCGTGCAACAGTGGTCGGCACAGGAAATCACGCAGCGCGCGCTGGACGCAAGCGACCCGGTCTGCGCCGATACGCTCGACGTGTTTTGCACGCTGCTCGGTACCGCCGCGGCCAATCTCGCGGTGACGCTGGGCGCGCTCGGCGGCATCTACATCGGCGGCGGCATCGTACCGCGCCTCGGCAGCTATTTCGAGCGCTCGCCGTTTCGCGCCCGCTTCGAACAAAAGGGCCGCTTCAGCGACTATGTCGCCGCCATCCCGACCTATGTGATTACCGCCGAACACGCGACGTTCATCGGCGCTTCGGCGATTCTCGATGCGCAGCTGCGTGCGCTCAAGACCGCACCCGGCTCCGCCATTCTGGGCCAGATCAGGCGCGCCCGCAGCGAGCTGTCGCCGGCCGAGCTGCGCGTGGCCGAGTACGTGCTGGCCCACCCGCGCGCGGCGCTCAATGATCCAATCGCCGAGATCGCAGGCGCGGCGCGGGTCAGCCAGCCGACCGTGATCCGTTTCTGCCGCTCGCTCGGCTGTGAAGGCTTGTCCGACTTCAAACTGCGCCTCGCATCCGGCCTGACCGGCACCGTGCCGGTCACGCACACCCAGGTGACGAATGACGATTCGATGCTCGAACTCGGCGCCAAGGTGCTTGGCAATACTGCCTCGGCGATTCTCCAGGTGCGCAGCCAATTGAACCGCGAGATGATCGACCGCGCGATCGAACTGCTGATCCATGCCGAGCGGGTCGAGTTCTTCGCGGTCGGCCATTACGGCGTGGTGGCGCAGGATGCCCAGTTCAAGTTCCTGCGCCTCGGCGTATCCAGCGGCGCCTGCACCGACCCGCGCTTGCAGTTGCTGGCCGCCGGCGTGCTCAAGCCGCGCGACGTCGCGGTCGTCATCAGCAGCAGCGGCAGCCTGCCGGAATTACTCGAAGTGGCGGAGAAAGCGCATCAGCGTGGCGCTGCGGTGATCGCAATCACGGCCAGCCAGTCACCGCTGGCGCGCAAGGCCGACGCTGCGCTGATTGTCGATCACCTGGAAGACTTGTCGACCCATTTGCCGATGATCAGCCGCATCCTGCATCTGCTGGTGATCGACATCCTGGCGGTCGGGGTCGCGATGCGGCGTCACCCCGAGGGAGTCGCGCCGCTCGCCGGCGACGCGGATCTGCGGCTCGACGAAGCGGGCCGCGCCAGCACCAAGCCTATCGCGCCGCGGCGCTCGCGCAACGCCATGGCGGAACCGGCGGTAGCTTCGCCGCTGGCGCGCTTAACCTCGCACAGCCGCTAAGCGCAATCAATACTGCCTGGTGTACCGGAACGCCAGGATCTTGTCAGTGGCCGGGGCGCCCTCCAGGTCATTCGGATTGCGCCGCACCATCAACGTGACGCCGGCAGACGCGTCTTTGCCGACCGGCCTGTAATACTTCAGCTCGACCCGCATGGCGCGTCCGAGCGGCACCATCGAGAACGTCAAGCGGTCGTCGGTATCGCTCGCGCCATGGTTTGTGCCCGTCAACGCATCGATCAGCGCCGTACCCGACGAGGTGCGCGGCGGCTGCGCCAGCGCCACGCTGAAGCGATCTCCGGGCGCCATGCGATCCGCCGCGATCACGCCGACCGCGAATGCATTCGCGCGCGCTGCGCTCACTTCTGCCGGAACACTGCCGTTGGCGCCAGCGCCTGGCGCAATGCCGTATGCGGCCCGCCCCGCCAGCATCCATTTAGGCGTCAACTGCAGACTGCCGCCGATGTGAAGCGCGCTGGTCGTCGTGCGCGAGCCGAAAAGCGATGTCCCGTTCGGCAGCGTGCCCAGATAGGGATTCGATTCGTTGACTTGCGACAGGCCGAACGACATCACGGCAGCGCCGAATGATTTCGACAGCTCGATCATGGTCTCATTTGCGGTCGGCAGGAATTCTGCGCCGAACAGCACGGCGTCGCTCCCGGAGCGCGATGTCTGACCTTGGCTCAATCGGGTGGCCGATAGATCGAGCTTGACGTTGACGCCATGGCCGATCGGTTGCGTCAGCGCGAAGTGCGCCGCGCCCGTTGCGGGAACCACGGCTTGCCTCGGCGCAGGACTTGGGTCCTGGCTCGCAGGCGTTTCGTCGGCCATGGCCGCCACCGAAAAACTTGCGACGGCGACGAACACAACCCCCCCTGGTTTGAACTGATACACGGCCTTTCCCCTTCGGTCTGTGCTTGCTGCGCGGCGCGCCGTCTCTTTTATTCTGGTCGAAATTTCTCCGGATACAAGGAAAGATTGCGAACAGCTCTGAAGTCAGCGCTCACTAACGCGAATGGGGGGGGTGGCATGAGCCGCAACAGCAAGCTTGTTCCACGGCTTGCGCTGCAATCGCGGGAGGCCGGTTGATGGCGCCCGATTTTCGGCGTGCGCCAAGCTATCACCGTCTCGCGCGTGATTGCATTCATGTTGCCAGCTCGAAACTATTGCTTTGCAGATGGAAAATGCTATTCTTACCAGACGATGGGGGCATCGGGCACGCAAGGAATTAAGCGAAATGAACTGGTTCTCGAGGTGGCTCGACAAGCGCCGCGTAAGCGATTTGAAGCAACGGATCCTGGAAATGAAAATGCGCGCCGAGAGAGCCGCGCAGGTCGAAGCCGAACTTCGCATGCCGACACTCGAAACGATGACTGGACGGATATTGCGGGAGCGGATCGTGGTGCTGGAAAAAGCGGTTGAAAAGATCGAAGCGAAGCCGGATGCTGGCGAATGACCCCCTGCATTTCTTGACATCAAGCAACCGCCAAACTGCACACTATTTCCGCGCCACCATGCCAATCAGGGCAGACGGTCCATGGTGCTGTTTTCCTTCATCCAGCACCGCGTCATACACCTGCAAATCGATGATCTGCAGTTCCGCAAATTCGGACCTCAGTAATTCCTCAGTGTAAAGATGACCGAGTATGCGCGGTCCGCCGGTATTGTATTCAAGCTGCTTGGGGGTATACCCCTGCAGGATCAGATGGCCGCCCGGCTTTAAGGTCGCGATCATGTTCGCGAACAGCCGCCGGCGCATCTCGGGCTCGGCAAACTGTACAAAAATCGCCACCACATAATCGTAGGCTTGCGGCGCCCAAGGCCAGGAGTCGCAATCGCACACATTGAAGTTCACCGCAACGCCGGCACCTTGGGCAAGCTGCTTTGCCTTGGCGACGCCAATTGCAGAAATATCGAACGCGTCGACCGCCAATCCCTGCGTCGCGAGCCAGACGCTGTTTCTGCCTTCGCCGTCCGCCACCGCAAGCGCTCTTCCCCCGCTTGTGAACAGGCTGCGATGGCTTGCCAAATAGACGTTCGGTTCGGTTCCAAATAAAAAATCAGGCTGGCTGAATCGTTGATCCCATGTCTGGCTTGCTTGCGAAAAGGGCGTGTTTGTCATGATCGGTCCAATCTTTGCTAGAGTGAATGCAGCGGCTGACCTTATTGGCTGCGCTTCGGCGGTATCGCTGCCAGTTCCTGAGCCAGCGACGCCGCTGACAGCTGGCCGGTGCGCCGATTCAGCAGCCGCCCGGTGGCGTCGAAGAACAGCGTGGTCGGCAAGCCCCTGGAACCGGCCTGGCGCGCGATATCCATGCGG
>DHXL01000267.1:7483-9211 GCA_002415335.1 Oxalobacteraceae bacterium UBA5157
CCCTGGTCGGCGAAAACAAAGACTACCTCGCGGTGGCCTGCCTGCGCTTGCTGCAACACCGGCATTTCGCGCCGGCACGGCGGGCACCAGGTGGCCCAGAGGTTAATCACCACCGGTTTGCCGCGAAACGTATCCAGGCGAAGCGGGCTGCCATCGAGCTTCATGAAGGTCTCGCCGGGCAAGCGTGCTTCGGGGCTGGAAGCGTGCAGCATCCACACTGCGGTACCGCCGAATGCCGCGACAGCGATGCCGGCGGTCAGCGCCCACAGCAGCGCGGCGCGCGGAACGCGATTGCGCGAGAGATACCACAGCGCCATGCCGAAGCCCGCGGCCACGCCAATCCACGGAAAGAAGCCGCCATCGCGTATATCGAGCGCGCCGAGCGGCAATGGCCGGTACTGGTCCCAATAGCGGATGACGAAGCCGAATCGTGCCGCCAGTAACCCGACAAACACGATGTTATACAGGGCGAGATCGATTTCGTTGCGCCGCACTGCGGCCACACGCTTGCCAACCAACAGGCCGGCAATCAGGGCCACGGCCAACAGCAGCGGCAGGACCGGCAGCAACAGGGGACCGACGCTAATCATGCCCATTGGCTTGCTTGCCTCGCGAGGGAATTTTATATGTCATGCGGGAGAATTGAAAAACGTTGTTATGGGCTGCAGGACTTTGAAATGGCCGCAGGGCTGACGATGGAGCTTACACGCTTCCCCCCTTGGCAGTCAGTCCGCCTTTTTCATTTTTGGTTCTGATAGATTGATCCTGGCGTCAGGTTTCCCCACAATGCGAGGAAGTTCCGCTCAAAATCGTCGAAGGTGGTGCGGCTGGCGGGGATCGAACCCACGACCCTTGGCTTCGGAGGCCAATACTCTATCCACTGAGCTACAGCCGCGTAAGAGGAACGGTGAAGGCATGAAGGATACCGTTTTTCCGCCTGGCCGTCCATGCAAAGCGGAGATTCCCCGTTCCAAGACGCGCTTTTTCCGACTATAATCGAGGGTTTGGCAAGGTGCTGTGCCGCAGCGGCCCCACTTGGCCGCCTACCTGCCCACCGGTTTCGAAAATCTGTATTGAGGGAATAATGAGCGACGCACACAACGAACACCAATCCGCGATCAAGACACCTAAACAACTCATCGCGGCGATCGCCGCCGGCTTTTTGGTGCCTATCATCTGCATCGTCCTGTTGGTGCAGTATGTCGCCAACGACAAAAAAGTGGGCGTCGGCTCCGAAGCGCAATCGGCGGAAGCGATCGCTGCACGCATCAAGCCGGTCGCCGATCAAGGCTTTACGTTGAAAGACGTCAATGCGCCAAGACAATTGCAATCCGGCGCTGCGGTCTATCAAGCGGTGTGCTCTGCCTGCCATGCCACCGGCCTTGCGGGCTCGCCCAAATTTGGCGACCCCGGCACCTGGTCGCCGCGCATCGCGCAAGGCTACGACACGCTGCTCAGCCACGCGCTCAACGGTATCCGCGCGATGCCCGCCAAAGGCGGCAATCCGGATCTGGATGACGTCGAAGTTGCACGCGCCATGGTGTATATGGCTAACCAGGCGGGCGCAAAGTTCAAGGAGCCGGAAGCAAAAGCGCCGGCTGCCGCGGCTGGCGCGGAAGCGGCTGCATCCAAGTGAGTACCTGCAGCAGCCAATAAAAAGCCGACCTGCGGGTCGGCTTTTTCGTGAGTGAGAACTTGTCCCTCGCGTTAGTCCGGAGCGTCGTGCCG
>DHXL01000267.1:9356-19279 GCA_002415335.1 Oxalobacteraceae bacterium UBA5157
CAAGAGCGAGCGCTTCGAGAGTGCGGAGACCCCGCCGATGACCAGCGGCAGCAGCGTCTGCAAGTTGGCGCCGGCGATGCCGGTGCGGCTCCTGAACGCAGCATAGGCCGCCGATGCGACATGGCCGAGCGCACTCCTGGTCAGCGCGTCGACGCTCAGGTCGGCCTTGATCGCGAGCTGCGCGGCCCTGACGCTGCTCCGGTAGGCTGCGCCTTGCGCCACTAGCTGCGCCTTTTGTTGCGCCAGCGCGTTCGCTTGATGTTGCGCCTGATTCGCCATGACAACCCCTTATAGCAATGCGTCACGATCGTTGCGCAGTTCGGACATGGTCGCCGGCATCGACAGCTTGCCCTCGTCCACGATCGCGCGGGCGTAGGAAAACACCCATGCCGCCAGCCCGGTAAATAGCGCACCGATAATTGCCAGTATCTTCCAGCCGAGAGTGTCCCACGCCAGCACCACGACGAGCGCGGTCCAGCAGGCCACCGCGAACCAGACCAGGATGATCCCCAGCGCAAATACCATTGCCAGCTTGAGAAAGTTGGCGCGCACTTCCGACAGTTCCAATCCCGCCAGTTCAACCCGGTTCAGCAGCAGGCCGAACAGGTTCTTGGCAAGCCCCGCAAGCCCGGTAACGAGGCGAGGAGCGCTGTCCGGAGCGCCGGATTGTTGAGGCTCCATACAATTACTTGCGCGCGATCAGCAAGCCGACCAGTAAACCGATGCCAGCCGAAATCGCCACCGCTTGCCACGGATTTTCCTGCACGAAATCGTCTGCTGTTTCCGCCATTTCCTTGCCGGTTTGAATCGCGGCGGTCTGCAATTCCTGCGCTTTCGACATCGCCGTGTCCATTAGCGTCATGCCCTTCTGGCGCAACTCGTCGGCTTTGTCGCCGGTCGCCGCGGTCGCTTCACGGAATAGCTCCTGCGCATCCCGCATCAAGGTCTTCATGTCGTTACGCACGGTCTTTACATTGGATGTCAGCATAGCGGCTCCTAAGAATATGATATGAATACCAACGGTCATCATACGCAGGCTCATCGGACACGGCAAGCTGCTTGCGTCAATTGCCGGATCGGTCTCTCGCTATTAACCCGGATGACTGAGCATCGATTCGCCAGTTCACATTCCAGGCGTGCAATCGGTGCAGTGCTCGATCTCGGGCAGACCGTGCAGTAATTTTTCCTCGAGGTCGCGCAATGCGGTGCGCAAGCCTTCCTCGATCACCGGGTGGTAAAACGGCATCTCCAGCATGTTTGGTATCGTCATGCGGTTCTGGCAGGCCCACGCCAGCAGATGCGCCAGGTGCTCGGCGCGCGGTCCGGCCAGTTCAGCGCCGAGCAGTCGCTGCGTGCCGAATTCGCCGTACACATGCAACAGGCCGCGGTTCTGCAGCATGACGCGGCTGCGGCCCTGGTCTTTGAAATCGACCCTGCCGGTCGCAAACGTGCCGGGCTTCAGGTCGCGATGCGCGATGCCAACCATCGCAATCTGCGGATCGGTAAAGGCGATATTCAGCGGGGTTCGGCGCAAGCCCGGATGCAGCGCCGGATAGCGGCCGGCATTGTCGCCGGCGATGCGGCCCTGGTCGGCGGCTTCGTGCAGCACCGGCCGCTCCTGGTCGGCATCGCCGGCGATAAAGATCGAACTGTCGCCGCATTGCATCGTGCGCGCATCGAACAGCGGGACGCCGCGCATGTCGAGCGCCAGTCCGGTATGCTGCAACCCCAGTCCGCCCACGTTCGGGGTGCGCCCGGCTGCGGCCAGCACGTAAGCGTAGCGTTCGCTGCGCTCGCCGCCGGCGCGGTCGCGCGAGCACAGCGTAACCCCCGCGTCATCGGCTTGCAGGCTGACGACTTGCGTATGCAGGCGCAGATCCATCTCGCCCGCGAGACAGGCAATGGCCGCGGCGCGCACCGCCGGATCGCTGAGTTGCGCCAGTTTGCCATCGCGCCCGATGATCGCGACCCGCACCCCGAGCCGATGCAGCGCCTGTCCCAGTTCCAGACCGATGACACCGGCGCCGACCACGGCTACCGATTCCGGCAAATCCGGCCAGTCGAATACGTCGTCGTTGACCAGCACGCGCTTGCCGGCGCCTTGCAATTGCGGTGGTATCTGCGCACTCGAGCCGGTCGCGATCACGATCCGGTCGGCCATCACCGTGGTGTGCCGATCGACCTGCAAGTGTTTCGCATCGAGGAAGCTGGCATGCCCGCGCAAGCGGTCGGCTGGCGGCATTTTTTCCACGCCCTGCACCACGAAGTCGACGAAGCGGTCGCGCTCGTTGCGTACTCTCGCCATCACGGCCTTGCCATCGATGCGCGGCGTACCGGCGTGCACGCCGAATGCCGGCGCCAAGCCAATTGCATGCGCCGCGTCGGCCGCTGCGATCAATAGCTTGCTTGGCATACAGCCGACCCGCGCGCAGGTCGTACCGTAAGGTCCGCCCTCGATCAGGACAGCACGCTTGCCGTGCGATTTGGCCGCGCGATAAGCGGCCAGTCCTGCCGTACCGGCTCCAATTACCGCCACATCCACCGTCAGGGTATCCATATCGTGCGCTCCAAAACGATTGCTCGGGTATCGGGCCATATTGCCAGAAATTCAGAGACCGGATGGTCTATTGGATGAGACTGGACTAGGCGCGGCCCACAGCCTGCACGCCGCTGCGGACGCGCAGTTCCGCGATGTCCTCGATGCTGCCGATACGGATGACGACCGGATTGCGCACCATCGCCTCCTGCATCGGTCGCCATGCAAACAGCCATTCGTGTTCCGGCGCATGGCGTTTGGTCTTGCAAAATGCCGCGCCCAGCGGGCTCGCCGCACCGTAGGAAACGGCCGCGTCGATCCCGGCCCAACTCGGCAACAAGCGTGCCGCGGCGCGGTGAATCCGCTCGCCGAATTGCTCGACGTCGAGCACTACCAGACAGCAATCGCTGCCCGGGAAATGGTCGAATAACGCGTCATCCCAGCTCTGCGCCAGACTCAGCGTGAGATAATTCGCGGCCGGCGTGCGGCCCGTTGCGAAGGGCAGGATCGCGCCGCCGTGGCCTGCGTCGCGCTGCTCTTCAAGCGGCGGCCGCAGGCGGAATTCGCCGAGGCTTAGGGAACGCTCCAGCCACTGCCATTCCGAATATCGATACAGCTTCGGCGGACGCTGGTACTGTTTGATGGCCATGTATTTCCTGACTTGCTTGATTGAAATAAGGCGCGTGATGCTCCTCTCGGCTACATTTAATCAGATAAGATTCCCCCGCGCAAACGCTGGACCGGGATCGCGCGCAGGACGATGCGATTAGTTCGATCCTGATCGAGTTTGGTTGCTAAACTGAACAGTGGAATCATGCGACGGCACAGGAGGCCTCGATATGAGCGACCAGCATAAACCACCCGTGTCCGAGCTGGAGGCGCTGGAAACCTATCGTCGCGTATTCTATGCCTCCCCCGACTATATTTCCTTCAGCCGGCTGGCGGACGGCAGGTATATCGATGTTAACCCGGCGTTCGAGCGCTTCACCGGTCTCACGCGGCTGGAAGCCATTGGCCGCACATCGTTCGACATCGGACTCTATCCGTATCCGGAGGAGCGCGCGGCGTTCGTGGCCGCGCTGCTCCCGAGCGGCGTGCTGCACGGCTACTCGGCCCATCTGCGCAATGGCAACAAGGAAGTGCGCAACGTCGAGGTGTCGGCCAATATTGCGACGCTCAACGGCGACCAGGCGATCATTGCGATCGTGCGCGACGTCACCGAACGCAAGCGCAACGATGAGGAACTGAAGCTGTACCGCGAGCGGCTCGAGCAGCTGGTCGGACAGCGCACCGCCGAATTGCAGCAAGCCAATGCGCAGTTGCAGGAGACCAACCGCAAGCTGGAGCACGCGCACAACCAGCTGCTCCAAACGGAAAAAATGGCTTCGATCGGCCAGCTCGCCGCCGGCCTCGCGCATGAAATCAACAACCCTATCGCATTTGTCAATTCCAACCTGAACAGCCTGGAATCGTATGTGAACGGACTGCTGCAGGTGATCGCCGCGTATGAGCGGATTGGAACAGCCCCGACCGACATGCCGCAGCAACTACGCGCGATCGATGCGGTTCGCAACGAGGTCGACCTGGCTTACATACGGGCCGATGCATACACGCTGCTCAACGAATCGAAGGAAGGCATGCTACGCGTCACGAAGATCGTGCAGGACCTCAGGGATTTCTCGCATTTCGGCGCGACCGAATGGCAGCCAGCGGACCTGCATGCCGGTCTGAACAGCACGCTCAATCTCCTCAGCCACGAGATCAAGCCGAGGGCCACGGTCATCAAGGAATATGGCGCCCTGCCCGCAGTTGAGTGCCAGCCGCTGGAACTGAATCAGGTCTTCATGAGTATGCTGCTGAACGCCGCGCAGGCGATCCAGGGCCACGGCCGGATCGTGATCCGCACCGGCACCGCGCAAGACATGGTGTGGGTCGAGTTCGAGGATAATGGCGTCGGCATCAGGCCTGAAATCCTGACGCGCATCTTCGACCCGTTTTTCACCACCAGGCCGCTCGGCCAAGGCACCGGACTCGGGCTCTCGCTAGCCTATGGCATCGTACAGAAACATAACGGCCGCATCGAAGTCGAAAGCAAAGTCGGCAGCGGCACGCGTTTTCGCATCTGGCTGCCGGTGCGGCGCGCGGAGGCAGCCGCGGAAGCCTGACCAGGCCCGCGATTCATTCGCTCATCTGCGGCTGCGCGATGGTCCGCAGCTGGAAGCGCCCATCGTTGTTGAAAAGCCAGGTTTCCGTTATTTCGACGCGACCATGGCGCAGCAGATGCGCTGCCGGTTTCGGGAAAGGCGCTGTCTTTCTCACGCTCGCCAGGGCAGTGGCCTGGGTCGCACCGTCATGGTTGGTGCGGACCACTTCACTGTGCATCAGATGGCCGTTGCCGTCGACGGCATACTTCAACACAATCACGGAGCGCAACAGCGCTTGCGGCCGACCGACATACACGTGAGTGGAATTCACTTCGCAAATCCGTTCGGCCAGCGCCTTTTGGTAGCCGGCCAAGGTCCAAGCAGTGGAGGTGGCGCCGGGCGTCGTTTCGATTTTGCGCGTCTCTTTTTTCACGATCGCCGCACGACCGGCCGCCGTATCAGGGTGATTCGCACAGGCGCTTAATGCCAATACAGCAAGAGAAATAATGATTTTGGTATTCATGGCGGCTCCAACCTATCGAACTATCGTCACCGCGCTACGGAGCAGCGGCACCGACTGCCACATCAGTATAGTTCGACCGATGCGTTATGGAAAGCTTCGAGCCTGCCCGGAAAATCTGCGCAGGAACGCCAGCCCGTTTACAGCCGCGCGGCCAGTTCGGCGCCTTCGCGGATTGCACGTTTGGCATCCAGCTCGGCCGCCAGCGCCGCGCCACCGATCAAGTGAAAACGCGGTCCGCTCGAACCCGGCGCGGCCGGCATCAATTCGGTCAGTGAATCCTGCCCGGCGCACACGATCACGTGATCGACTTCCAGCAGGCGCGGCACGCCGCCCACCGTAATGTGCAAACCCTGATCATCGATCTTGCGATACTCGACCCCGGCCAGCATCTCGACCCCCTTGCGGAGCAAGGTTGCGCGATGCACCCAACCAGACGTCTTGCCGAGCGCGGCGCCGAGCTTGGACGTTTTGCGCTGCAACAGGAATATTTGTCGCACCGGCGTCTCCGGCGTCGGCTCGCACAAACCACCGTTGCTGCGGCTTTCCAGGTCAACGCCCCATTCGCCGAGCCAATGCGCGAGCGGAATCGGCAACGGCACCTGCGGATCATGCAGCAGGAATTCGCTGACGTCGAAACCGATACCGCCGGCGCCGATGATCGCGACGCGCGCGCCGACCGGCACGTTGTTTTTCAGAACGTCGAGATAGGACAACACCTTGGGATGATCGATGCCGTCGATGCGCGGCATGCGCGGCACGATGCCGGCGGCCACGATGATGTCGTCGAAGCCCTGCTGCAGCAGCTCGTCGCGCGTCACGCGCTTGTTCAGCACCTGGCGCACACCGGTGATTTCGAGGCGGCGCGCGAAATAGCGCAGCGTTTCGCTGAACTCTTCCTTGCCCGGAATCCGCATCGCGTAATTGAACTGGCCGCCGACCCGGTCGCCGGCTTCGAACAAGGTCACCGCATGGCCGCACTCGGCCGCTACGGTGGCCGCCGACAAGCCGGCCGGACCGGCGCCGACCACCGCAACACGGCGTGGCCGAGCGGTCTTGCGATAGACCAGTTCGGTCTCGTAGCCGGCCCGCGGATTGACCAGGCAACTGGCGCGCTTGTTCGCGAAGGTATGATCGAGGCAAGCCTGATTGCACGCGATGCAGGTGTTGATTTCATCGGCGCGGCCGCTGGCGGCCTTGCCGACGAAGTCGGGGTCGGCCAGGAACGGCCGCGCCATCGAAATCAGGTCGGCGTCGCCGGCTGCCAGGATGTCCTCGGCCTCGCCCGGCATGTTGATGCGGTTGGACGCCACGACCGGGATCGTCAGCTCTTTGCGCAAGCGACCGGCCAGGCTGCGGAACGCCGCGCGTGGCACCGAGGTCACGATGGTGGGGACCCGTGCCTCATGCCAGCCGACACCGGTGTTGATGATCGTGGCGCCGGCCTGCTGCAGCGTCTTGGCGACCGTCACCACATCGTCCCACGTGTTGCCGCCATCCACCAGGTCGAGCAGCGAATGGCGATACATGATGATGAAATCGGTGCCGAGCGCGGCCCGCACTTGCCTGACGATTTCGACCGGCAGCCGCATCCGATTTTCGAGCGAGCCGCCCCAGCGGTCGGTACGTAGATTGGTGCGTGCACACAAGAACTGATTCAGCAAATACCCCTCGCTGCCCATGATTTCGACGCCGTCGTAACCGGCCTTTTTCGCCAGCCGCGCGCAACGCACATAATCGGCGATGGTGCGCATGATGCCGCGCTCGCTCAATGCGCGCGGACGGAACATCGAAATCGGCGACTTGACCGGCGAGGCCGACACCACGAGCGGTTGATAACCGTAGCGCCCCGAGTGCAGGATTTGCAGCGCGATCTTGCCGCCCTCTTCATGCACGGCGCGCGTCAGGCGCCGATGGTTCCAGATATCGAGCAGGCTGTTCAGCGTGCCGCCGAACGGCAGCAGCCAGCCCGAGCGGTTCGGCGAAATGCCGCCGGTCACGATCAGGCCGACACCGCCGCGCGCGCGTTCGCGGAAATAGGCGGCCAGCTTCGGATAATGGTAAAAGCGGTCTTCCAGTCCGGTATGCATCGAACCCATGATCACGCGATTGCGCAAGGTGGTGAAGCCGAGGTCCAGCGGGGCCAGCAAATGCGGGTAGGGTTGAGTGCTCATCGGATAGACGCCTGGATGAAAGAAATGGCTGGAGGAAAGCAGCCATTATCACTGAGTTGCAGCAAGCGCCGCAATGGATGTCTAGAGGCTTTGCTCGGTCGCGCGGACCTGCCCCGATTGGATTCAGCCTTCCGCGGTAATCCTGGCGATCAGTGCCTGCAACACCTCTTCCGCCCTGTCGTTATCGACCTGGCACGTGCCGGCATTCGCATGGCCGCCGCCGCCGTATTCGAGCATTAACTCGCCGATGTTGGTATTGGAAGAACGATTCAGGATCGACTTGCCGGTGGCGAAGACGGTATTTTGATTCTTCACGCCTGCCAGCACATGGATCGAAATATTCGCCCCCGGAAACAGCGCATAAACCATGAAGCGATTGCCGGCATAGATCGTTGGTTCCTGGCGAAAATCCACGACCACCAGATTGCCGTACTCGGTTGCGCAGCGCCGAATTTGCTCCTGGCTTTTTTCCTCTTGCTGAAAATACAACTCCACGCGTTCCCTGACGTCCGGCAGCATCATGATTTGTTCGATTGCATGGTTCCTGCAGTAGTCGATCAAATCCATCATCAGCTGGTAATTGGAAATACGAAACTCGCGGAACCGGCCCAGACCGGTGCGCGCATCCATCAGGAAATTCAGTAGATCCCATCCCCTTGGATGCAGGATTTCCTGGTGATTGAAGCGTCCGGAATCGCCCTTGTCGACGGCCGCCATCATTTCTTTCCAGCCCGCCGGGAACGCCGCTTCGCCGCCGTAGTAGTCGTACACGACGCGCGCCGCGGACGGTGCTTCCGGACGAATGATGTGGTTCGTCCGCGCGCCGCGATTGCGCATGATTTCCGATAAATGATGATCGAACACCAGATGCGCGCCGGGTACATAAGGCAGGTTGGTCGTGATGTCGCGCGCACTGATGTCGACCTTGCCGTCCTGCATATCCTTGGGGTGGACGAACATGATTGCGTCGATCAGTTCGAGATGCGTCAACAATACCGCGCACACCAGCCCGTCGAAATCGCTGCGCGTCACCAGTCGGTATTTCTTTGCTTCAGCAGACATGGCCACCTCCGGGCTATTGGATATTGCGGGACGCGTCAAGGTTCCGCTAGCGAGAACCCGACCGGGGCCGGCGGCGCCATGTTGGCTTCAATGTGCTGGCCGCCGCATTGCCGCACGCCCGCTCATGCGAGGCGATCCCGGCCACCGCGCTTGTCAGTCGAAGCGGCGCTGCCGCTTGAATTGCTCGGTGGCTGCGACCAGCGCAGCAGTGATGCCCGGCTCCAGCGCCGCATGCCCGGCGTCCGCGATCACGTGGAGTTTCGCCTGCGGCCACGCCTGATGCAAGCGATAGGCAGTGCGCGGCGGACAAAGCACGTCGTAGCGGCCTTGCACGATGACCGCCGGCAAATGGCGGATGCGATCGACATTGCGCAGCAGCTGATCATCCTCCAGAAACCCGTTGTTCAGCATGTAATGCGCCTCCAGCCGGCCAACACCGAGGCTGACCGTATCCGAGCCAAACTCCTCCTCCGCTTGCGGATCCGGCCGCAGGAACAGGCAACGTCCTTCATAACGGCCCCAGGTACGCGCGGCCGCAAGATAAATCGCCGGATCGCCGCAAAACAATCGTTTCGCGTAGGCGCGCAGCAGGTCGCCGCGCTCCGCTTCGGGAATCGGCGCGGCAAACGCGGCATGCGCCTCCGGCATGAACCACTTGATGCCGTTGATGAACCAGTCGATCTCGGGCGGGGTACACAGGAAAATACCGCGCAGCACAAAACCCAGGCAACGACCGGCGTGCGCTTCGCCATACGCCAGCGCCAGCGTCGATCCCCAGGAGCCGCCGAATACCAGCCATTGATCGATCGCCAGCATATCGCGAATCCGTTCGATGTCGGCGATCAGCAATTGCGTCGTGTTGTTGCGGAACTCGCCCAGCGGCGTCGACTTGCCGGCGCCGCGCTGATCGAACAGCACGATACGGTAATGCGCCGGATCGAAAAACCGCCGATGCTTCGGCGACAAGCCGCCACCCGGCCCGCCATGCAGGAACAATACCGGCACCCCGTCCGGATTGCCGCACTCTTCCCAGTACAGCGTGTGCAGGTCGTCGACCGCGAGCATGCCGCTGCGATACGGCTCGATCGCCGGGAACAACAACAGCTCGGGATGGGGATCGCTCATGGTCTTCTCGCGTGAGGGGTGATTGGTTTTGCTGCGCCCAACATGATACCGCGGCGCGGCGAATATCAAAGGCACTAGCCAATCGATCGAATATGTTGTAGACTTCGCCCCCTTCAGGTGTGATGACACGCACCGTGCAGTTTGGTTGCGCAGTCCGGTTGATCAAGCGGCAATCCGGGTGCTTAGCTCAGTTGGTAGAGCGGCGCCCTTACAAGGCGTAGGTCGGGAGTTCGAGCCTCTCAGCACCCACCAAATGGTTGCACGCAAGTAGTACGAAGCAGTTTAGGAGTGGTAGTTCAGTTGGTTAGAATACCGGCCTGTCACGCCGGGGGTCGCGGGTTCGAGTCCCGTCCACTCCGCCA
>DHXL01000152.1 GCA_002415335.1 Oxalobacteraceae bacterium UBA5157
CGCGCTCTTCCTTCATCCATTCGCGTGTTGGAACGGCTCTTGCGATACGCTCCTTACGGATGGCTTTGCGGCGCGCTGCGGTCTTGGCTGCATTGACTGTCCAAACCTGTTCGCTGTCTTGCGAGATCACGACGCCATAGACCTTCTCGGCATACTCGGGCAACACGAAGCGGCTGTTGATATCATTTTCAACCGAAGCACAATCACGATCGAGTGGATCGCCAAAGCCTGGACCCCCACGCATATAGTTCAGATACAGGTCATGATTTTCGAAAATCGCTTCAGTGGTAGTGCACTGTTGATCGCGCTTGACACCTGCAGTTGCACTGATGTGACGCTCGTATTCCTTGCTCTCAGGATTGCGGTCGGCACCGAGTGGCAGCGACAAATTGTCTCTGATGCGTGCTTCCAGATCTGTTTTATGCGCTTCAAAACGATAACCGGTGGCAGAAGGGTAGCCACCCATCAGACCCCAGTCGCTGTTCATGTAGCCGTTACCCATGAAGTACATGCTCCAGTCTTCCGCTTTCCATACCATCCGCAGGGTCTCGAAGCCGCAGCCACCACGGAATTTTCCATAACCGCCTGAGTTGGTCTTGACGTTGCGGCCTAGGTACAGCAGCGGCTCCGCCATTTCCCAAATCTCGATATCGCCCATGTCGCCCTCGGGATTCCACACGGCAGCAGCGTGGTTCAAGCCATCCTTGATCGCGCAGGCACCCGTACCGCAGGCAGCAGGCTCAAAACTATTCACCGCATGCGCTTCGCCGTCCTGATTCATACCACCCCCCTGCAGCCAGTTGGAGGTATTGGCATTGCCTGCATTGACTTCCTCGAGATAGCCGCGCGCAAAGTAGGACTGGCTCATTCCGCGCCAGATGGCGCTCCAGCCAGAAACCAGGAAATGCCATGCGTAGGCATGCGCAGTACGACGATCATCCGGGTTCATCCACGTGCCTTTCGGCAGTTTGAATTCGGTAGCGTAGTACGCACCATCGTTGATACGCGCAGTTGGCACCAGCGTTTGGGTCAACATGACCCAGATACCACTCGTGAATGCCACCTGATTGGCATTGAAGCTATGCCAACCCCAACGGCTTGCTCCCTCAAAATTGAGTCTCCAGGTTGCGTCCGGACGTATCGTCATTTCGCACGGGGCATGCATGATGCTGTTCATCTTGCCGAATTCCGAGGCAAGATTCATATCCTCATGATCATAAGGAATATCGACGAATGCGACCCTGCGGTAGACGCCAGGAACCGTCATTGCCTTGAGACGCGCTTGCAGACCGCGGCGACCCTCTTCAATGATTTCGTGGGCGAACTTGGTGTAATTATCAATCCCCTCGGCCTCGAGGACTTCCTCTACCAGCGCGCGAATCATGTGGCAACCAGCAATACGGGTCCGCTCGTCCAGAATCCAGTATTTGGTGGTACGCACATTGCGCTGGCTTTCGTGCAGCCAGTCACGTAGTGGCGTATCGTTAACGCCAGTCTTGCGACATGTCACTTGCAGGCCGTCGCCGAAGCGGGAGACTTGGCCCGTCGACATTGAGCCTGGCGTCATCGCACCGAGGTCAATGACGTGTGTTACTCCCCCGACCCACCCAATCAAATTGCCTTCCCAGAAGATCGGGACGATGGTGGCGATATCGCAGGGATGCACATTGCCGATGGAGCAGTCGTTGTTGGTGAACATATCGCCGGGATTGATTCCGGGATTTACTTCCCATGCATTTTCGATCATGTACTTGATCGCTGCTCCCATGGTGCCGACGTGGATGATAATCCCCGTGGAAGTCAGTATGCAGTCGCCGGCTGCGTTATACAGCGTGAAGCATAGTTCGCCTTCTTGCTCAACGATCGGCGAGGCAGCAATTTTCTTTGCCGTCTCACGGGCATGAACCAGGCCGCCGCGTATCCTGGAAAATAATTTTTCATAGGTGATTGGATCTGATTCCTTGAACTCGAGCTTTTCGAGACCGTTGTAGAAACCCGTTTTTTTAGTCCGATCCAACACTTCATCGCGATGCTGCTTGAGGGTCTTGCCGTTACCCAGCAGATCGGGCAAACCCATTTCTTTTCTCGACATTATGTTCATGATTAGTCTCCTTATTTGACTTCTTTAAGATGAAATAAGCGGTGGGTGTCGCAATATGTTTCGAACCCTAACGGCACAATAAACGTCGTGGATGGCGATTCGACAATGGCTGGACCCATCACGCGGTTACCCGCCTTCAATGCTTCCATCGACCAGATTTGGGCATCCTGCCATTTTTTATGGCGATAGAAAGGACGACTACCGATATGCGCTTCCTTAGGAGGGGTCGGGCCGGCATCCGGCTCCTCCGGCAGCTCCGGTTTGGAGGACACAACACTGCCACGCATAATTGCGCCCGTCACGCCAAAACCCAGCTCGGGTGAACTTGCAGAACTCGCGTAAACGCGTGCATAAGTATCGTTAAATGCTTTCACCATCTTGTCCCAGTCATCCAGCGTGGAAGCACTCGTGATCGGCGAATTGATTTCCAGGTCATTCAGCTGACCCATGAACTGCATGCGATAGCCTGGACGCAGCAAGACATCTTCCGGCTTGAATCCGTTAATGACGAATTCCTCGATGACCTTGGCGCTGAGTTCCGCCCATGCCTCGGTCAGCGTATTGCAAGCGTGTACTTTCTCTGCATCCGACGCCTTAGGACCTACGCCGACATCGACGCTCTTGTCATAGCGGTATTCGTACTCGGCGCAGGCGCAGCCGAAGGCGGAGAAACCGGCCGCCCACGCAGGCACAATCACGTCCTTGAAGCCCAGACCTTCCGTATAGCCGTAGGTATGGACAGGACCGGCACCGCCGTACGAGAAGCACACAAAGTCAGACGGGTTGTAACCCTTGGCGCTGATGACGGAACGCATGTACTCACGCAGATTCAAATCGAGCAACTCAATTACGCCGGCGGCAGCATCTTCGACGCTCAGCCCGAGCGGATCGGCAATTTGCTCCTTGAGATATTTGCGGGCACGGTTGACATCGAGCTTGATGGCGCCACCAAGGAAGTTATCAGGGTTGAGGTAACCCAGCACCACGTGACAGTCGGAGACTGAAACAGTGTCCAGGCCGCTGTCTGCCCAGCACATACCAACGCGATAACCTGCGCTGTCCGGACCGAGTTTGATTGCTTTGCTGTACGGGTCGATGCGGATAAAGCTGCCTGCGCCCGCACCCACGGAATCCATTGCGACCAGAGGCAAGGAGAGCAGCAGTCGAGCCATGTCCGGATCGGACTGGATTGCGAAGTTGCCCTTGGTGATGATCGCCATGTCAAAACTGGTGCCGCCGATATCGCTACACGCAATATTGTCGTAGCCCAATTTTTCACCCAAAAATTTTGAGCCGATCACACCGCCGATCGGTCCGGAAACAATGGTGCGGGCGAGTTCCTTGGCTTTCCAACCAATCGTGCCGCCATGGGTTGCCATCACGCGCAGGTCAAATTTGGCGCCATGCTTCTTGAAGCGGTCACTCACCTTTTTCAGCGTTGCGCGTGAAGGTTCTGCGGCGTAGGCTTCCAGAATAGTGGTATTGGTGCGGTGGGTTTCCTTGCGCGACGGATAATAATCGACCGTCGCGAAGACCGGGATATCCGCGCCCATTTTCTTCAATTCTTCACGACAGATATCACGTGCACGCAGTTCGCTCTGTTCGTTCTTGTGCGACTGCAACAGACTGATTACGATCGCCTTGGAGCCGCGAGCTACCAGTTCACGCGTTGCAACGCGGACTTCCTCCTCGCGCAGCGGAATCACGATCTGCCCTTGGACATCGGTCCGCTCAGTTACGCCACGGGTACGTGAAAGAGGCACTAATGGTTCGTCGTAGCGGTGGCAATTCAAATGGATGCGCTCTTCCAGCGCATACCCGAGGTAGCTCTGTGCTGCACGGCCCATTGAATGGATGTCTTCAAAGCCCCGGCTGCACATTAGGCCCACATCCAGTCCTTTGCGCTGAACTACCCGGTTTAGCATGGCAGTGCCAGAATAGACGCAGGTCAGGAGTTCCGGAAAAACATCATCCACCTTGCATTGCCATTCGGCCAGAGCGTCAATCGACGATTCATAGATAGCCTGTGATTCGTCGCCGGGATTGCTCTGTGCTTTGCCGACGACGAATGAGCCATCCTCCCTAACGAAGAAGGTGTCAGTCATCGTGCCGCCGGCATCGATGCCCATCA
This sequence comes from Oxalobacteraceae bacterium UBA5157, assembly GCA_002415335.1. Classification (GTDB taxonomy): domain Bacteria; phylum Pseudomonadota; class Gammaproteobacteria; order Burkholderiales; family Burkholderiaceae_D; genus UBA5157. The sequence continues at coordinate 4,233 of DHXL01000152.1, forward strand.
CCTGTACTGGCGAGTGTTGAGCTTGCATGTATGTCTCCTAAATGAATGTGGCTTTTAAATCCAGCCATCCACTGTCGATGTGACGCTGGTGGCTGGGTGGGCGATGCAATAAAACCCGACCGCAGACCTGATATCGCAAGCGGCATGCCAGCGCATTTCACAACCTCGCAAGTAATCGCTTTCTCCTATGAGAAATCGCAAAAATAGGGGTACCTTGAGCGAGATGGGCGGCAGTCTTCCCGCGTCTGGTTTTCGAACGATTCATTCAGATGCGACCGAAAATCGAACGGTTCTTGGAATCTATGCGGGGGTCAAGATTGGGTGCGTTGAGCGCGTGACGGACGGCTGAACTGAGACTGCTGAACTGGTCTGATGTGGACTGCACGACCGATGTAATGCGGGCCGCTGCACTAGCGATGCCCATCGCGATCGTCTTCAAATAATGAATGCGGCGCGACTGGAGTCGGCGCATTCATGTCAAAACGAAATCAAGGATACGATGTGGCCGCGATGCGTATGCGCTTTGATCGTCGATATGGCTTTGTCCGATGCCAGTCCTCTGTCTACCTCGTACGGTTTAAGCGAGGTCCATCCCAGGTCCGACCTGATCTGTTCCATGGTCGGCAGGCAACCGGGATTCTGTCGGCGATTTCTCAGCCATTGCCGAATGCGTTCCTTGCCTGGATGTGTAGTCTGGTTCATGGCTGCCTCCGTTAGTAATGGTCCTGATCAAGTGGACTGATTATTTCGGTGCATGGAGCATGCCAAGGTTTCAAGGAAGGTAGAACATCAGATCGGCTCCCTTGCGCTCCTATGAAGAACAATGGAAGCGCACTGGGTCGCGATGCGGCGGTTTCGACGTGCGACGTTTGATTGTCGGACGCTGGTGTCGGCTTCAGCCGGAAATCGAACGGTGTCGGCATTGATTCGACAAACCGCGCTACGGGAGTCCAGGCCAAGAAACGGCTCCATGGCGACGGTCCTTCAAGTCCGGCCAATAGAGAGGTGTATAGTCGGAATAGGATTTAATCAATTTTCCAGTAAGGCCCTGCCGGCGCAGCAAGGCTGTGGAGAGCAGGAGACAACATGATTTCGAACGAGCCGAACCAGCGGCTATCCAACCCAAACAACAATCGCAATATCATGGTTGCCTGGGAAGAATTTCTCAGTGGGCAAACGCCGCCACCCAATGCTTTGCGCTCCTGATCGATGATTCGTGGAGGCGTTGCCTTGATGTGCAGGTGGACCCCACCCGACAGCACGCGCCGTCACCAGTGGATGAAACTGCACTCGCGACCTTGCAATATCAACATCGGGAATTATTGACAGCCGGCAAGCAGGTCATGGCAATGGCCAGGGATTTTCTGGCCGAAACCGAAACGATCATGATCTTGACCGATCCGAACGGAATGATTCTGGGAGTGGAAGGCGATCCTCGTGCGTTGGGAGCGGCAGAGAACATTCACTTGATCGCAGGAAGCAGTTGGAACGAGTTAATTTGTGGAACCAACGCGATCGGCACGGCCCTGTCGATCGGTCAGCCAGTGCAGATTCATGCGGCAGAGCATTTTTGCGCAGGGATCAAGGAATGGACCTGTTCGGCGACTGTCATACGTGATCCTTATGATGGAACGATTTTGGGTGCGGTTGACGTCTCGGGCCTGGGCAAGACTTTCAGTCCGCATAGCTTGGCATTGGCCGTTACGACGGCTAGTCGAATCGAGGGCCAATTGACAAAGTTGGAAATGGGCTTTCGCTATCAATTGCTGGAACGCGGTATGGCGAAAATGTCCAGCGAGACGGACGGCGTGATCATCTGCGACCGGCGCGGCTTTCCGATCAAGGCAAACGAGCGGGCGGCCACCGCCTTGCAGGCACGCGGCATCGACTTCGATCTCAAGAACACCACTCGTATTCCGACTTTGAGCACCGGAACCTTCGCTCCCTCCGCGCACGTCAAGCCGCCGGAATGGCTTCGGTCGGATTGGCTCGAACCAATCATTGATGGCGGCGAGCGGATTGGAACGCTATTGATGATTCCTGACTTGCCGCTTCAGACCCAGCGAAAAACAAGAACCGCAAAAATTGCAGCGCCGGTGGACATGAAGGGTTTCGATGGAATCGTCGGCATCAGCGAAGCACTGGCGCAGGCCGTGCAAAAGGCAAAGCTGCTGGCCAAGACCAATGTCCCCGTGCTTCTGCTTGGTGAAACCGGCGTCGGCAAGGAAAATTTTGCGCAAGGCATCCATCGCGCCGGGCAGGCAGGGGAACGGCCATTTGTTACGCTCAATTGTGGCGGACTATCCAAGGATCTTTTGGCCAGCGAATTGTTTGGGCATTGCGAAGGCGCATTCACCGGATCGCGTCGCGGCGGCATGGTCGGTAAAGTGGAGGCGGCAAATGGCGGTACGCTGTTCCTGGATGAGCTTGGTGAAATGCCCCTGGAGTTGCAACCGCACTTCCTACGGGTACTGGAGGAGGGTGAAATCTATCGTATCGGCGAAACCACGCCACGAAAAATCTGCTTCAAGTTGATCACGGCGACAAACAGAAGTTTGAGGGATGAGGTCGCTGAGGGACGGTTTCGCATGGACCTGTACTACAGGGTCGCAGTGACCAGTATCCATATTCCGCCATTGCGGGAACGTACAGAGGATATTCGGCCGCTGGTAGAGCATTTTCTGCGCAAGTTTGCGGCGCAGTATGGTGTTGAATCCAAGACGATCAAACCGGAAGCAATCGCGATGATGGAAAACCACGATTGGCAGGGCAACGTACGCGAACTGCGCAACGTAGTCGAAAGTATGGTCTTGATGGCGAATGGGGGTTCCCTGGGCATAAATGATTTACCATCGGAGATCGATTCGCCACCGCTTGCCGGCAGCACAAAACTTACCGCGCGATCTCCCGTATCCATGGGAAAGTTGGAAGACGCGGAACTGAAATTCATCCGCGAGACCCTCGAAGCGGATCGCGGCAATCTGACCTTGGTGGCCAAGCATCTTGGCATTGCAAAGAGCACCTTGTACATCAAGCTCAAAAAATATGGGTTGGATCAAGTTGTCGATGGTGTGAGAGGATCAGGCCGTGAGGGTTCGACGTAATCGATCAGGCGATCATTTTCCACCTAATCCAGATAGGAGGCGCCGTCTTGCTGGATGACTCCCACGACAGCACGTCGCGTGCGCCCCAAGCCGCGCCGGTGAACATGCTAGCGTTCACTCTTAGAAATTGTAACGGGCGCCGGCTGAGATTGCGCTTGCTTTGTTGCCGAGGTCACTGTTCTTCCCAAAACGCTCATATTCGACTGTCAGAGCGACTTTCTTATTGAGGTTGTATTGCCCGCCGACTGCAGCATACAGATCGGTTTTGTCATCGATCTGGGTCAACGACGTTGCGGCGCCTGTGCCGTTTACGCTGACGTGATTTCGGGCCACGCCGAGCTTGCCGAACAGGCCGAACTGCTCATTGAGAGGAATTGTGCCCTTCGCGGCGCCGTAGAAAGAATGGCTGGAGGCGTCCAGATGACCCTTTGCACCGGCTGCGTCAGAATAGGAATAGCTTGAGCTGCCCAAATCGGCATAACCACCTTCAATCGACCAGGTCTTGTCGAGATCATAGCCACCGAATACCTTGCCCGACAGCTTGTTGCCGCTTTTGCTGTCCGAGCTGATGGCACCGGGCACGTCGAATGTGTGACGACTACCAATGACACCGGCACCGACATACGCTCCTTCGGCATGGGCGATGGACAGGGTCGAGGCGGTCGCAATAAGTGCAAATAGGATTTTATTCATAGGTCGTTTTCGGAGAAATAAGTTACGAAATGTGCGAGGCGTTCCGGTCGCAATAAGTTGTGAGAACGCATAGTAGTGAGTAATGAACCGCATTGCGCCGCCGGGCGCGAAGAATATCCGTGCGCGCCGGGCGGCGCAGGTGCTGCAAATGATCGATCCGGCGATCAGCCGGTCAGGTCATCGTTGCAGATTCGAATTTCAAGTTCGACTCCCGAAGTTAATAAAATGCATCAT
>DHXL01000056.1:0-3723 GCA_002415335.1 Oxalobacteraceae bacterium UBA5157
ACCGGCAGCCGGCCGACCAGTTCCGGAATCAGACCGAACTTGATCAAGTCTTCCGGCTCCGCATCAAGCAGCACGTCGCTCGCGGTGCGCTCTTTCTGGCTCTTCACGCTGGCCGAGAATCCGATGCCGCTCTTCTCGGAACGGTTCGAGATGATCTTGGCCAAACCATCGAATGCGCCACCGCAGATGAACATGATATTGGTGGTGTCGATCTGCACGAAATCCTGGTTCGGATGCTTGCGCCCGCCTTGGGGTGGCACGGATGCCATCGTGCCCTCGATTAATTTCAGCAACGCCTGCTGCACGCCTTCCCCTGATACGTCGCGTGTAATCGACGGGTTGTCGGATTTCCGTGAAATCTTGTCGATCTCGTCGATATAGACAATACCTTTTTGCGCTTTTTCGACTTCGTAATTGCAGTTCTGCAGGAGCTTCTGAATGATGTTTTCGACGTCTTCGCCGACATAGCCGGCTTCCGTCAGCGTGGTCGCATCGGCGATCACGAACGGCACATTCAGCATGCGCGCGAGGGTTTGCGCCAACAGCGTTTTGCCCGAGCCGGTCGGGCCGACCAACAGGATATTGCTCTTCGCCAGTTCGACATCGTCCTTCTTGCCAAGATGCTTCAGGCGCTTATAGTGGTTGTACACCGCGACCGAGAGGATGCGCTTGGCCGTTTCCTGGCCGATCACATACTGTCCAAGCAGGTCGCAGATTTCCTGCGGCGTCGGCAAATCGGATTTGGGACCGGTCACCGACTCTACGCTGGATGCTTCGTCGCGAATGATGTCGTTACAGAGATCGATGCATTCGTCGCAGATAAATACGGACGGGCCCGCGATGAGTTTTTTCACCTCGTGCTGGCTCTTGCCGCAGAATGAGCAGTAGAGCAATTTCTCGCCGCTGGAGGATTTTTTGTCTGACATGGGGCAAAGTTTCGTTGGATGTTGGTCTGATATTACCTGCGAATTCCGAATTCGTCACGCCGCGGGGTAAGAAAATGATGCAAACCCGCGATTTTCTGGCCGACATGGACGGAATACGATTCGGCAATGCCTAGAAAACAAAACGCCCGAATAGGCATTCGGGCGTCTCTTGCGTGCGCACCCGCATCAAGCCCGGGTAGTGAGCACTTTGTCAATCATGCCATATTCGGCGGCCGCATCAGCCGACATGAAGTTATCCCGTTCCGTGTCCTTGCCGATCTGTTCGATGGATTGACCGGTCTTCGCGGCCAGGATGCCGTTCAGGCGCTCGCGCAGGTAAAGGATTTCACGCGCCTGGATTTCAATGTCGCTGGCCTGTCCCTGCGCTCCCCCTGAAGGCTGATGAATCATGATGCGCGAGTTCGGCAGGGAAAAACGCTTGCCCTTGGCACCCGCCGCCAGCAGAAATGCGCCCATGGAAGCGGCCAGTCCGGTACAGAGGGTCGACACGTCCGGCTTGATGAACTGCATGGTGTCGTAGATCGCCATACCGGCAGACACCGATCCGCCGGGCGAATTGATGTACAGCGAAATATCCTTGTCCGGATTTTCACTTTCCAGGAACAGCAATTGCGCAACGATCAAATTCGCAGTGGAATCGTTGACCGGACCGACCAGGAAAATTACGCGTTCTTTCAACAAGCGCGAGTAGATGTCGTATGCGCGCTCGCCGCGTCCGCTCTGCTCGATCACCATCGGCACCAGGCCGAGCATCTCCGTATCCAGCGCGGAATTTCGAATCATGCTTCTTGTCATGTACTTTCCTTATGGAGAAGGAGAACACGCAGGCGTAATTACGCCTGCGCGTTATTGCCCATCAGTTCGTCGAATGCGACCAACTTATCGGTCACCTTGGATTTGCCCAAGACATAATTGACGACGTTTTCTTCCAAAACAAGGGCTTCCACCTCAGCCAGCCGATTGCGGTCGCTGAAATAATATTTAAGGACTTGCTGCGGGTCCTCGTAGCTTTGGGCGAATTCCTCAACTTGCGCTTTCACCTGTTCCGGCGTGGCTTGCAGCTTATTCGTCTTGACGACCTCGCCGAGGATCAAGCCAAGACGAACCCTGCGTTCAGCCTGTGCGGTAAACAGCTCAGGCGGAAACGGTGCGTTTTTCACGTCCATGCCACGCTGCGCCATGTCCTGACGCGTCATTTCGACCAGGCGTTCCACGTCTTGATCGATCAGCGCCTTCGGCACCTCCAGCTCGGTACACTTGATCAGCGAGTCCATGACGCTATCCTTGGTCCTCGCCTTGACGCGGGTACCGACTTCGCGCTCAAGATTGAGCTTGATATCGTCGCGCATTTTTGCCAGGTCGCCATCCGGCACGCCGAGCGATTTCGCGAACTCTGCGTCGATTTCGGGCAGATGCGCCCATTCGAGTTTTTTCAGCGTGATAGTGAATTCAGCGGTTTTGCCTGCAACATCCTTGCCGTGGTAATCGGCTGGAAAAGCCAGCGTAAAGGTCTTGGATTGGCCGACCTTGAGACCGACTGTCGCCGCTTCGAACTCCGGCAGCATACGGCCTTCGCCAAGCACAAACGCGTAGTCGTCGGCTTTGCCGCCCTGGAATTCGACACCGTCGATCTTGCCGATGAAGTCGATGGTTACGCGGTTGCCGTTCTGCGCAGATTGATCCGGGCCGCCGTCGCCGTGCGCATCCTGCTCACCCTTCACGTGGTAGTGCACGCGCTGCTTGCGCAGGATGTCGATCGTCTTGTCGATTTCGGCATCGGTGACTTCAGTCCTGGTACGTTCGACGTCGGCAGCCGACAAATCACCAACCTTGACTTCGGGGAAAACTTCAAACGTTGCGTTGAATACGATCGCCCCTTCGGCCGCATCGCCATCGGTCTTCGGTTCGATGCGCGGGTATCCCGCCACGCGCAGATTATTTTCGTTCGCGGCATCATTGAAGGCGCGACCGACTTTGTCGTTCAGCACTTCGGTTTCGACCTGATATCCGTATTGTGCGGCGACCATTTTAATCGGCACCTTACCAGGGCGAAAACCGGGCGCTTTCGCGGTGCGGGCGCGGAGCTTCAGGCGCTTTTCAACTTCCGCCTTCACGTCGGCGACCGGCACCGTGATCGTGATACGGCGCTCAAGTTTGTCCAGAGTTTCGACTGCAGTAGCCATTTAAATCGTCCAAATAGTAAGAATTCGTGGTGCGAGGAGGGGGACTCGAACCCCCACACCATTACTGGCGTCAGGACCTAAACCTGGTGCGTCTACCAATTTCGCCATCCTCGCGTGTATGTGCGCTGAACAAATGCAAAGGGCGACCCTGAAGTGAAAATACGGTCGCCCTACGTCGCCTTGCCAGTGGCTCTCCAACTTCAACCGAACATTTTACTGGATTTTTCTGCCACCTGCCCGATTTTCGCACACAAATCTTGCATTCGCCTCGGCGCGTGGCCGGCCGCAGTCCTGGCGCCGGCCATCTTGTCGGGACGGATCGATCAAGCCGGCTTCTTGACCCTGAACCAGGCCGCATACAACGCGGGCAGGAACAGCAAAGTCAGCGCCGTCGCAACAATCAGTCCTCCCATGATCGCCACCGCCATCGGCCCCCAGAATACCGACCGCGACAGCGGGATCATGGCCAGCACAGCCGCCGCTGCGGTCAAGATGATCGGACGGAAGCGCCGTACGGCCGATTCCACGATCGCGTTCCACGGTGGCGCGCCGCCCTCGATGTCTTGCTCGATCTGGTCGCTGTCTCTTATACA
>DHXL01000056.1:3868-4141 GCA_002415335.1 Oxalobacteraceae bacterium UBA5157
TCGATCTGGTCGATCAGGATCACCGAATTGCGGATGATCATGCCGAACAGCGCGATCACGCCAAGTTGCGCGACAAACCCGAACGGCCGCTGCAGGATCAACAGCGCCATTGCCGCACCGGCCACCCCGAGCGGTCCGGTCAGGAATACCAGCAGTGCGCGCGAAAAACTGTGCAATTGCAGCATCAATAACGTGAAGATGATGAAAATGACCAGTGGCACGTTGGCAGCGATCGATTGCTGCGCCTTGCCGCTATCGGCAGCGGCGCCGGCC
>DHXL01000056.1:4279-4634 GCA_002415335.1 Oxalobacteraceae bacterium UBA5157
CCTTGTAACCGGCCGGCAGCTGTGCCCGCAGCCTGTCGAGCTTGGGGTTGATCTGACTCGACACGGTTGGCCCCTGGATCCCGTCCGACACATCCGACTGCACCGTGATGGCCCATTCCCGCCCTTCGCGCCACACTACCCCCGGCTCCCAAACAAAGTGGGCCTGCGCCAGCTGCGACAGCGGCACCGATTTGCCGTTGGGGGTCTGAATATTCGCTTCATTCAGCGCGGTGATGGTCGAACGTTCTTCGACCGGCTGGCGGATCACGATATCGATCAACTTGTTTCCGTCGCGATACTGACCGATCGTCGTGCCGGTCAAGATCGTATTGGCGGCGCGCATCACAGTTTGCGA
>DHXL01000056.1:4822-5005 GCA_002415335.1 Oxalobacteraceae bacterium UBA5157
CTGATACCAAGCGCCCGCAACTTATCCTGGTCCAGATCGAGACGCAATACCTTGACCGATTCGTTCCAGTTGTCGTTGACCCCGATCGCGTTCGGGTTGGCGCGCATGATTTCCTTGACTTGATCGGCGATCATGCGCACCTTGGCCACTTCGGTGCCGGTCACGCGGAACTGCACCGGATAC
>DHXL01000056.1:5148-6090 GCA_002415335.1 Oxalobacteraceae bacterium UBA5157
GCCCATCACGCGGAACTGCACCGGATACGGGACCGGCGGGCCGTTCGGCAGCAATTTTACGCGGCCGCGCACTTCGGGAAATCCGGTCTTGAACGCTTCGACAATTTTCAACCGCAAAACCTCGCGCGCCTGCAAGTTTTTCGGCAACACGACAATTTGGGATACGTTGGTTTGCGGAAAAATCTGGTCAAGCGGCAGGTAGAACCGCGGACTGCCGGTGCCGACATAGCTGGTCACGCTATCAACCCCATCCTGCTTGCGGATGAACGCTTCAAATTTCTTCGCCTGCGCTTCGGTGGCTGCGAATGCGCTCCCCTCCGGCAACCAGAGTTCGACCATTAATTCCAACCGGCTCGAATCCGGGAAGAATTGCTGCTCGATAAACCGGAAACCGAACACGCCGAGCGCGAATGCGGTCAATGTCAGCAAGATGGTCGTTTTGCGCCACTCGACGCACCAGTTCACCATCGCCCGGAAGCGGTTGTAAAACGGCGTGTCGAATAACTCATGATGACCATCGGCATTTAAGGCCGGCTTGACCTTCAGCAGCACGTAGCCGATATACGGCGTGAACAGCACGGCTGCCAGCCATGAAATCGTCAACGCCAGGGCATTCACCGAAAACATCGAGAATGTGTATTCGCCGGCGGCGGACTTCGCCAGGCCGATCGGCAGGAAACCAGCTGCCGTGATCAGGGTCCCGGTCAACATCGGCATCGCGGTCGACGTGTAGGCAAACGTGGCGGCGTCGAAACGTGACAGCCCCTCTTCCATTTTGCGCACCATCATCTCGACTGCGATGATCGCGTCGTCAACCAGCAGGCCGAGCGCGATGATCAGCGCGCCGAGCGATATCTTGTGCAAATCAATATCAAAAATGCGCATGAAAAGGAAGGTGACCGCCAGCACCAGCGGAATCGTCAATGCGACGACCAGTCCCGG
>DHXL01000124.1 GCA_002415335.1 Oxalobacteraceae bacterium UBA5157
CTGCTCGCGCAGGTGCTGGCGAGAGAGAACATGCAACGCGCGTGGAAACGCGTGAAGACGAACAAAGGCGCAGCAGGCGTGGATGGCATGGACATTGCCACGACCGGGCGCTATCTGGTGACCGCATTGCCGAACATCCGTGTTCAACTGATGGAAGGCACGTACCGGCCCAGCCCGGCGCGTCGCGTCGGCATTCCCAAACCAGACGGCAGCCAACGAGAACTGGGGATACCCACCGTGGTCGACCGGCTGATCCAGCAAGCCGTTCTGCAAGTGCTGCAGCCGCCGATCGATCCCACTTTTAGTCAACACAGCTATGGCTTTCGTCCGGGACGTCGCGCACGCGACGCCGTGCTCGCTGCACAGCAACATGTGCAGGAGGGCTACCGGATCGTGGTCGCTGCGCGCGTGCTTGTCGCTCAACAGCACCTGGCGCACCCAGAACTGGGCGAGACACTGAAGATGCTCGTCAGTCAGCGATTTGACATGCCTTAGCGTCGAAAGGTCTTGATGTTTTTTCTGCACACGCGCGCGCTCTGTAAAGTCGGCATCGATACGGACTTGCTCAATGCGAAAGCGTTTGGTGGCTTCGGCTTTGTCGCTGGTGCCCAGGCTGCGCACGATTTCCAACTTCCTGTCAGGATAGGTGGCGAGGATGGCCGTCGGGATGCGGCGCCGAACGTAAAAAGTGTTTGCCTTGCCGCGGCAAAAGAGGTTTGCTGAGATTGATTTCACGCGTTTGCTCCAGTCTGTGTTTGTGTAACAGGCTGTGTAGCAACTACGCTTATTTATACTATATGCCGCCTTGTTTTCTAGGAAAATCAAGGGGTTAGGGTGGGATGGGGTGGCCGATGGGGCTCGAACCCACGACAACAGGAATCACAATCCTGGACTCTACCAACTGAGCTACGGCCACCACTGTGTGAACAACCAGACTTGCCGCGACATTTGCATCGAGACAAGCCGCGAATTATACAAAATTCCAGGCGGCCTGGCAAATCAAATCGGCTGACGCTATTTGCCGCTGGCCAGCTCGGCCTCGACGCTGATGCACGTGACGGCGGGATCGATCTTCAGCAGTGTGATGAAGGCCCTTGCCAGCGTGGTCCGGCTGCCGGTCGTAAAGCCTTGCAAAGCGCCGCCGTCGCCGGCCTGGTGCCGGATTCCGTGCTGGTCCAACAGCCGCAGCAACTGGCGCGCGACCGCGTCGCCGGTATCGATGATGGCGAGCGGGGGCTTGCCGGCGCGCATCGCCGCCTGTTCGATCAGGGGCTGCACAAACGGGTAATGGGTGCAGCCCAGCACCAGAACATCGACGCCTTGCGCAATCAGCGGCTCCACGTAGCGATGCACCAGCAGGGCGCTTGCCGCCGATTGCAATTCGCCTTTTTCGACCTGGTCGGCAAGACCGACGCAGGCGCGCGTGACAAAGCGCACGCCCGTTGCCGCAGCGATTTGCTCCCGCAACAGATTGAACTTCGCACTGGCTAGCGTGCTATCGGTCGCCAGCACGCCCACCGTCCTGGATTGGGTCAGCGCCGCGGCAGGCTTCAGGCCGGGCTCCACGCCGATCACGGGCATTGCCGGGTAGGCTGCGCGCAACGCCCCGATCGCGGCGGCCGTGGCGGTATTGCAGGCGATTACCAGCGCCTTGGCGCCGCGTTGCAGCAGGAACTCGGAGATCGCTAGCGCACGCGCGACGATCGCCTGTTCCGGCTTGTCGCCGTAGGGCGCGAAACCGGAATCGGCGAAGTACAACAAGTGCTCATGCGGCAGTTGCCTGCGGATGTGACGCAGCACCGACAATCCGCCGATGCCCGAGTCGAACACGCCTACCGGACTATCGGCGGCCATGGTTCAGATGGAGGTGACCGCGATCTCGCCAACCGAGCTTGCGGCGATCCGATCCTGCCACTCTTTCGGTCCGGTGTTGTGCACCGACGTACCTTTGGAATCGACCGCCACCGTCACCGGCATGTCCTGCACGTCAAACTCGTAAATCGCTTCCATGCCGAGGTCCGCGAAGCCGACCACTTTGGCAGTCTTGATCGCCTTGGAAACCAGGTAGGCCGCGCCGCCGACTGCCATCAAGTAGGCCGACTTGTGATTCTTGATCGATTCGATTGCGACGGGGCCGCGTTCAGCCTTGCCGATCATCGAAATCAATCCGGTTTTTTCCAGCATCATGTCGGTGAACTTGTCCATGCGCGTCGCGGTGGTTGGCCCGGCCGGACCGACCGCTTCGTCGCGCACCGGATCGACCGGGCCGACGTAATAAATCACGCGGTTGGTGAAGTCGACCGGCAGCTTTTCGCCCTTGGCCAACATGTCTTGAATCCGCTTGTGCGCGGCATCGCGACCGGTCAGCATCTTGCCGTTCAGCAGCAGCGTCTGGCCCGGCGTCCAAGCGGCGACTTCTTCCTTGGTCAAGGTATCGAGGTTGATGCGCTTGGACTTTTCGGTATCGGCGACCCAGTTCACATCGGGCCAGTCCGACAGGGACGGCGGCTCCATATAGGCCGGTCCCGAGCCGTCGAGTACGAAGTGCCCGTGACGGGTGGCCGCGCAATTCGGAATCATCGCCACCGGCTTGGATGCGGCATGGGTCGGATGCATCATGATCTTGACGTCGAGCACCGTGGTCAGGCCGCCCAAACCCTGCGCGCCGATCCCGAGCGCGTTGATCTTCTGGAACAGATCGATGCGCAATTCCTCGGTCTTGTTTTGCGGGCCGCGCTTGAGCAAGTCGTACATGTCGATGTCTTCCATCAGGACTTGTTTCGCCATCAGCATCGCTTTTTCTGCAGTGCCGCCGATGCCGATGCCGAGCATGCCCGGCGGGCACCAGCCGGCGCCCATCGTCGGCACGGTCTTCATGACCCAATCGATCACCGAATCGGATGGATTCAACATCACGAATTTGGATTTATTCTCGGAGCCGCCGCCCTTGGCCGCGACTTGCACGTCAACCGTATTGCCCGGCACGACTTCCATGTGAATCACGGCAGGCGTATTGTCCTTGGTGTTCTTGCGCTCGAATAGCGGGTCGGCCACGATCGACGCGCGCAGCGTGTTCTCCGGATTGTTATAGCCGCGCCGCACGCCTTCGTTGATGGCGTCCGCGATCGAACCCTTGAAGCCCTCGAAGCGCACATCCATGCCGATCTTGAGGAACACATTCACGATCCCGGTATCCTGGCAAATCGGGCGTTTTCCTTCCGCGCACATGCGCGAATTCGTCAGAATCTGCGCGATCGCGTCCTTGGCCGCCGGACTCTGTTCGATTTCATACGCGCGCGCCAAGTGCTGGATATAATCGGATGGGTGGTAGTAGCTGATGTACTGCAGCGCCGCTGCGACTGATTCGATGAGGTCTTCTTGCTTGATAATAGTCATGATGATTTCTACCGGAGGCGAGGAAAATCGGTTTGATGCTTCAATGCAGCATTTTACAACGATGCGCGCACGCCTTGCTGTCAGAGCACCACAAATGCGCATGGCGCAAGGGCTGCGGCCGCGTGACAATCCTGCTGTAAGGCTTGAGTAAGTGTAAAAGACTATCTTCGTGCCAAATTAATATCCATGCGGGAGACTAGAATGTCCGAGATTGAAAGCCTGAAACAAGAGAGCCGCATCTTTGAACCACCGGCGGATTTCGTCAGCAATGCGACCATCTCCGGCATGGACACTTACCGCGCGATGTGCTCGGCTGCGGCGAACGATTACGAAGGTTTCTGGGCCGCTCTGGCCCGCAAAAACCTGAGCTGGCACCGGCCGTTTACCAAGACGCTGGACGAGTCCGAAGCGCCGTTCTACAAATGGTTTGAAGACGGCGAGTTGAACGTCTCGTACAACTGCCTCGACCGCAACCTGCAAAACGGCAATGCCGACAAGACCGCGATCATTTTCGAGGCCGATGATGGCAAGGTCACCAAGCTCACCTACCAGGAATTGTACGAACGGGTCTGCAAATTCGCCAACGGATTGAAGTCGCTCGGCATCAAGAAGAGCGATCGCGTCGTCATCTACATGCCGATGTCGATCGAAGGCGTGGTCGCGATGCAAGCCTGCGCCCGCATCGGCGCGACCCACTCGGTGGTGTTCGGCGGCTTCTCTGCCAAGTCGCTGCAAGAGCGCATCATCGATGCCGGCGCGGTCGCGGTCCTCACCGCCGACCAGCAGGTCCGCGGCGGCAAACACCTGCCGCTCAAGGCGATCGTCGACGAAGCGCTCGCGCTGGGCGGCTGCGAAGCGGTCAAGCATGTGGTCGTGTATAAACGCACCGGCGATGCGGTCAAGCTGACAGCCGGGCGCGACCTGTGGCTGCACGAGCTGGTCGAGAAGCAAGCCGCCGCCTGCGAGCCGGAATGGGTCAGCGCCGAACATCCGTTATTCATCCTCTACACCTCTGGCTCGACCGGCACGCCAAAGGGCGTACAGCACTCGTCCGGCGGCTACCTGCTGTGGGCGGCGTTGACGATGAAGTGGGTCTTCGACATCAAGCCGGCCGACGTATTCTGGTGCACCGCCGACATCGGCTGGGTCACCGGCCACACCTACATCGCCTATGGCCCGCTGGCCGTCGGCGCGACGCAGATCGTGTTCGAAGGCATCCCGACCTATCCCAATGCCGGCCGGTTCTGGGAAACGATCCAGAAGCACAAGACCAGCGTTTTCTACACGGCGCCGACCGCGATCCGTTCACTGATCAAGGCGGCTGACGCGACCCCGGAGGTCCATCCGAGCAAGTACGACTTATCCAGCCTGCGCCTGCTCGGCACCGTCGGCGAACCGATCAACCCGGAAGCCTGGATGTGGTACTACAAAAATATCGGCCGCGAAAAATGCCCGATCGTCGACACGTTCTGGCAAACCGAGACGGGAGGACACATGATCAGCCCGCTGCCGGGCGCAACGCCGATGGTGCCGGGTTCCTGCACGCTGCCGTTGCCGGGCATCATGACCGCGATCGTCGACGAGGCAGGGCATGATTTGCCGGATGGGCAGGGCGGTATCCTGGTCGTCAAGCGCCCATGGCCGGCGATGATCCGCACCATCTGGGGCGACCCGGAGCGCTTCAAGAAAAGCTATTTCCCTGAAGAATTCGGCGGCAAACTGTATCTGGCCGGCGACGGCGCAATCCGCAATGAAAAAACCGGCTACTTCACGATCACCGGCCGCATCGACGACGTGCTCAACGTCTCCGGTCACCGCATGGGCACGATGGAAATCGAATCCGCGCTGGTCGCCAACCCGATCGTGGCCGAAGCCGCGGTCGTTGGCAAACCGGATGACACCACCGGCGAATCGATTTGCGCGTTCGTCGTACTGAAGCGCAGCCGCCCGACCGGCGACGAAGCCAGGCAGATCGCCAAGGAATTGCGCGATTGGGTCGCGAAGGAAATTGGACCGATCGCGAAACCGAAGGAAATCCGCTTCGGAGACAATCTGCCCAAGACCCGTTCCGGCAAAATCATGCGCCGCTTGCTGCGCGTGCTGGCCAAGAACGAGGAGATCAGCCAGGACATATCGACGCTCGAGAATCCAGCGATTTTGGAGCAGTTGAAGCAGGCGTTGTAGGCTGCAAGGTTGTCAACAGAGTGTCAACCGAGTGGCAATAGAGCCGCCATGGCGAGTAGCTGCGGTGGCTTTTTTTACTGGCTCCTTCCTGTGCTAATTCGCCGATGCTTGGT
>DHXL01000080.1 GCA_002415335.1 Oxalobacteraceae bacterium UBA5157
GAGCTGGTCAAGGCCATCAGTTTCTTGACTATTCCCTCGCAACTGGGGCCAGTAATCGGGCCGGTATTAGGCGGGTTCATTACTACCTATTACCACTGGCGATGGATCTTTCTGATCAATGTGCCGATCAGTATTCTTGGGATGTATCTGGCAAGTCGTTATATTGAGAACTGGCGTTCCGACGATATGCAACCCCTCGACCTGAAGGGCTTCGTGTTGTCCGCGACCGGCAGCACGTTGTTGATGCTGGGACTATCGCTGCTTGACGGCGAGCTTCTGCCGTCACGACTGGCTATTTACATGTGTGTGATTGGCGCGCTTACGCTATATGTTTATCTGCGACACGCTAGGCGCGAACCCTTTCCATTGCTCGATTTGCGTTTGCTGCAGATTCCGACCTTTCGCGCCTCTGTGCTTGGCGGTTCGCTGTTCCGGATCGGCCTCGGTGCAGTACCATTTCTATTGCCGATGGCGTTGCAAATTGGCTTCGGCATGAATGCCTTTCACGCCGGCACCATCACGTGCGCATCCGCATTCGGCGCGATCTTCATGAAAGCGATTGGCACCTCAATATTGCGCCGTTTTGGTTTTCGCTCGGTGCTGATCTGGAACGCGGTTCTGGCTGGTCTTGCACTGGCTTCGTATGGACTGTTCACGCCAACCACACCTTACTTGGTCATGATGGCCGTCGTGCTGCTGGGAGGTTTTTTTCCATCGATGCAATTTACCTGCCTAAACACAATCGCCTATGCCGATTTGGATCGTGCCGATGTCAGTCGCGCCACCAGCCTGGCCAGCGTGGTGCAGCAGCTTTCGCTTGGACTCGGCGTCACGATCGCAGGTCTGGCAGTACATCTTTCCAATCGTCTGCAGGGCCACTCGACCATCGTTGCCGCCGATTTCTGGCCAGCTTTCGTTGCCATCGGCTTGTTTTCGGTGGCGTCAATCCCGGTCACCCTCCGCTTGCCGCGAGATGCAGGCGCGCTACTTACGGGACACAAGCTAGCATAACTGCGCCTGCATGGCTCTCTAATCGGTGCGTTAGTCCTCACTCAGATGCCGGCGCTGGACTCGCCGCCATCACCCTCCGCAAGCCAACCTGAGATAACTGTTTGCAAGACACTTTCTACACGGGCACCGACCGCGACCATTGGCCATCGATGAGTAAGCTGGCGCAGCAGGCGATGGGAGTCGAGAAGTTAGCGACGATCGCAGATCGCGAAATAAGATTTGGCAAGGCGGACTCTATTTACGATGGCACAGCAACGAGTACCGCTGCACGGCTGGCCAACGTCTGATCCCGCGCTTCACGGCGTTGGTGCACTTACTCATAAGTCAGAAATTTAGACAACAAATTGGGAACTTGGTATTGCCGTGAAAATGCAAACTTTGCATGAAACGAGACGGACGCAAGATGGATCATGGGACGCTGGAAGAAATCCGCAAGATGGCGATTGAGCGGGTTCGAGAAGGCGAACGGCCGAGCACGGTGATTGCCAGCTATGGGTTTCACCGATGTGTGATTTATCGCTGGATGAAAGCAGCGGCTGGCCGCGGTAACGGCATGCGGGCGCTGGCATCGCGTAAGGGAACGGGGCGACCAAAGAAACTGAGCGCAACGCAAGAGCAGCAGGTATTTCGTTGGGTGAACGGCAAGAACCCGATGCAGTATGGATTTGACTTTGGGCTGTGGACGCGCCAGATCGTGCGGGAACTGGTGCAACAGAAATTTGGTGTCACGCTGAGTCTGGCTTCCATCGGCGCGATGCTGGCGCGACTGGGCCTGACCGCACAGAAGCCTTTGCAGCGCGCCTACCAGCGCGACCCAGAAGCGATCGAGCTTTGGCAGCGCGATACCTTTGATGAAGAACCGCAAGAAACCGTTGCACTTGATACTTGATGGATTGCCGACGCACAAGACCTTGGTGGTGAGGGACTATGTCGCAAGCAAGAACGGTAGATTGACTCTGCATTTCTTGCCTGGCTATGCGCCGGAATTGAATCCAGACGAGCTGGTGTGGAGCCATGCCAAGCGTACCGGAAATGCGCGTAGGCCGCTGCAAAAGGGAGAAAAGCTGGAAGAACGCGTGAGCGCCCAGCTTGCCGAAATAGGCAAGAACCAAGCTTTGGTCCGATCGTTCTTCAAGCATCCGAGTGTCGCCTATATTTCTGACTTATGAGTAAAAGGGGAAGTCGAAAACACCCCTACCCTGGATTAGTTATGCGGGCACTTGCTGACGATGGACGGAATTTGGGCGTCCGGCTGCCAGCATTCGGTTCAACACAGCCACGCCGATGGCGGCCTCGATTTGCTGCGCTTCAAATCCACGTGCCCGCAGGCGAGGACCGATGAGCGATTTATAGCGACCTATGGTCGTCTCCACCAAGGCACGCTGCCCATAACCAGTCGCCGTCTGCCAGCCAAGTCGTCCCTGCGTATGGATCATGTCAATATGACGATCACGCTGATTCGACGGACTCAGTTCAGTGCCGAGCACAGCAGTTTTTCGCGGAGGAATGACTACCTCAATATCGTCACCATAGTGTGCGATTGTTTCGTATGTGGGCGCGCCATCATAGGCGCCATCGGCCATCACCTGGCCGATTTCTTCGTCGATTTGAGCCAGCAGCGGCCACTGAGACGGGTCGTCCGTATGCTGATCGGTGAGAACCTGTGCGACGATCATGCCACTGTCGGCGTCGACTGCCAGATGCAGCTTGCGCCAGATGCGACGCGACTTCGCGCCATGTTTTGCCTTCAGCCATTGACCTGCGCCAAAGACCTCCAGACCCGTACTGTCAATCAACACATGCAGCGGCCCCTTGGGTGAGGATGCCAACTTCGGTAGCGTCAGTCCCACTGCACGGCGACTGACCGTGGTGTGATCCGGCGCCGAGATCGTCAGGTTCATCAACGTCAGCACTGAAGCGATCAAGCCTTCGGTTTGTCGCAGTGCCATTTTGAAGACTGTGCGCAGCACCAAACAAGTTTTAATGGCGATATCCTGATACCGCGCCTGACCATTTGGCCCAACGCTTTGCCACTGAGCCAGCG
>DHXL01000428.1:0-2214 GCA_002415335.1 Oxalobacteraceae bacterium UBA5157
CGGCCGGTGGCGACGAAGATGATGGTCAGCATGGCGCACATCAGCGTGAACGCGATCAGGTTGCCCGACTGGACGATACCCGACAGGATCAGCATCTCGGCCATGAAGCCGCCAAACGGCGGGAAGCCCAGCAGGGCGAAGATTCCGACCGCGAACATCATTCCGGAAAACGGCAGCACCCGAATCACACCGCTCAAAGGCGCGACGGCATTCGTCCCATAGACCGCGCGCAGGCGGCCGGCGGTGAGAAACAGCAGCGCCTTCACGAACGCGCTGCTGACGACATACAGCACCACGCCATAGGCGGCGGCCTTGCCCACCGACAGGCCGATGGCCAGCACGCCGGACGAGCTGACGCAGGCATACGCGATCAGGCGCTTGTAGTTGCGCGCCGCCATGACCTGAATCGCCGCCACCGTCAGCGACAGGCAGCCCATGATCAGCAATTCGTGCGCCACGAAGCTCATTTCGTGGCCGCGCATGACCTGGAAAATACGGAACACCGCCACCACGCTGATGTTGAACTGCACCGCCGCCAGCAGCGCGCTGGTGCTGGTCGGCGCGGCCTCATAGGTGGCCGGCATCCAGCCATACAGCGGTGCCAGTCCCAGCTTGCTGCCGAGTCCGAACAGCATCAAGGCCAGCCCGAGGTGCTGCCAGCTGTCGCCCGTGGCGGGGATCGCCGCGGCCAGCTGGTCGAGCGCGAAGTTGAGATCGACCCCTTGCAGCTGCGCACTGCGCGCGACGCACATGAAACCGAGGAAGGTCAGCGCCAGCGACATGCCCGAGTACAGCATGTAGTGCCAGGCCACGCGGCGCGGCGCGGGTGAATCGCCGCGCGCCACCAGCGGCGCGAGGCACAGCGTAGTCAGTTCGATCAGCGCCCAGAGCACCACCAGATTGTTGGCCATTACGCCCAGGTTCATGGCCACCATGAACGCCAGCGAGAGTGCGGCCCGGCGCAGCATGTGCTGCGCCAGCATGCGCGAGCTGGAGACGCGCGAGGACATGTACACGCTGATGCCGAGGAATACCGCGTTGATGATCAGCAGGAACAGCATCGAAGTGGCATCGAGCACGAAGTAACGCTGCATGAAGTACAGCGGCAACTCAGCCAGCGGCGTGCGGATGAACACGGCGACACAGATCATCAGGTTGACTAGCGCCAGCAGCACCAGAACGGGGCCAACCCAGGCATGGCGTACGGATGGGGTTGCGGCCGGACTGGCGGGCATGATTGCCGCTGGGATGGACTGGCTCAAGACTGTTTTCCCGGCGCGGTTGTATCGCTTGCTGTATCGGCGGCGGCAGGTGTACCGATCAGCCAGCTGGCCACCGCGATGGTGGCGAGATACACCACCGTCAGCGCGCCATGCACCGGCAGCGGCCAGGGCTCGGGCAGCAGCGATTCGAACACCGCGATGCCGTTCTCCATGAACAGCACCGCCACCAGTTGCGCCGGCAGCGCATCGTTGGTCGATAACAGCAGCAACGCGATCGCCACCATGGCGCCGACCACGCCGAGCGCGAGCGCGCCTACGTCGGTGGTCGCGGAGCCGCCGAATTCAAACGCCAGCACGATCAGCGCGATACCGATCACCCATGCGAACAGGTTGGACGGCATCAGGTCCAGGTTGGGGTCGCCGCGCAGGTGGATCGCGCGACGCAGCAGAAGCGGGGCGACGATGGCGCGCACGGCGATGACATCGAGCAGCGCGATCAGCGCATGGACCGACATCCCGTCGCTGTGGGCGACGCCGTTCCAGCCGAGCGCGATGGCCTGCAGACTGAGCCAGAACGGCGCCGAACGGATCTTGCCGAAGAAGACAGGGATCACGGCGGCCAGCAGAAAAAGGATCAGCGGCAGGCGCATCAGAGTGCTCCCCATCCGCTCGCGGCAGCCAGGCACAGCGCGGCCGCGATCGACGCCAGCATCAGATAGCGCGGCACCAGGCGCATGCGCAGCCGTGCCGTCAGCGACTCGACGCAACCGACGGCCAGCGCGACCGCGCCCATGATCGACAGCGATGTGGCGGCGCAGGCCAGCGGCGCCACCAGCGGATCGAAGGGGTTGAGCAGCGCTGCGATCAGGCCGGCATAGAGCGTCATCTTCAACGCCGCCGCGTACTGCATCGCGGCCAGTTCCGGGCCACTATGATCGAGGATCATGACCTCGTGCACCATCGTCAACTCCAGGTGCGTCAACGGGTCGTC
>DHXL01000428.1:2469-3445 GCA_002415335.1 Oxalobacteraceae bacterium UBA5157
GAACGATTGCGCCTGGTGTAGTTGGCCGATCAGGCTCGCGAAGCTGCTGTGGCCGGTGGCGATGCCCGCCGCGCCGATCAGCAGGAACAGCGCCGGCTCGACGAACGCAGAGAAGGATGCTTCGCGCGCCGCGCCCATGCCCTCGAACGCGCTGCCCACGTCCATCGCCGACAACATCAGGAAGATGCGCGCCAGGCCCAGCGTGTAGGCGAACACGATGAAGTCGTCATCGAATTGCAGCGGCGCGAAGCTGCCGAGAATCGGTGCGATCAGCATCGCCAGCAGCGACGCTGCCAGCACCACATAGGCGCCGGCACGAAACAACGGTGTGGCGACCGCACTGTAGACCGGACGTTTGCGCAACAGCCGCAGCAGGTCCCAGCCGGACTGCAGCAGGTGCGGCCCCTTGCGGCCTGCCCACAGTGCCTTGGTGCGGTTGACAAGGCCGACCATGAGGATCGCCATCGCCAGTGCAATGGTGATGTGGACAAGGCCAAGACCAAAACCGGCAGTCACCGCAGCGGCCCTCCCGCCAGTACCACCAGCCCCGCGATCACGACGACCGCGATCAGGCCGGCGGCGAAGGCGATGCGCGGATCATCCTCGCGCAGTTTGCGCGACAGCTCGCTGGCCGAGGCGTCACCGTGCCCGATCACCGAGAACAGCCGCCGCTCCACGGCGTCGACGCAATCGGTGATGACATAGGCGTCCGACGGAAAGTAGCCGGCCGGCGCCTTTTGCCGGCGCAGCAATACCATTACGCTGCGGAAACGGGCGCTGAAATCCGAGGAAAAGCCGGCGCCCGTGTACTGCATGCGCGGGTTGGGCGCGCCGTAGGCGCAGCTCCAGGTGATGTGGCGCGCCGCCGGTTGCCGCACGGCCTTGCGACGCAGCCACAGCAGCACCGCGATCGACGCCATGAGCGACGCCGAGATCCAGCCGATGCGCGACAGCGTGGCGCTGATCGGCGCCAGCA
>DHXL01000428.1:3640-14165 GCA_002415335.1 Oxalobacteraceae bacterium UBA5157
CGGGCGGGTCACCTCGGCCGGGCGGGTCACCTCGGCGTCGCGCGGCTTGCCAAGGAAGGCGACGCCGAACGCACGCGTGATGCTCAAGGCCGACACCGCACCCACGAATGCCAGCAGCGCGCCGGCCACGCACAGCGCGACCTTGGCGCCGACTGGGATGGCGGCCTGGGTGAACAGGCCGGAATAGATCACGAACTCGCTAGTGAAGCCGTTCAACGGCGGCAAGGCCGAGATCGCGACGCCGCCGATCAGGAAGCAGAGTGCGGTCCAGGGCATCAGGCGGACCAGCCCGCCGAGCTTTTCCATGTCGACCGTGTGCGTCGCCTGGTAGACCGCGCCGGCGGCGTAGAACAACTGGCACTTGAAGAACGCATGGTTGAGCACGTGCAGCAGGCCGCCGGCAAAGCCGACCGCCACCAGTGCCGGGTTGTTCCAAGCCAGACCCAGGCAGCCGACGCCGAAGCCGATCCCGGCGATGCCCATGTTCTCGGTCGACGAATAGCCGAGCAGGCGCTTCAGGTCGCGCTGGCCGACCGTGTACAGGGCGCCGATCAGCGCCGAGCAGACCGAGAACGCGAGCAGGAACCAGCCCATCCATTCATCGGGCTTGCCGATCAGCCAGATAAAGCGCACCAGCGCGTACAGGCCGGCCTTGTGGATGACGCCGGACATCAGCGCCGACACATGCGCCGGTGCGGCCGCATGGGCGCGTGGCAGCCAGGAATGGAACGGAAAGAATGCCGACTTCAGCCCGAAACTGGTGACCAGCAGCAGGAATACGAGGTTGCGTTCCGAGCTCGGATTGTGTCGCAGCCAGTCACCGAAGCTGTCCAGCGCCCATGAACCCGAATGCGTGTACAGGATCATGAAGGCCGCGACCAGGAAGATCAGCCCGATGTGGGTCGATACCAGGTAGTTGAAGCCTGCGAATCGCACCTTCTGGTTGGTGTAGTCCCAGATCACGAGCAGCCAGGCCGCCAATGCCGCGATCTCCCAGCCGAGCAGGAACACCAGTGCATGGTCTGCGGTATAGATAAGAATAAAAGACAGGGATGTCAGGTTGAGCAGCGCGTAATGCAAGCCTAGGTGACGCTTGCCGCTGAAATAGGGCCGCAGATAACCCACTGCATAGACGCTCCCCAACAAGGCCATCGGCAGCGACCAGGCCAGGAAGAACGCCCCGAGGGCGTCCAGGCGCACGCGCAGCGTCCCGACCGGATAGGCCCAGGCCAGCTCGCCGACCAGCGGCTGTCCGCCCAGCAGGACCGGCGTGACAGTCGCCAGGACCAGTCCGGTTGCCACCAGCTGCGACAGCACGCCGATGCCGGCCCGTGTGGCGTTGCGCAATGGAAGCAGGCATGCACCGGCGCCCAACAGCAAGATGAATACGGCTGCGACCAGTGAATTCATGCCGGATTGCTGCAAGGTGCGGACAGGCTGCCGGCAGCCTGAAGGATGGAAATGTGCGGACCTGAATGACGCCTGTCGATCGCGCGCCTGATCGTGCGCCGCGCCGCGCCGGGTTGGCAACGGCGATGCGCTCTGCTGGTGTCGGAAATTCCCTTATGCATGTGATAACGATTCTGCTAGGATGATAATGAAAATCATGTTAGATGATACTACGATGTTACTTGCACGTCAGGAATCAGGTCTTACCATGCACGCAAAAAACAGCGCCGGCGATACGTTCTTTACCTGGGATGGCGACACGCTCGTGGTCAATATCCTGGGCAAACCCAGTGCCGGGATCGATGCCATCGGCAAGCCGAAGGGGAAGCAACTCAAGGTCAGCGTGACGGCGGCGCCCGTGCGCGGCAAGGCCACCGACCACATGGTGAAATTCCTGGCGCCGCAGTTCGGCGTCTCTGTCGCCGATATCGAGGTGGTTTTTGGTCGTATGAATATCAACAAGCAGCTGCGCATCAAGGCGCCGACCAAGCTCCCCGCCGTGTTTAGCCAGTCCCCGCCCAGCCAGTCTTCACTATTTCCTGACAAAGATTGACGGCAGCAGTCCACTGCGCCGGCGCAGTGGACTCACACGAAGGCCGGCGAGCCGAAATAAAAAAAGAGCGGGCCATAACCTGGCCCGCTCTTTCATATGCAACGCTCAATGCGGTGGCGATTACCCAGTCACTTCCCCGTCATCCCCAGCAACATCTCATTCAAGCGCTTGACAAACCCGGCCGGGTCGGCCAACGCGCCGCCTTCGGCCAGCATCGCCTGATCGAACAGGATGTGCGACCAATCGCCGAATTTCGCTTCTTCGTATTTCAGGCGCCGCACCAGCGGATGATCCGGATTGATTTCGAGGATCGGCTTCGATTCCGGCGCGTTCTGCCCTGCCGCCTTCAGCATGCGCATCAGGTTACCGGACAATTCATGCTCGTCGGCGACCAGGCAGGCCGGTGAGTCGGTCAGGCGAAACGTGATGCGGACATCTTTCGCCTTGTCTTCCAGCGCCGCTTTCATCTTGTCGACCAGTTCCTTGTACTGCGCTTCGGTTTCTTCGTGCTGCTTCTTCTCGGCTTCATCTTCCAGCTTGCCGAGGTCGAGATCGCCCTTGGCCACCGATACCAGTTCCTTGCCTTCGAAGTCGTGCAGGAAGGACAGCATCCATTCGTCGACGCGGTCGGTCAGCAGCAGGACTTCGACGCCTTTCTTGCGGAAGATTTCAAGGTGCGGACTGTTCTTGGCGGCGGCGTAGGCTTCGCCGGTCGCATAGTAAATCTTTTCCTGGCCTTCCTTGGCGCGGCCGAGATACTCGGCGAACGATACGGTTTGCGCATCGCTGTCATTGTGGGTCGAGGCAAAGCGCAATAGCTTGGCGATGCGTTCCTTGTTGGTCGCATCTTCGCCGATGCCTTCCTTCAGTACCTGGCCGAATTCCTTCCAGAAGGTCGCGTATTTTTCTTTCTTCTCTTGCTCGTCCGCATTCGCCAGCTCTTCCAGCAGCGACAGGATGCGCTTGGTCGAGCCTTCGCGGATCACCTTGACGTCGCGCGATTCCTGCAGGATTTCACGCGAGACATTCAGCGGCAAGTCGTTGGAATCGATCACGCCCTTGACAAAGCGCAGATACACCGGCATCAGCTGTTCGGCATCGTCCATGATGAAGACGCGCTTCACATACAGCTTGATCCCGCCGCGCTTGTTGCGGTCCCACAGGTCGAATGGCGCATGCGCCGGAATGTACAGCAGCTGCGTGTATTCGCTGCGGCCCTCGACCCGGTTGTGGGTGTAGATCAGCGGTTCCTGAAAGTCATGTGATACGTGCTTGTAGAACTCGGTGTATTGCTCGGGCGTGATGTCCGACTTGCTGCGCGCCCATAATGCGCTGGCCTGGTTGACGGTTTCCATCTCGTCTTTCAGCACCGTTTCCTTCTTTTCCTCGTCCCACTCTTCCTTCTGCATCTGGATCGGCAGCGAGATATGGTCGGAGTATTTGCGGATGATGGACTTGAGGCTCCACGACGTGAGGAACTCGTCCTCGCCTTCGCGCAGATGCAAGGTGATGTCGGTGCCGCGCGATAGCTTGTCGATCGACTCGACGCTGAAATCGCCTTCGCCGGCCGATTCCCAGCGCACGCCTTCGTTGACCGCCATGCCGGCGCGGCGAGTTTCGACCGTGATCTTGTCGGCGACGATGAAGGCGGAGTAAAAACCGACGCCGAATTGGCCGATCAGCGCCGCATCTTTTTGCTGGTCGCCGGACAGTCTCGAAAAGAATTCCCGGGTACCCGACTTGGCGATCGTGCCGAGGTGCTCGATCGCCTCTTCGCGGCTCATGCCGATGCCGTTATCGGAGATCGTGATGGTGCGCGCGGTCTTGTCGAAGCTGACCTTGATTTTCAGGTCGGAGTCGTTCTCGAACAGGTTGTCATGATGGATCGCTTCGAAGCGCAGCTTATCGGCCGCGTCGGAGGCGTTGGAGACCAGTTCACGCAGGAAAATTTCCTTGTTGGAGTACAAGGAATGGATCATCAATTGCAGCAGTTGTTTGACTTCTGCCTGGAAACCAAGGGTTTGCTTTTCGGATACGGCCATTTTTGCCTCAAGAGTCAGTATAAAAAAGGTTGGAATGTCGTTCGAGGGATGAAGTCAGCGCTGCAAATGTTGCTGCAGACGTGGATCTATTTTCGGACCCAGGCGCCGATCCGACCCCGAACGGTTGATCATTGTACGGAAAATGGGGCTGAATGGCCGTATTTCAAGCCTTGGCCAGCTCGCTCTCGAGGAACCGCAGCACGCCCGGATCGGCCATGCTCGCGACATTGATCCGCGTGCGCGTCGACGGCAATTGATTCGGTGAGAACAGGCTGCCGGGCGCAAACAGATAGCCTTGCTCCAGTCCTTTTTCGGTCAGTACCGTCGTATCGCAACCGGCATCGGCCCACACGAACATGCCGGCCGGCGCACTGATATCGACGGTCAGGCCGACCCGCTCCAGTTGGCGCATGGTCTTGTCGCGTACGCCGTCGAGCTTGCCGCGCAGGCGGTCGACGTGCTTGCGGTAACGGCCTTCGGACAGGATCTTGTAGACGACGCGTTCGCAGATTTCGGTGGTGGTAAGCGTCGTCAGCATCTTGCGGTCGGACAGGCGGATCGCCATCTCATGCGAGGTCGCGATGAAGCCGACGCGCAGATTCGCCGCCAGCGTCTTGGAAAATCCGCCGAGGTAAATCACGCGGTTCAACTGGTCGAGCGCAGCGATGCGGGTCGCCGGCTGCACCGCCGCGCCCGGATGCATGTCGCAGTAGATATCATCTTCCACGATCGTGAAATCATGCTGCTCCGCGATCTTGAGTATCTGGAACGCCTTGGCCGCTGACAGCGAGGTCGAGGTCGGATTGTGCAAGACCGAATTGATCACGTACAACTTCGGCTTGTGCAGCGCGGCCAGCTCGGCCAACTTGGCGATATCGGGTCCGTCCGCCAGGCGCGGGATGCCGACCACCTTGGTCCCGAGCGTCACGAACGAGCCGAACATCAGGAACCAGGCCGGATCGTCGACGAAAATCGTATCGCCCGGCTGCGTGAAGTGGCGCGCTACGAGGTCGAGCGCCTGGGTGACGCCGGACGTGGTGACGATCTGGTCCGGCGTGGCGGCGATTTCGAGTTCGGCCAGCTTCAATTGCAATTGCTGGCGCAGGGGCAGGAAGCCTTGCGGGTTCCCGTACGACAGCAACAGGTTCTGATTCTGCCGGCTGAGTGCACGCAAGCCGTCGGCAATCAATTCGCCGTTCAGCCAGTCGTTCGGCAGCACGCCGGAGCCCGGCATTTTCTCGGGCGGATACTGGCGGAACATATTGCGTACCAGCCACACCACGTCGAGCTGGCGCGGCGATGCATCGCCTGCTTGGCTTTGCGCCACCGCGGCGACCATCGGCGCGCGCTCGCGCACGAAAAAGCCCGAGCCGCGGCGCGATTCCAGAAAGCCCTTGGCGACCAGCCGATCGTAGGCCTCGACCACGGTGAAGCGCGACACGCCGTGCAGGTCCGAGTAGTGCCGGATCGATGGCATGCGCGCGCCGGTGCGCAGCAGCTTGTCGTCGATGCGCGCTTCGATCGCGCGCACGATTTGCGCGACCAGCGATTCGCCGGATTCGCGCGACAGGACTTGTGTCGCGGTTGACGGGGAGACGGACGCGGGCGGCTTGCGGCGGAGCGAGGCTGTATTGGTCATTTTGCCATGACAGTGAGTGAAATTACTTGGTTGATTGTACTGGTACTGTATTGGTTTTGTCGATTAGGATACCTCATCGATCAACCAGAAAGCCGAATAAATGATGGGATCCCTGCTTCCGCTGGCGCTATTTGCTTTTGTCACGTCCATCACGCCGGGGCCGAACAACATCATGCTGACGTCGTCGGGCATCGTGTTCGGCTTCCTGCGCTCAATTCCGCACATGCTGGGTGTAACGGTCGGCCTCGGCGCGATGCTGGCCCTGTGTGCAACCGGCATCGGCAGTCTGGTTCTGGCGGTGCCGGCCCTGCACCTTGCGTTGAGAGTCCTGGGGTCGGGCTACTTGCTGTATCTGGCGTGGCAACTGCGTCGCATGAATTTCAGGCAGGATGCCGGAGGAAGCGCGCAGCCAATGTCGTTTCCGGGGGCGGTGGCGTTCCAGTTCGCCAACCCGAAGGTCTGGATCATGGCGATCACCGGCGCCGCGGCATTCCTGCCGCTGGTGCAGCCGGCCTGGCTTGCGATCGCCTCGTTTTGTCTGGTGTTTTGCGCGGTCAATCTGCCCTGTATCAGCGTCTGGGCCGGCACCGGCGCGATGTTGGGGCGGCATCTGGCCCAGCCGCGCCGGCAGCGTCTGCTTGCTGCGATGATGAGCTTGTTGACCGTGTACTCCGCGCTCGCGATCTGGCGCTAGCGGGAGCCGAATGACGATCAAGCATGCGTCCGACTCGATTACGGCCGTCGTTGCGGGTAAAATCTGGCGACTCATTTAACCTGCCGTACTGCCAAAAGCACGAACGGCATCATTTTTTTGGAGCGTACCTTGTCCTTCTACGAAAAACTCAAAGCCCTGAATATCACCTTGCCGGCCGTCGCGACACCTGCCGCCGCCTACGTGATGTATGTGCAGACCGGCAGCACCGTCTTCCTGTCCGGCCATATCGCCAAGAAGGACGGCAAGCCATGGGTCGGTCAACTTGGCAAGAACATCACAACCGAAGAAGGTAAACAGGCCGCGCGTGCCGTCGCGATCGACTTGATCGGCACGCTGCAAGCAGCTTGCGGCGGCGACCTGAACCGCGTCAAACGCATTGTCAAAGTCATGAGCCTGGTCAATTCGACCGGCGACTATACCGAACAGCACCTGGTGACGAACGGCGCGTCGGAACTGTTCGGCGAGAGTTTTCGGTGAACAAGGCAAGCACGCGCGTTCGGCGTTCGGCGTGGCACAAATTCCGCTGGGCGCATGCGTCGAAATCGAATTGATCGCGGAAATTGCGGGATAATCCGTAATCCGGATTGATAAGTTCGACGAAGATAAGCGCGAAGATCAATGGGAAATACACGGAGCGGCATTTACAAAGTGACGCTCTTACCAGGACAGCCATAAGCATGTCCGACCACATGGCGCGAGCCATTCAACAAAAGAGTCCATCATGAAAATTGAAAATCCAAACCCGATTCAATGGCACTTCGCCAAGCGCGCGCAACAATTGCAGAGCTCGGTCATCCGCGAAATCCTGAAGATCACGATGCGTCCGGAAATCATTTCGTTCGCCGGCGGCTTGCCGTCGCCCGCGACGTTTCCGGTAGAACGCATGAAGGCGGCTTTCGACAGTGTGCTGACCAGCCAGGGCAAGGTCGCGCTGCAATACGGACCGACCGACGGTTATTTGCCGCTGCGGGAATGGATTGCCGATTCGCTGTCGACTGACGGTGCCAAGATCATGCCGGATCAGGTCTTGATGACCTCCGGTTCGCAGCAAGGCCTCGATTTGCTCGGCAAGGTCTTGATCGACGAAGGCAGCAAGGTGCTGGTCGAGACCCCGAGTTATCTCGGTGCGCTGCAGGCGTTCTCGGTATATGGCCCCGAATTCGTATCGGTACCGACCGACGATCACGGCTTGCTGCCGGAAGCCGTGGGCGCGATCGGGCAGGGCGCCGGCATGCTGTATGCATTGCCGAATTTCCAGAACCCGACCGGCCGCTGCCTGTCGATCGAACGCCGCGCCGCCCTGGTCGAAATCTGCGCGCGACTCGGGCTGCCGCTGATTGAAGACGACCCGTATGGCGCGCTCAGCTATCGCGGCGAACCGCTGCCGAAGATGCTGACCATGAATCCCGGCGGCGTCATCTACATGGGCTCGTTCTCCAAGGTGCTGACGCCCGGCATCCGCCTCGGCTACGTGGTGGCGCCGGTGCCGCTGGTGCGCAAGCTGGAGCAAGCCAAGCAAGCCGCCGATTTGCACACCGCGCAATTGACGCAGATGGTGGTGTACGAAGTGATCAAGGACGGCTTTCTTGGCGAGCACATCCCGACCATCCGCAAACTGTATTCCGACCAATGCCAGGCGATGCTGGCGGCACTGACCGAATTCTTCCCGCCGTCGGTCACCTGGACCAAACCGGAAGGCGGCATGTTCATCTGGCTCACGCTGCCCAAGCACATCGACAGCATGCAATTGCTGG
Source organism: Oxalobacteraceae bacterium UBA5157 (assembly GCA_002415335.1). Lineage (GTDB taxonomy): Bacteria > Pseudomonadota > Gammaproteobacteria > Burkholderiales > Burkholderiaceae_D > UBA5157. The sequence goes on from DHXL01000428.1 coordinate 11,793, forward strand.
ACGAAGCGATTGCGCAGAACGTGGCATTCGTGCCGGGTGCGCCGTTCTATGCGAATGCGCCGGAGAAGAACACGCTGCGCCTGAGTTTCGTCACGGTGTCGCCGGAAAAAATCCGCGAAGGCGTCGCCAAACTCGGCAAGCTGATCGCAGCGAAACTGTGAAGAAACTGTGAAGAAACTGTGAAGAAACTGTGAAATTCCGGCCACGAAGCTCGACTGCATTTCATTTGGTACAACCGACTGGAATCAGGTCGAGCGCACCGAGCATCAAGGCGAAACCGGCGTAGCGTTCTGGTGCACCTGCCGCTTCGGCGATCTGCGGGTGCGCATGGTCGAATACACGCCCGGCTATCTGGCCGATCATTGGTGCGTGAAGGGGCATATCCTGCTGTGTTTGGAAGGCGAGTTGCATACCGAACTTGAGGACGGCCGCACTTTCGTACTCAAGCCGGGAATGAGTTATCAAGTTGCCGATAACGCCGAGGCGCATCGCTCGTCGACGGCGGTGGGAGCGAAGTTGTTTGTGGTGGATTGAGCGCAGAGGAAAGATCGGCATCGTTGATTGAGACTGTCACCGATTCGAACCTTGGTGAAATGGTGTGATCGTGCGCACAGCGCACGCTACGCTTGCTGGGATGGCTAACGTAGCGTGCGCTGTGCGCACGACTTTCGGTAATCGCTCAATCTGGTACGCCCGCCATACGATATCCTTTATCATCCTGACATGGCTACTTTCCGTCGATCGCTGGTTCCGGGCGCTACCTACTTCTTCACTCTCAACGCCTATCAGCGCCGCAAGGTATTGACTGAACCGCCGTTTTATTCCGTGCTAAAACAGGCATTGCGGCAGGTGAAGGCCGAGCATCCATTTTCCATCGACGCATTTGTTTTGCTGCCGGATCATTTGCATTGCATCTGGACGCTGCCGCCGAATGACGCCAATTACGCGTTGCGCTGGAATCTCATCAAGCGCATGGTGAGCCAGGCAACCAGGAATGACCTCACGCCATTACTTTCCGCGTCGCGCGTCAAGCGCAAGGAATTGGGCTTATGGCAGCGGCGGTTTTGGGAACATCAAATTCGGGATGACGCTGATTTCATCAGACACGTGGATTACATTCACTGGAATCCGATGAAACATGGGTATGTATCACGCGTGACGGATTGGCCATATTCGAGTTTTCATCGTTATGTGCGAGATGGCGTTTATTCCAATGATTGGGCGGGGACGGTTGCGGTTGATGCGGGTTCCGGCTTTGGTGAAAAGGTGTGATCGTGCGCACAGCGCACGCTACGCTTGCGGCAGGTATTTCTGCTCGATTTCCCGCGAAATGATCGTGCGCACAGCGCACGCTACGCTTGCTGGGATGGCTAACGTAGCGTGCGCTGTGCGCACGAATAATCGTGCCACCGCCTATTTCGGCACCGCCAATCCACTCGGCTTGATCTTCGCTTCCAGCGTCTTCCCCTTGCGCGCGCGTTTGCCGATGTGAATCGCCAGGCCCGATGCAGACAGCGCCACCTCTTGCGCCTTGCCGCCGCGTCCTGTCCCGGACACAATGACGCCGCGCTGGCTGATCGGTTGTGCCGCCAGGAGTTTTTCATTTTTTTCAAGATCCATCAGGATCACGCCGCGTCCGCCGCCTGACAGAGTCTTGATTTCATCGAGACCGAAGACCAGCAAACGTCCCTTCTCTGACAGGCAGGCGATCGCGCTGACGTTGTCTGCCACCACACCGGGTACCAGCGGTTCGTCGCCTTCATCGAGCGTGATGAACGCCTTGCCGCCCTTGACGCGGCTCACCATGTCGCCGGCCTTGGCGGTGAAGCCGTAACCGGCGCTGGACGCCAGCAGCAGTGTGGTATCTGCAGCACCGACGAAATAATGCAGGATACGCGTGCCGCTGCTCAGGTCGACCAGCGTCGTGATCGGCACGCCATCGCCGCGCGCACCGGGCAGCAGCGCCACGCCGACCGAATAAATCCGGCCGTTGGAGCCGAACGCGAGCAGGTTGTCGGTGGTGCGGCATTCGAACGTGCCGTACAAGCCGTCGCCGGCCTTGAACGTGAACTGGCCGGCGTCGTGGCCGTGGCCGGTGCGCGCGCGCACCCAGCCTTTTTGCGAGATCACGACCGTCACCGCTTCGTCGATCACCTTTTGTTCGACCACCGCCTTTTCCGCCGCTTCGATCAGCGTGCGGCGCGCGTCGCCGAATTGCTTTTCATCCGCCTCGATTTCCTTGATGACCAGGCGCTTCATCGATGCCGGATTGTCGAGCAAGTCCTGTAGCGCGCTTTTTTCCTTGCGCAGCTCGGCCAGCTCTTGCTGGATCTTGATCGTTTCCAGTCGCGCCAATTGGCGCAGGCGGATTTC
>DHXL01000292.1:0-7200 GCA_002415335.1 Oxalobacteraceae bacterium UBA5157
GCCAGGCAAGAGAGCAAGTGAGGGGATACCGACCAAGCGGCTCACGACGTATAATCAGACGCAATAGCAATTGTCGGCACCTTTGAAGAATTTCACGATCCTGCGCATGTCAATGAATTCTGCAATTCGAGAATCGGATATAGATGACCACCCAGTCGAGCGACTGTTCGGTGGTGTTCGTTTGCGTAGCGTTTCCTTGATGGTTTTGGCAGGTTTTCTTGTCACGTTATTCCTATGCGCTTTTGCAGAGTCAACCCACGGCTTCAGCGAAGATCATCATGGAGAGCTTGCTAACTATTCACATGTCGCCAGTCACTCTGATCATGACCGCGGAGTACAGCAAGCTGGTGAGTGCTGTACCGTGTTCGCTAGTGTAACAACGCCCACGCACGCGATCGATTTTTCTGTGCCGAAGTACTGCCTTGTTGGCGTACTGCTGCTTTGTATCGCCGCTATTAAGATCATATCCGCTGCAAGTGTCAGGAAACAGTTTAACTGCGCCGGCCCACCCGGCGTCTCCAAGCAAACCCTCATCGCCAATTCCCTTTGGCCACACGCGCCGCCGCGCTGATCCTTCTTGCCTGGATTGGGCAGGATTTACGTTCATGGGCGCGCATTGTTCCCTTTGCTGGTCACCAGAACGTACCCCTGTTCGCCTGTAATTTCTTGCGAAGACAATAGTGGGGGAAGATATTAATGGGATCATTTCGGATCGGGCGTACGTCATTGCACGTAGTGATGACTATCGCCAGCGTTACGGCATTGGGCAGTGTCAGCCCGCTCGCCAACGCAGAAGGCCTGACAATCGATCAAGCGATCAACGTTGCCATCGAGCGTAATAAAGATCTCCAAAGTGCCGGATACGCAGTCGAGCAAGCCCGTGCGCGAATGGTTCAGGCTGGGCTGGCGCCAAATCCGCACTTGGAGCTCGGCACAAAGAACGATCGAATGTTCGGAAACGAAGGCGAATACACGGCCAGCGTCGGTGTCAGTCAACAGTTTTCGGTGGTGGGGCGCCTCGCCCGGCAGAAAGACGTGGCGCGCGTCGATGTGGCCCTGGCCATGGCAGAGATTCGCAAAGCTCAGCTCAAGCTGGCGGCGGATGTGGCGTCTGGCTGGTATCGCGTCTTAATCCTGAGTCGCCAACTTGATGCCGGCGAACGATTGATCGATATCGATCACAAATTGGTGCAAGGAACCCGCAGCCGCTTCAAGGCTGCAGAAGTCTCCGAGTTGGACGTGAATGCAGCGCAGCTCGATTTGCAGCGCCTCTATCAGGAGCGCGCACTATTACAAAGTCAACGAACGACTCAGCTTGCACAATTAAATCTGCTGCTCGGAAGGCCCGCAACGCGGCCGCTGGATTTGGACACTACCCAGCCGGCTACTGATATTTTGCCGGGTTTGCCCGAACTGCAGCGCGAAGCGTTGGCACTGCGACCCGACCTCCGGTTCGCTCTCCTCAACGCAGACCGCGCACGCGTCGATCAAGCCCTGGCCAGCGCTCAGCGATGGGAGGACTGGAGCGTGAGCATTGGGCTGGAGCAGGGCCGGCAAGTAATCAGTGGCCTTCCGCCCCAAGGCACAAGCCGCACGATCGGTGTGACCTTATCGATTCCCTTACAGTTTGTGAATAAGAATCAAGGCCGAATCGCTGAGGCAGCAGCAGCGGGTGACCAAGCTTCTGCGCGAATTGACGCGCTCAGACTCAGCATCGACAGTGAGATCGCCAGCGCTCATGCCGAAGCAGGGCGTCTTCAAGAGGTCCTTGCGGAATATCGACGCAGCATGTTGCCGCTGAGCGAACGTAACGTGAGCCTCGCCCAGCGTGGATACAACCAGGGGTTGGTCTCGATGGTCGAGGTCGTTCAGGCCCAGCGCCAACAGGGGGAGCTCACCAACACGTATCTAAAAACACTCGATCAATATTTTCAGACACTGGCGAAACTACGTGCCGCATCCGGCGAATATCTCAAAGGGATCAAGGAGTTTGAGCAATGAAGCCGATCGAACACACGAAAGGAAAAAACCTGCAAATAAGGGCGCGGACTCGCGGGGGCATGTCGCTTCTTGCCCCGGTGCGCGATTGGATCATTCTCTTGATGATCGCTGCGACAAGTACACAGATCCCCGCGTATGGACACGGGGGGCAGATCGAAGTCGCCGGTGGCGTGCGCGGCCCGGTGCAGTTGAGCGCCACCCAGCAAAACGCAATTGCCTTACAACTGGTGACTGCCGGGCCTCATCCGTTGGCATCCGTGCTAGCCCTCAACGGCGAGGTGCAATTACTGCCGGATCGCGTGGCGGATGTTAGCTTGCGCATCAGCGGCCAAGTCAAGGCGGTCTATGCCAATTTAGGCGATACAGTCCGTACCGGACAGCGTCTCGTGCAGGTGCAGTCCCGCCTTGTGGGCGATCCGCCGCCAAGCGTGACGATTACGGCCCCGAGAAGCGGAGTGATTGATGCTCGCAATGTCGTGGTCGGCCAGGCCGTGGAACCCAATACCGTGTTGTTTCATATCAGCGACCGATCACAAGTTCTCGTGGTGGCGAAGGTATTTGAAGGCGACCTCGGAAAGATTCATGTAGGTCAAACCGCGCGCATCCGAGTGCCCAGCTATCCCGGCAACGCTTTTGCAGGAAAGCTGACTTTGATCGATCCGAACCTGGATCCGTTGAATCGTACCATCAAGGTGTGGATCCAGATCGACAATCCGCACTCCCTATTGAAGCCATACATGTTTGCCCGTGCCAACATCGTTCTCAAACGTGACGCGTCGGCATTGACGGTGCCCAATGCAGCAATCATGGAAGCGAACGGCGAGAAATTCGTGTTCGTAAGAGAGGGAACCACATTCAAACGCATAGAAATCACCGTTGGTGCCAAAGACGACGAATACAGCGAAGTCACCGACGGTTTGGTGCCAGGTGATGAGGTTGTCACACAAGGCGGTCGACAGGTCTACACCATGTGGCTGACCGGTGGGAAACCACAGGCAGAGGAATAACCATGTTCAATCGCCTTATTGCATGGTCGTTGCACAACCGTCTGATTGTTCTCGCGTTAACGATCATCTTGTTCATCGCAGCTGGCTACGCCTTGCAGCGCATGTCTGTCGATGTCTTTCCCGAGTTTGCCCCGCCGCAAGTGGTTATTCAGACCGAGGTTTCCGGGATGGCGCCGCAGGACGTGGAATCTCTCATCACTTATCCGCTCGAGAGCGCAATCAATGGAACCCCGGGCGTTAGCAGCGTCCGTTCGAAGACCTCCGTCGGCCTGTCGACCATTACCGTGGTATTCAGCGCCCATACCGACGTCTATCTGGATCGGCAACTAGTCAACGAACGTATTCAAAACGTGAGTAGCCGTCTGCCGCTAGGGGCGAAGCCGCCGGTGATGCTTCCCGTTACCTCAGCGGTGGGCTGGTTGATCAAATACGCATTGGTCAGCGACACCATGTCACCACAGGATTTACGGACGTTGTCCGATTGGGATATCGGGCCGCGGATTCTGGCGCTGGGGGGCATTGCGTCGGTCGTTTCGACCGGGGGCGAGGTCAAGCAATACCAGGTACGGCTTGATCCAAACCGCATGCTTGCGTATCAGGTCAGCGCCGAAGACGTACGAAACGCCCTTGAAAAATCCAATGTCAATGTGCCGGGTGCATTCCTCGAGAGGCCCGGACAGGAACTGATCGTCAGCGGCGTTGGACGCATTACGTCGCTCGACGACTTGAAGAATACCGTGATCGGCCTTCGCAATGGTTCCCCAGTCACGATCGGTAATGTGGGTGAGGCGGTATTCGGTGGCGAAATCAAACGGGGCGATGGCGCATTCGGCATGAAAGATGCAGTGATTGGCACCATCTCGAAGGCTTTCGGTGCCGACACACTCACGACGACGGTCAAGGTAGAACAAGCGCTGGCACAAATCAAGCAACAGTTGCCCGCGGGCGTGCAGATGGACACGCAGGTTTTCAGGCAAGCGAATTTCATCGAGACGGCAATTCATAATCTTAACGTGTCGCTCCTGGAAGGCGCGCTCATCGTCATCGCCGTGTTGTTCCTGTTCCTCATGAACTGGCGCGCGTCACTGATCACATTTCTTTCGATGCCCGCCTCTTTCGCCGGCGGCATCCTGGTCATGCATGCGTTCGGTATCGGTATCAATTCCATGACCCTTGGCGGCTTGGCCATTGCCATCGGAGAGGTAGTCGATAACGGAATCATTACAGTGGAAAACGTGGTACGCCGGTTGCGCCTGAACCGCAACGCCGCCGATCCATTGCCGCCGATTAAAGTGGTGTTTGACGCGGTTCAGGAAATCCTTAATTCGGTGATGTACGCGACCTTGATCGTCATCTTGATTTTCTTGCCGATTTTTTTCCTGCAAGACTTGGCAGGGCGTATTTTCAGTCCGCTCGGCATCAGTTACATTACTTCCGTAACGGCCTCGCTGGTCGTCGCAGTCACCATGGTGCCGGCCCTGTGTTATCTCCTGCTGGTTCCCGGAAAGGAAAAGATAAGGGACGAAGGGATCGTGTTGCACGCCACGGACAGCCGTGAACTGCGCGTCGATACCGCTCCGCTCGCTGATACCCATGGTGATGAGCAGGAGACTCGTTTTGTACGCTGGCTGAAACGTCATTTTCTGCGCCTATTGAATTTGGCGCTGCATCAATTTTGGTGGGTGGTCGGATTATCCATCGTGGCACTTGTGGCATCGCTCTCACTGTTGCCCTATTTCGGGTTGTCCTTTCTGCCCGAATTCCGGGAAGGTAATTACATCATTGCGATGACGACCTTACCGGGCACGTCGCTTGAGGAATCGATGCGCCTTGGCGCGCTGGTGCGCAAGGATTTACTGAAATATCCGCAAGTCGTATCCATAGACCAGCGCGCCGGGCGCAGTGAGTTGGATGAAGACGCACAACCGCCCAACTTTAGTGAATTCGACGTGCGGCTGGATTTCGCCAAGGATCCAAACATGGCCGCCGATGTCTTGATCAAACGAATACGTCAGGACTTGGCAGCCATACCGGGTGTCGTGTTCAACGTCGGTCAGTTCATCGCGCACCGCATGGATGAGGTGCAGTCCGGCGTCCGCTCCCAGGTGGCCATTAAAATTTTCGGGGAGAACCTTACAACGCTGTATCAAACGGGCCAGCAGATTCAGGAATTGTTGCATAGCGTGCCCGGAGCGGTAGACGTCAATCTCGAGCAGCAAATCAACGTGCCTCAGGTAACGATCAAGATCGATCGTGCCAAAGCGGCCCGCTATGGCATCAAGGTCGGAGAGTTGGCGCAGGACATTCAGATGTCGCTGAACGGAGAAACGCTATCCAGTGTTTTGGAAGGCCGTCGTACGTTCGATTTGTATGTGCGGCTCGATACACCTTCGCGCAATAGCGTCGAGGCGATCCGCGACTTGCCGGTGGATGCGCCAGGACTCGACCCAAGTGGAAAAGCCACGGTACCGCTACGCGAAGTGGCTGACGTGTTCGTCGAAGACCAACCGTATTCTATTAACCGCGAAAGCGTTCAGCGATTGATCGTCGTCGGCTTCAATGTGCAGGGGCGCGACCTGGCTAGCGTCATTCGCGACACGCGGTCCAGAATCGGCGCAAAAATAAAGCTGCCGCCTGGCTACTTCATCGAGTATGGCGGCCAATTCGAAAGCCAGCAACAAGCCAACGGGACATTACTGAATTTCGGTGCTTTGGCGCTTTTTGGGGCGCTGCTTCTGCTCTACAAAGTGTTCGGAACGTTCCGCGAAGCCTTGCTGGTTCTATTCAATCTCCCCTTGGCAATGATCGGAGGGATCGTGGCGCTCTATCTTGCAGGCGCGGAATTGAGTGTCGCAGCCGTGATTGGCTTCATCACGTTGTTCGGTATCGCGACGCGCAACGGAATCATTTTGGTCACCCACTACAATCAATTGCGTAAGGAGGGCAAACCACTGGAAGAGGTTGTTGTGCAAGGGACCCTGGATCGCCTTGTGCCAGTTCTAATGACGGCGGCCACTGCCGCATTAGGCCTATTTCCTCTGCTGTGGGGTTCACCTGTCGGCAAGGAGTTGGAGCAGCCTTTGGCGCAGGTGGTGCTAGGTGGATTATTTACGTCCACATTTTTGAATATGATCGTCGTACCAACGGCTTACAACCGTGTCGAACAATGGCGTGAACGGCGTCAAGAAAGAATTAATCAGCAGCTTAACCAAAAGGAGCACTTAGCATGAAAACCGTGATTAAAAAATCAGTAATACAGACGACTGCTATCGGGCTGATTCTGGCAGGCAGCCTGATGTTCAGCCCGCTTGCAAGCGCGGCAGAGAAAGCCGGCCCCCAAGTTCAGATTCCGGCCACAAGCGACGCCATCTGGCAGTCAATCGACAGAGAGATCGAGCAATTGAATAAGGTCATTCAAACGGGGACGCTTGAAGAAGTGCACCATCACGCCTTCGCCATTCGCGATCTTGCAGCAGCTTTACCAGCCCGTTCTTCGTCCTTGCCGGCAGATAAGCTGAATCAAGTCAAGGCCAATAACAAATTTGTGGCTACCCTGGCCGAGAGATTGGACGCTACGGGCGACGCGAAGGATAAAGCGGGAACGGAGTCAAATTTTCAGAAACTGAAAGGCGTTCTCAAGACGATGCGGGCCAACTACCTTGGTGCATGACAAGACTAAAGGCACCTAATGAATGAATTCTTTGCGCCATTAAGGAATATAGGCAAACGATTTTCTAACGAAGAGGGAAACAACATGAAACGATTTCTGATTGTGGGTTTGCTATTGGCCACCTCACTGGTTTACGCGCATGGCGATGATCATCCTGGCGATGATGTGATCGGCAAGCCCGGCGACGCCAAAAACGTCACGCGTACGGTAAAGATCAGCATGACCGACGCGATGCGTTTTACACCCGACAATATTTCTGCAAAACAGAATGAGACGATTCGTTTTGTGCTTACCAACAATGGCAAGCTCATACATGAAGTCATGTTTGGCACCGAAAAAGAATTGAAAGAACACTATGAGATGATGAATAAAAACCCGGAAATGATCCATAACGATCCTAACAAGGTAACGTTGGCGCCGGGAGCGACTGGAGACCTGGTTTGGCAGTTCACTCATGTCGGGAAAGTCGATTTCGCTTGCCTTCAACCGGGCCATTACGACGCCGGCATGAAAGGAAAGGTC
>DHXL01000292.1:7304-10938 GCA_002415335.1 Oxalobacteraceae bacterium UBA5157
GACGTGTAATTGCATAACTAAGCGCGACCTGTCACATCGCGCTCAAATACGAAATCCTAGTGCATGCCGCCCATCATCGCGGGAGCCGCAGTCGCAGCCGTGTCCGCCGTCATTCCCGCTTTTTGCATCCCGGCCTGCATTGATGTAGACGACGTCATGTCGACCATTTCCATGTCCATCGTGCCATCGGTCTTCATGATTGGAATCGTCACACCGGTGACGTTCTGCGCATTCAATATCGCGAGCATGGTTGCCGCCTTGGTTGGATCGGACGTGGCATTACTATTCATGACGGCCGCCATTGCCGCGACTGCGCAAGAAAACTGCTGTGAGCTGGTGGTTCCTACGGCATTGCAGGCAACGCCGTTGGCGTCTTTTAGCAAGCTGGAGGTCTTCGCCGCCATGGCAATCCTGGACAATTGTTTGACCATATTGGATTGCATCGCCAGCATAGCGGTGTTGGTGCCATTGTCCTTCAGGTCGATCATCGGCGTCACGCTTAAATCGATGCCGAGTCCGGACAGTGTGCCCTGGACGGCGGTGATTGCCTGATTAATGGTGGTCGCATTCATCGTCGTCATGCTCGCCGCGCTGGCCGCCATTTCACTGAACGGCGTCACCTGCACAGTCGTCGTGCCGGTGACCGCGGGAACGACCGCGCGCATCGTCATGGCGTAGGGAATGTCGATACCGGTGGTTTCATCCACCATCATGCTTGCCGTGCCAGGCATGACCTTGACCATCGCCGGACCGGTAAATCCGTCGTTGAATACCGCATGATAAGAGCCGTCATTTCCGGTCGTGGTTGCAACGCAGGAAGCATCCGCTTCCGGTGCACCGTTCACAATTCGGCAAACAAGAACCTTTGCCTGCTTGACGAGGCCCTTGGCCGCGGTTCCGGTCATCGAGGTCGCAGATGCTGCCGAAGTGCCGGCACTGCCGTCACCGCCTCCGCATCCCGTCAGGGCCGCCACGCCAGCAATCATTATTCCAGCGCTTAGTGCCATCCTAGTATGCTTGTTCATGATTTTTTGCACTCCTTAAAAAGTGAATAATCACAGCAGCGTTATCGCTGTTGCCACGTATTGTCCTGCTGAGTATTGGACGTCGACTCCAAGATGGGATCCCGACATCATGCCTCCACCACCCATCATGCTGCCGCCCTGAACGGCCACGCCATTTGTCTGTATCGTCAGGCCGTTCAACATGAAGCTACTTGCGGTGACGTTGTAAGCGATCCCTTCCATGTACACAGTGCCAGTTCCGGATGTGGTTCCAGGCGCGGTGCCGGTTCCGGTTGCAGGCGCCGACTGGGTGAAGCTCACCACGGAAGTCGACAGCGTGCTGCCGCTCATCATGCCTCTGACGTTCACCGATTGGCCAACGGCAAAGTTGGTGGCCGTACCGTTGTTATAGAACATCGACGGTCCCATCTGTCCGCTTACGGTAAGACCTGAAGACATGGTCAGTGTGTACGCTCCCGTCGTCGTGTTGTAGCTGGTAATCGTTCCCGGCATATCAAGCGTGGCGCCCATAGGAGCCTGTGTGGGGTTCAGCGCAAGAATATTGACCGTCGTCGCTCGCACAACATTGTTGACCAAGGCGCCAGTCACTTCGAGAAACGCGCCGTTTGCCAGCTGCGCCGCAGTGGCGCCGCTAAAGCTTGCCGTGCTGGCGTCGACTACAACGCCGCGCACGGTGAAACTGGAGGCCGAGACGAAGTTCAAGACGGTGCCGTGCAACTCGATCGCATTCGCTGCCGCTGGCGCATATACCGTCACGCTGGTCGCAACAAGCTTGTTGGTGGCGGCGTCGAACTTGCCCACGACGATGAGGTACTTGCCGTCGCCCAGCGTGGTGCCTGCCGGTGCAATCGTCGCTGTACTGGCGTCGACGGTGACGTTGCGAACCTTGAAACTTGCAGCGCCGATATAGCTTGAAATAGACCCCGAGAGTGTCAAGTTGCCGCTGCTAGCCACTGGCCACTTGATGCGAATATTGCTGGCGGCAATGACGTTGCCTACAGGCGTGGCATTGCTCCATACGGTCACCAGTTCGCCATTGCTCAGAGAGGTGCCTGCCGGGACGACGGTTGCCGAGCCGATGTTTACGGTGTTGCTTCCGATCGTGAAGCTGCCCGCCGTGGCATCGTATTGGGAGACGTAACCGGACAGTCTTATGCCGGTGGCGGTGGGTTTTTGCACGATGAGGGTGGCCTGAACGTACGAAGTGCCACTTGCATCGGTCTTGATCAGGCCGTAGACCGCTACGCGGTCACCAACCTGGACGGCAGCCAACGACGCATATCCCAGAAGCCCCGTCACCGGTCCCAGTGCGGTGTCATTATTAAAGTTCACCTTCGTTCCAAGCACCGTAATGTCGCTCGTTGCGACTGCACTCACGTTGCCAACCAACTCTGGAGAAATCATCACCGACATCATGGCGCCGCTGGCGTCGTAGCCGAATTCCAAAGAATGACCCAGCATGGCACCGGTAGACGCCATTGCTTTGGCCGGCCCCTGATCTTCCTCCGACATATAGCTGGCTTGCGCATCGTTGTAGCGCATCCCATCGACGATCAGGCTGCCAAAGCCGGTGGTCACGCCTAGTCCTGTCCCACCCGAGCCGATGCCGGCCTCGGAAGAAGTTCCCCCGCTGCCTCCACCGCAGCCTGAGACAAGCAATAGCATCATGGTGATTGCCAGCATCGCAGACACGCGTCCCAAAAAGATGCGAAACATGGTGATTCCTCTCGAAAGAAAGATTGCGCTTTAGGGTTTGGTGACGCGGCCCCGGTAGTAGTACATGCCAAAGCGAACACGTTGATCCGCGTTCGGATCTCCCTGATCACTCCGGCTCAATTTCGTCCCCTCGCGCATGATCTCGCGGAAGGCGTTGGACCAAATCTGACGCGCGAGGGCGCCCAAGGCTTCCGCCGACTCGGCACTCAATTCATCGGCGAACACGGCTTGTTCAAGCATCGGTTCGTGACCTTGAAGGTTGTTGACTACCGTGGCAATGTGATCGCCGACGTTGTCGGCAAGGAGCTGCAGCATCTCGGCGCTGCCTTTCTTAGGGACAAACGCATCGGCGCACAGTTCAAGCTTCTCGCCCTTGCCTTGGCTATCCACCTGACGTACAACCCCGAGGCGTAGTAGTTCTTGTAGCAGTGTACGGGGATGGACATCCTTGGATACCGAGAGCGCCAACTCCTCGAAGGACACCGGCGCGCCGGCACGGTCCAGAATCCGCGGCTTGCCTGGGCCATCGCAATAGTCCGGATCGCTGGCCCAGCGGGCGTAGACCTCCATGACCGGTCCCAGATTCTTGGACCGGGAACCTGTTTGCCCGTTCGAGCGCCAGGCGCGCACATCCTTGCGATGGACGCCGGACAGCGTGCTGAGGCTCGAATCGTTTACACGCGCCGCCTCGGCCTCGAGAATCTTTTCAGCAGCATCGAGGAATGATGCCTTAAGGGCATTAGCGAAGCGCGAATAGCTGACGCCTTCATGCAGCAGCAACCCCACAAGCGGATCCATCAGCCGCAACGCGGCCGCTAAAGCTAAATCACTGCGGGATTCGGACATGGCTCGACAAAGCTCCCAATCAATTAATGGGAATATATCCCATTTTT
>DHXL01000285.1 GCA_002415335.1 Oxalobacteraceae bacterium UBA5157
TGATCGTGGAAGTGCTGGTGGTCGGGGACGTACAAGACCTCTATCACTTTACCAGCGAAATTCTCCCCCGAATTGCCGGGCCAGGGGTTGTCAGCCACAGCGAGACATTCGTGGTGATGAAGTCACATAACAAATGGGTTAACCTGCCCCGCGGTTGTTGGGAAGAGGGCGTCGATGACGTACCCGGTGATGGCGCGGAGAACGCGGCTTCCTGAAAAGCCAGGAACGATTTTTTCTCCTGAAGGATGGTCCTTCGCGGAGATTATTGAGGGAGACAGAAATGAAGATGCCGAAATTTTTACCCCCGTTATTACTCGCCGGCCTGGGTTTCCTGGGCGTCGCGGCAAGCGTCCATGCGTCTACGCTTGACGACATTCAAAAGCGCGGAGAGTTGAGAATTGCGGTGCAGACTCAGGGCCCACCGTTTTCGATGATCGACAAGAATGGCGAGCGCACAGGAAGCGCGGTGGAACTTGCGAAATTGATGGCCCAGGAAATGGGTGTCAAAGTGGTTTTTCTGGACCTTGACTGGGATGGACTCTTGCCTGCTCTCATTTCCGGCAAAGCTGATTTACTCGCCGCCGACATGACGCCCACCTTGGCACGCGCAACGAAAGTCGCCTTTACCAAGCCTTGGCTCTACGTCGGCCCGGTCGTCGCGACGAAGGAAGGCAGCAAATTCACTTCCACAAATGCATGCAAAGCGCCCGGCACGAAGATCGCCGTGTTGTTTGGCAGTACAGGAGAGAAGCTTTCAAAAACCGTTTTCCCGAAGGGCGTCATCAAGAGTTACAAGGGTGGCGGAACGTTGTTGCTGGATGCAGTGAAGAACGGCCAGGCAGATTGCCTGCTCAATGACAGCTCCGCAGTGGCGGGTCAATCGGCCGGATATCCCAAGGGAACATTCAAGATCATGCCGGATCTGCTCGCCCGGGAACCACTGGCTTACGCAACCCGTTACGACTCTCTTGACCTTTTGACCTGGATTAATTTGTTCATCGACCAGACGACACTGGACGGCCGTCTTCAGAAGAATCTTGATTACTGGGTCAATTCGACGAAATGGAAGGAAACGCACTGAGCATCTGATCGGAGCCTGGGTTCGGCGTCGTTTTCTAAATGACGCCGATTCCAACGCTCACACCTTGCCAAAAATTGGATAGTTCATGTTATTGAATCTGAATTTTCGGGTGATATTGGAAACACTGCCCGATTTTTGGATGGGATTCGTATCCACGTTATCGATTTCGTCAGCAGCCTTTGCCGGCGCCCTTGGCATCGGCATTGTCGCTTGTGCGATGAGTATTCAGCCGTCCCGTTTTCTGCGGGTTCCAGCGGTCGCTTATGTGGATGTGATACGTGCGACCCCGCTGCTGGCGCAGCTCTATTTCTTGTATTTCGGCTTGCCGAGTTTCGGCGTGATCATGCCGGAAATCGCGATCGGAATCATCGCCCTCTCCATAAACAGTGGCGCATACGTCAGTGAAATCATCCGCTCGGGAATCATCTCGATCCCGAAAGGGCAGGTTGAAGCCAGTGCCAGCTCGGGAATGAGCTATTGGCAGCAAATGCGCCTCATCGTCCTGCCGCAGGCGCTGCGTCCCATGGTGTCGCCATTGATCGGGCAGGCCATTGTGCTGGTCAAGGACTCGTCATTGCTGTCGCTGATTTCGGTGCTGGAGTTGACCCGTGCAGGGCAGACCCTGGCCAATGACCGGTTCATGCCAGTCGAGGGATTGACCACCACCGCCGCGGGCTACCTGATTATCTATTTCGGACTGAAATTGATGGCCGCCGCCTGGAGCCGTATCAATCACCCATTTGTACGCCACTGAAGGCCATGACCATGTTTCTGGATCAACTACACGGTGTCGCTCTCTACTATCCTGTCATTCTGAAGGGTTTGGGCATGACCCTTGCGCTGTCGTTCATCGGAATTGTCGCCGGGGGAATCGTCGGATTCATACTGGGGGTGGGCCGCGCGAGCGTTCACAAGCCGATCAGTTTCATCGTCGGTGCCTACACCGATATCTTTCGCGGTACACCGGTGCTCGTTCAGGTCTTTGTCGTCTTCTTTGTGCTTCCGGAGGCGGGCATCGAACTTGACTCTTTTACTGCGGGTGCCGTCGCGCTGTCCAATATTGCTGCCTGCTTTATTTCTGAAATTGTTGCTTCCGGCATCAGGGCCGTACCGGTTGGACAGTTGGAAGCGGCCGCATCCGCCGGCCTCACGCGCTTGCAGCAGCTCAGGCTGATCGTACTACCACAAGCCACCAAAATGATCGTACCCGCACTCGTGGGCCAATTCGTCTTGTTGGTGAAGGATTCATCGGTTGTCTCCGCGATTGGCCTGCTCGACCTGACTCGGTCCGGTTGGGTGGTCGTCCAAAATATTCCCAACGGATTGCTCGTGTTTACCGTGGTGGGAACAGGGTATTTTCTTATCTGTTACCCGCTGCTCTACTTGTCTCGCGGGATGGAAAAGCACCAAGCCCATTGATAGCCGAAATGCGAACGGCGAGGAAGATCCAGAATGATCAAATTTAACGACTTGAATAAATGGTATGGCCCGCATCACGTCCTGCAGAATATCAACCTCAACGTCGCCATGGGAGAAGTGGTGGTGGTGTGCGGGCCCAGCGGTTCGGGGAAGAGCACACTGATCCGGTGTGTCAACGGCCTGGAAAAATTTCAAAGTGGCTCGTTGACGGTCAATAATGAGTCGGTCACCAATGAAAGCCGCCTCAGACAGCTTCGGATGGAGCTCGGCTTTGTGTTCCAGCAGTTTAATCTTTACCCCCACAAGACGGCGCTCGAAAATGTCACGCTGGCGCCGATTCATGTCCGGAAGCTATCCAGGAAAGAAGCCATCAGCCGCGGTCAGGCGCTATTGGAAAAAGTCGGTCTGGCAGATAAATTCAATTCATATCCTCAGCAGTTGTCGGGAGGGCAGCAGCAGCGGGTGGCGATCGCCCGCAGCCTGTGCATGGAGCCGGAGGTCATGCTATTTGACGAGCCAACCTCGGCGCTTGACCCTGAGATGATCAACGAAGTCCTGGGTGTGATGGTCTCCCTGGCAAAAGACGGAATGACGATGATTGTTGTCACCCATGAAATGGGCTTTGCCCGCAAGGTTGCCGACAGAGTGGCATTTATCGACAAAGGGGTTATTGTCGAAATTGCCGAGCCTGAAACCTTCTTTGCAGCGCCCGAGAACGAGCGAACGCGTGAATTCCTGAGCAAGATTCTTCATCACTAGATACCAGCGATATTCCAGATCGTGCAGGCACTTCAGAAAGATAGGTCATGAGTCACATGGGCACAAAGGATGGGAATGGCCGAGGTACTGTCGCTGTTGTCGGAGCCGGCGTCGTGGGTGCTGCCACCGCCTTGGCCCTGGCAAGCGAGGGCTACCTGGTTACCGTCTTCGATCACGGCGAAGTCGGTGCTGGAACAAGCTCAGGAAATGCCGGCGGCATTGTCACGGGCGCGGTAACGCCCACTGCCACGCCTGGTGTTATTCGCTCCATTCCATCGTACATGCTGGACCCGAATGGCGCCGCCGTTCTGCGTCCCGCCTATCTTTTTCAGGCGATTCCATGGCTTGTCCGTTTTGTCGAGGCGGGTCGCCCCAAGCGGGTTTCTAGCATTGCCAAGGCACTTCAGCCCCTCGTCTCCCATGCCATGGAAGCGCACCTGACCTTGGCTGACTTGAGCCAGGCGCGTGGCCTGATTCAGCCGGTGGGCTGGTTGAAGGTTTACGGGTCGGAGGCAGGGTTTTCAGGAAACGCCCTTGAGCGAGAATTGATGACGCGGCATGGCGTGAATTTTTCCATCCTCAATGCCGGCGAGGTTGCCGATCTTGAACCCAGGCTGAGCAAAAATGCGTACACGTGCGGCTTGTTCCAGCCCGACAGCGGTTTCGTCAATTACCCGCTTGCGTTGACGCATGCCTATTTTGAGGCCGCGCGTGAACGTCGGGCGCAACACGTTCAAGAGAGCGTCCTGGAAGTTCGACCCGCGCAGGGCGGCATCTCAATTAGAACAGACCGAACCATGCGGCTGTTCGATTCGGTAGTGGTCGCGGCCGGCGCATGGTCAAAGCGATTCGCAACGCAAATAGGTGACCGTGTCAGCCTCGACACCGAGCGCGGTTACCATCTCTCGTTCGCTTTGACGGCGGATCAATTGCTTCGTCGCCCGGTCTGCTTCCCGGAAAATAATTGTGTCCTGTCGCCGATGCACGACGGCATCTCGCTGGTCAGCGGCGATGAATTAGCAGGACTGAATGCACCGCCTGACTATCGGCGTATCCGTGCGCTGGCGCCCTTTGCCCGCACCGTGTTGCCCGAGCTTACGGGGCAAACGATTCAACGTGAATGGATGGGCTATCGGCCATCGACACCGGATTCATTGCCGGTGATCGGGCGGTCACCACGCTGCAGAAATGTGTACTACGCCTTCGGGCACGGTCATTTGGGACTGACCTTGTCAGCCATTACGGCCAAATTGATTGCCGGTATCGTCAGTGAACGCCCGGAGCCATTTGACATCAATCCCTATCGCATCAACAGATTCTAGGTCTCTCGCCGCCCTCAAGAGAGACGGCTCGGGCGCGTGACCGCACAAGCCGGCACCGGTGGTGGTTCTGACTTCCGCAGAATGTTGCCTCATTGAAAAACCCATATTAGGACGACGCAACTTGCAAACAAATTGCAGAAGACAGCGTGTAATTTGAGCAAAATCAATGTTGGCAATTAGGAATTTTATTAAATTAAAATATCCGAGGAGTGAGTTGACAGCGATCGTGCCGGATCAACGCTAACGGTCCGATCGCCGCAAAAATAAATCGCCTCGATTGCCAGGATCAAAAATGAAAAGAACGGCCAAGATGCTCCTTCCGGCCATGGCCGTTCTAGCGGGTTGTGCCGGCACGGACAGCTATCTGGCTAGTCGAAGCAACATGGCCGGGATGCCCCCCGTCTTTGACATGGAGACCACCGCCGGTACACGAGCCGTCGCCGGCGATGTGACAGACGCCCTCAGTCAGAATACCAAGCGGATTGATCATGACACCCCCCCTACAACTGGGGAAATCCGCCCCCGATGAGTCGGGTCGACTCACGCTTGCCACTATCGCGGCAAGGCCCGGCAATCGCGGCGAATCATGGTCTCGCCAATCTCTTGTTCATTTCAGTGCTGCCGTCGAAAAACCTGCCGTTACGCATGCCGTTATCCTGGTTGGAGGCATCCACGAGACGTCGCACTATTTCGATAGATGGGTTCCGGCGCTGGCTTCTCCGGACACTGTGGTGTTTGACTGGGGCCACAACCACCAGTCCATGTCGATGGGGGAGGGTGCAAAGTTACTGGCTGCAAGAATTAGTGAGCTGAGAACGCGAGGCATCACCGGCGTGACGATTGTTGCCCATAGCATGGGCGGGCTGATCGCCAAAGGCGCGATCGACGAATTATCGCGCAACGGCGAAGCGCAAGACGTCGCCCATCTGGAAATATGGGTATTCGGAACGCCGTGGGGCGGCTATGCGCTGGCTGACCTGGCTTCGTTCTTTCCAGCGGCGGAGACGATCAGTTTCGCAATCGGCTATCCGATGGGGCCTGATATCGGTCCGCACAGCGATTACATGAGAAGCCTGGCGCAGCCGATGCCTGCTAATGGCGTGTTGCGTATCTATCTCGGAACTGACGACGAGCGTCGACCACATTCATGATGATCAGGGCAACGTGATGCGCGTCGAGATCATGCGCCAGTTTTGGAATACGGCAGAAAAGAGCGTGGCCAGTGCCGCGTACATCAAGAGAACCCACTATGACGCTGAGCGTGAACGCAACGTCCGATTGGCTCAGGTTCGCTATATGGACGGCCAATGGATGCGAATGGCATTCGCCTATGTCCCGGACCAGATTGAGTTCGATGATATCGAAAAGGGTGCCATTGTCGACTTCATCTCTGAACCCGTGCCGCTTGTAAACTTCGCCACTTATCAGGTGACCCGGATTTTAAAGCTGGTGTGCCGTGCGAAAGACCTCACCTGTATTCATCGCGAAATATCGGAAGGGCGGTTTTCGAAAGTTGTGGACGCGGACCCCGGGGATGTCTCCATAAAATACGGTGTGGCCTATAACCGCCGCAATACGCCGGAAGATAACGCGAAATATAAGACACGCAGGTAATTCATAAAGGAACAGCCGTGTTCCGGAGGGCCGTTCGCGCAATGTTACGAATTAAG
>DHXL01000079.1:0-2535 GCA_002415335.1 Oxalobacteraceae bacterium UBA5157
TGGCCGAATACGTCGGCCTGGATTTTCTGGGTGTCGACCACCTCGAACGTGGCATTGGATGATTCCAGCACGCCGGAATCGCCGCATTGACCGCCCGACTCCGCATAGAACGGCGTGGTGTCGAGCACCACGATCGCCTGCTGGCCTGCGCGCACTTCTTGCACGGCGCTGCCGTCGACGTAGATCGCCACCACCTTGCCGTCTTGCGTGACCGTCTCGTAGCCGACGAACCTGGTCTTGTCGCCGGCATAGTCGACACCGGCTGTCATCTTGAATTTGCCGGCCGCGCGCGCCTGCTGCCGCTGACGTTCCATAGCCGCGTTGAAACCGGCTTCATCCAATGTCACGTTGCGTTCGCGGCAAATATCGGCCGTCAAATCGAGCGGAAAGCCAAACGTGTCGTACAGCGCAAAGGCCGTATCGCCGTCAAGATTCTTGCCATCCTTCGCCAACGCGGCTTCGAGGATTTTCATCCCGTGCTCGAGCGTCTCGCCGAAGCGTTCTTCTTCCTGCTTCAACACCTGTTCGACGCGCGGCGCAGCATCGGTCAACTCCGGATAGGCCTGGCCCATTTCCAGCACCAGATCCTTGACCAGCCTGTAAAAGAACGGCTGGGTCTGGCCCAGCTTGTGGCCGTGGCGCAGTGCGCGGCGGACGATGCGGCGCAAGACATAGCCGCGCCCTTCATTGCCCGGGATCACGCCGTCGACGATCAGGAACGAACAGGCACGGATGTGGTCGGCGATCACGCGCAGGGAATTGTTGGCGAGGTCGGTGCAGCCGGTTTCACGCGCGGCGGCCTTGATCAGGCTTTGGAACAGATCGATTTCATAATTGGAATGCACGTGCTGCAGCACCGCAGCGATCCGCTCCAGGCCCATGCCGGTATCGACGCAAGGCTTCGGCAGCGGATGCAGCGCGCCGTGCTCGTCCTTGTTGAATTGCATGAACACCAGATTCCAGATTTCGATGTAGCGATCACCGTCCTGCTCGGCGCTTCCGGGCGGGCCGCCCCAGATTTCCGGACCGTGGTCGTAGAAGATCTCCGAGCATGGACCGCACGGGCCGGTCTCGGCCATTTGCCAAAAATTGTCCGACGCGTAGCGCGCACCCTTGTTGTCGCCGATGCGCACGATGCGCTCGGCCGGCACGCCGATCTCGTTTTGCCAGATCGCGTACGCCTCGTCGTCTTCCTGATAGACGGTAACCCACAGCTTTTCCTTCGGCAGCCCGTAGACGACGGTCAGTAATTCCCACGCATAGTGAATCGCATCGCGTTTGAAGTAGTCGCCGAACGAGAAATTGCCGAGCATTTCGAAGAAGGTGTGATGCCGCGCGGTATAGCCGACGTTTTCCAGATCGTTGTGCTTGCCGCCGGCCCGCACGCTGCGTTGCGACGAGGTCGCACGCGTGTAGTGGCGCTTGTCATGCCCCAGGAATACGTCCTTGAACTGCACCATGCCGGAATTGGTAAACAGCAGCGTCGGGTCGTTGCCGGGCACCAGGCTGGACGAGCGCACGATCATGTGGCCCTTCGATGCGAAGAACGTGAGGAATTTGTCGCGGATTTCAGACGAGTTCATATGAGTGTAAAGCTATCGTGGCAAAGAGTTGAGCGTAGCGGTACTCTGTTCCCAACTGATTGAAAAAGAGAAAAATGCGTTGCAAACCGTTGATTATACGTGATAAGACCAGGCGATAACCCTGCCCCATACGGTCTTGGAAACGCCATTCTGATCAGCAGCGGCAGAAAATTGCGCGGCTGCGGCGCCGGTCGCGACCTGCATGCAATAAGGCCCGCCGTGCAAGCAGGGCGGGCCCAATCGGAGCGACAGAATTACGAAGTCTTCCTGCGGTTGTGCTTCTTGCGATAGATGGCTCGGCTTGCCTTGTTTTCTTCGCGTTTCAATTTGTGGCGCTCGGTTGCAGTCACTTTACCGTCGGCTTTGGCCGCCTGCTTGTCGCCTTCGATCTTGACTTCGCGCTTTTCGACATTTTGCGTCTCCCTGGCGGTCAGCGCGCCGGACTTGACGCCGTTGGCAATCCGGCTTTGCTGGTTCTCCTGGCGTTGGTCGATCCTTGGCGTATTCATGTTCTGTGCGAAAACCGGTGCGGCAAAAGCGCTGGCGAGGACAGCAGCGATCAATAGGTTGCGTTGCATGTGGTGCTCCTTTAGCGAAGAATGATTCAAGAAAATGAGCGAATTGCCCATGTCGCATTCAACGATAGGAAGGCGGCTGCAGCGACCGGGAAACTGTAAGGCGCGTAACAAAAGGTAACGCCTATGCGAAATCGGCACCGATCAAGTCGATGCGATCGGTGCAGAATGCATCCACTCCCCACGCTAGAATTTCACGCGCGCGCGCCGGATCGTTGACGGTGTAACAGAACAGTCCGAAGCCGGCGTCCTTGATCGCCCGCGCCTGCGGCAAAGAGAGAGATTCTTGATCGGTGTGCAGCGCGATCGCATCCAGCGCGTCCAGACGCTGTCGCCAATCGGGCGGAATGATTTCGACCAGATAGCCGCGCGAAATC
>DHXL01000079.1:2723-16720 GCA_002415335.1 Oxalobacteraceae bacterium UBA5157
CCACCTGCGCCAACGTCGGCACCTTCTCGGCGCTGAACGCAGGTCCAAACCAGGAGCCTGCATCCATCGCCGCCAGTTCCTGCGCGGTGCAGTCCGACACCTTGCCGGTGCCGGCGATCGTGCGCCCGAAATCCGGGTCGTGGATCACGACCGGCACCCCGTCCTTGGACAACATCACGTCGAATTCGACCGCATGAAAACCGTGCACCAGCCCGCAGCGCATGGCGGCTAGCGTGTTTTCGGGAGCGAGCTTGCCGCCGCCGCGGTGGGCGACTATTCTTGGAAATGGCCACATGGCTGAAGTCGAAAAGTGGAGTAAAAACCTGCGCACTTAGTGTAATCCATCTGAACTGCCTTACACTGAGTGCCAATTTAGCGCCCTCCTCAAACTCCCAAGCCGGACGATCCGAACCATGCCCAACCCGCCTTCGAAAAAATCCCTCGGACACCTGCGCGTTCTCGACCTGACGCGCATTCTGGCCGGGCCGTGGTGCGCGCAGAATCTGGCCGACCTCGGTGCGGACGTCATCAAGATCGAACGGCCCGGCGCCGGCGACGACACGCGCTCGTGGGGACCGCCCTACCTGCGCGACGAGCACGGCCACGACACCACCGAAGCCGCCTACTACCTGGCCGCGAATCGCGGCAAACGCTCGGTCACGCTCGACATCGCGAGCGCCGAAGGCCAGTCCATCGTGCGCGAGCTGGTGCGCCGCTCCGATGTGGTGCTGGAAAATTACAAGGTCGGGCAATTGAAAAAATACGGCCTCGATTATGCATCGCTGCGACTGGAGAAGCCCGACCTGATCTATTGCTCGATCACCGGCTTCGGCCAGGACGGACCGTATGCACATCGCGCCGGCTACGACTTCATCGTGCAAGGGATGGGCGGCTTCATGTCGATCACCGGCGAACGCGACGACCTGCCCGGCGGCGGACCGCAGAAAGCCGGCATCGCGATTTCGGATTTGATGACCGGCATGTACGCCACCATCGCCGTGCTGGCCGCGCTGAGCCATCGCGACCGCAGCGGCGAAGGCCAGTATATCGACATGGCCCTGCTCGACGTGCAGGTCGCGATGCTGGCCAACATGAACACCAATTACCTGGCCAGCGGCGCACCGCCCAAACGCTGGGGCAATGCGCATCCGAATATCGTGCCTTACCAGACCTTTGCCACCGCTGACGGCCACATCATCGTCGCGGTCGGCAATGACAGCCAATACCGGAAGCTGATCGAAGCCGGCGAGCGGCCGGAGCTCGCAAGCGACGCGCGCTTCGCGACCAATCCGATGCGCGTGCGGCATCGCGATATCCTGGTGCCTTTGCTGGCAGAGATGATCAAGAGCCGGACCAAGCAGCAGTGGATCGATGCATTGGAAGCGGCCGGCGTGCCGTGCGGGCCGATCAACAATCTGGACGAGGTATTCGACAACCCGCAAGTCGATGCGCGCGGCTTGCGGATCGACTTGCCGCACCCGACTGCAGGCAGCGTCGCGCTGGTTGGCAGTCCGATCAAGATGTCGGCCACGCCGCCGCAATACGGCCTGCCGCCGCCGCTGCTCGGACAACATACCGAGGAGGTATTGCGCGAGGTGCTCGGGCACAGCATGGAAAGAATCGTTGCGTTGCGCGAGGGCGGGATCGTCTGACAGCGCGCCGAACCAAGCTGATTGCGCCTAACCGCCCATCCGCTCCTGCATGAAGCCGATGAACGCGGACGTCTTCAGCGCCAGCCAATCGCGCGCCGGATACACTGCGTAGATCGGCGAGCCGGGCGGCACCGGCCAGTTCTGCAGGATTTCGACCAGCTCGCCGCGCACCAGCTCTTCCGCCACCACTTTGCGCGGAATCAGCAGGATGCCGGCGCCGCAGCAGGCCGCCGTGACCAGCGCGCCGCCGTCGTTGATCTGGATCGCGCCGCTGACCTTGACCTTGTAGGGCTCCGGGCTGCCGGCAAAGGTCCATTCGTCGAACGTGCGGCCGCCATTCGCATACACCAGGCACGCGTGGTCACTCAGCTGCGCAGGCGTCTGCGGCGTGCCGGCTCGCTCCAGATAAGCCGGTGCCGCGACCACGATGCGCGGGTTGTCGGCCAGCTTGCGCGCGACCAGCGAGGAATCAGGCAAGTGCGAAACCCGGATCGCGACATCGACCTGCTCGGCAATCAAATCGACCATGTGGTCTTCCAGCTGCAGCGCCACGGTGACTTGCGGATAAAGCCGGGTGAACTCCGCCACCAGCGGCACCACCTGGCTGCGGCCCGCCATCGAACACGACACGCGCAGCAAGCCGCGTACCTGCTGCTGGTACTGGTCGGTCAACTGCTCGATGTTGGTCAACGAGCGATCGATCTGGCGCGCTTCCTGCAATACCATCTCGCCGATCTCGGTCAACGCCAGGCGCCGCGTCGAGCGCTGGATCAGGCGCGCGCCGAGATCGCTTTCCAGTCGGGCCAGCTGGCGCGACACCACCGATTTGCCGCAACCCAGCTGACTCGCCGCACCGCTAATGCTGCCGGCCTGCACGATCGTGGCGAATATCGCCAAATGTTGCGGATTAAGCATCGCATCCTTCGATTGTCCCGTAATGGTCAACAATGTAATGCCAGATTGGAGACTTATCAAGCAACTTTCTCGGA
The DNA here is from genome assembly GCA_002415335.1 of Oxalobacteraceae bacterium UBA5157. Lineage (GTDB taxonomy): Bacteria > Pseudomonadota > Gammaproteobacteria > Burkholderiales > Burkholderiaceae_D > UBA5157. The sequence goes on from DHXL01000079.1 coordinate 5,365, forward strand.
CCTATACTTTGCTCCGTCACCTAGAACAAGCAAATCAACCGGAGAATCCAGCATGAGCGTTATCAATCACCAATTCAAACTCGCCACCCGCCCGGTGGGCGCCGTCAAGCGCAGCGATTTCAACTACATACAAGAGGCGGTACGCGATCCAGCCGAAGGCGAAGTGGTCGTCAAAATTCTGTACATCTCGCTCGACCCGGCCATGCGCGGCTGGATGAACGAGAACAAGAACTCGTACATGCCGCCGGTCGGCATCGATGAAGTGATGCGCGCGATTGCCGTCGGCCGCGTGGTCGCTTCCAAGAATCCCAATTTTGCGGTCGGCGACCACGTCAACGGCTTGCTCGGCGTGCAAGAGTATGCGTACTCGAACGGTCAGGGCTTGAGCAAAGTCGATCCGCGCCTGGCGCCGCTGCCGGTCTTCCTCGGCACGCTGGGCATGCCGGGCTTGACCGCGTATTTCGGCCTGCTCGAAATCGGTCAACCGAAAGCCGGTGAAACGGTGGTCGTGTCCGGCGCGGCCGGTGCGGTGGGCGCGGTAGTCGGTCAAATCGCCAAGATCAAGGGTTGCCGCGTAGTCGGTATCGCCGGCGGCGCCGACAAGTGCCGCTATCTGGTGGAAGAGCTCGGATTCGACGTCGCGATCGACTACAAGAGCGAAGACGTCACCGCGGCGCTGCACAAGCACTGTCCGAAAGGCATCGACGTCTATTTCGACAACGTCGGCGGCGATATCCTCGACGCTGTACTGACCAAGCTGGCACGCGACGCGCGCATCGTGATTTGCGGCGCGATCTCGCAATACAACAACACGACCCCGGTCAAAGGCCCGGCGAATTATCTGGCGCTGATCGTGGCCCGGGCCAGCATGAAAGGCGTGATGGTCGGCGACTATTACCCGCGTGCGATGGAAGCGCTCAGCGCAATGGGCGGCTGGCTGGCCAGCGGCAAGCTCAAGACGCGTGAGGATGTCGTCGAAGGCCTGGAAACCTTCCCTGACACTTTCCAGAAGTTGTTCACCGGCGAGAACAATGGCAAGCTGGTGCTGAAGGTGGCCGAGGCTTGATGCTCAGCATTGCCGCGGATTAACCGCAATGCCGTTCAGTTCAGCACTGAACGGCATTTTTCATTGATGCCCTGCGCAATGCAAATCTCCGCGCACCGAATGTCGGCAAGTTCCCGGCAATCCGGCCTGCCGGCCTCATAACCAGGTTCCGCCGCCGCTCGGCGGTTGAAAATCGGGCGTTCCCGTCGAGACAAAATAACCGATGAGAAGGCTGAAAATGGAAACGAATATGCTGACAATCATCGCCTTCCAAAATCCTGAAATGCTGAAGCCTCGCACCAGCCATGCGACCAGCTGAATCATGAACGCGTTGATCACGAGCAGGAATAATCCGAACGTGACGAGCGTCAAAGGGAGCGTGAGCAGAATCAACAGTGGGCGGACTACCGCGTTGGCGAAGCCGAGCAATAACGCGGAAACCGCCAGTGCCGACTTGCTCTCGAACGTGACACCTTGAAAGACATGGCTCGCCATCCACAGTGACAGTGCGAGAATTCCCCAATGGATCAGAAATGCGGTGAAGGTATCGAACATCGTTGCGTGCACCTTATTTTATTGTTTATTGGGTCTTACGAAGTCTACACTGAAGGGGCGCCGGTTAGCAGGCGCGAGAATTCGCCACTGTCGATCAGATGCTGCAGTTCGGTTGCGCCCCCGACCAGAACACCCTTGACGAACACCATCGGCAGGGTTGGCCATCCGGTCCACATCTTCAGGGCATTGCGACGGCGCCAGCCGGTCAGGTAACTGCCATACTCCAAATACTGGTAAGGCGTTCCGAGCGTATCCAGAGCCTTGCGCGCCTTGCGTGGAAACGGGTTTTGCGCCATGCCGACCACAACCACCGCATGGGACGCAAGCGCCGCCTGCACCTCGCGCACGATATCGGCATTGCTGCTGGTAATCTTGTCGCGAATGGCGGGATGGATATGCGCTTCGTCAAGAATGCTACGGCTCATGGAAGACTCCTTGGATGGGATGAAAGGAAAACACTGCGGCGCACCGAAGCAGTAGGGTACCCGCAGCGATGTTATTTTGAAAGCAATTTGCGCGGGAGTGGTCCCGCGAGCGAGAGGTGGACTGTCGGAACGTCTCGCGCACCGGGCCGCAACGGCGGTATTGCGAAGCTAGTGCTGCGCCACCTTGGAGCGCGTCAGCAGCGCCACCCGCCTGGCATCGGACGGATTCGCGTATTGCACCAGGCCGTTCATGACCTTTCCCAACACCAGGATCGAACCATCCAGGGCTTCATGGTCGTCTTTGGTGAACGGCCGGTTGTAGGTGGCCAGCACGCCGATGATGCTGTGATTCATGTTTTCCAGCGCGAATTTGATCGACGGTCCATCGATCCTTGGCGCTTGAAACAGCGCATGCAGCAACAGGAACATGGCATCGTAGGTTTGCGCCGCGCACATCGCGCACGGAATGTTTTTCACATGCGTCAGTTTCGCGTACTGCAGTACCAGCGCCATGCTTTGTTCGTTCAACACGCCGTCCTGAATGAAGGTTTGCGCCATCACCGCGCCGTCGGCTGCGCGGCCGGCAAGATCGAGGTGATTGCGAAAGCCGACACCCCATGGACCCGCATGCTGGACCTTCCAGCCCATCGCTTCCCGGCCCTTCGAAATCGTCGCGTTATCGGGGCCAAGCGCGTACGTGAATAATGCCGTCGCGCCGGCGTCGCGCGCACGCTTCAGCGCCGGCCCCAGATCTGCGACGCCTTGCGCAAAGCGCTCGACCAGCACTGGCTTCATGCCGCGCTGCGCCAGCACTTGCTCGACGTCCCTCAAACCGCCTTCGCCATAACCGGTGTTGTCGGCAAACACCGCGATCTTGCGCAAACCGCGCTTGTCGATCAATTCTTTCAGTACGAAGTCGACCTGCAACCGGTCGGCCATCGCGACCCTGAATATATAGTTTTCCGCAGCAGCGGGCGGCGCATATTTCCGGGTGATCTCGGTGCCGGTCGCAACCGGAATGATCAGCGGCACCCTGGCCTTTTGATAGATCTCGATCGCGTTCATGGCGACGCCGGAATTGCAGTAGCCGATGGTGGCCACCACCTTTTCGCGGTTGACGAGTTCTTCGGCGATCGCCTTGCCGGTTTCAGGATCGGCTTTGTCATCGCGTTCGACCAGCAGGATCTTGCGGCCGCCTACGCCGCCCGCTGCGTTGATCTCGGCCACCGCAATCCGCAACGCGGCACGCATGCTCACACCCATCTCGCCGGACTGGCCTTCGAAAGTGCAATTGGTGCCGATCTTGATCGGCGCAGTCTCCTGGGCAAATGCGCCCGATGTGAAGACGGAAAGCAGCAGAAAAGCAAGCAGGAATGCACCCATGATTTGTCTCCGGTGTATTTATTATTTTGCGGAGTGTAGGATAGATTTCGGCGTGGAAATCATCGGCTTGCGGCAGCCAGTATTTTTACTACTGTATTTCTACTTATTGCTATCGAGGCACTATTGTGCAGCGGCGCAGAACGTGCCGAGCGTCGATTCACTCCATCGAAATGCTGTTTCGTCGCATCCCGCTGCATGCCCGGCGGAGGAACAAGTTAATATTTCACACTAGGCAAACTACTCCAACCGATCGCCATGAATACCGTTTTGCCCAGCCTGTCCCGCGTCAAGTGCCTGATGCGCCACCTGCCGGTCGATTTCGCGATCGGCATGGCATTCAATGTCGGCGTCGCCATGATCCTCACTTACCTGATGCACATGGGTGGTGGATTCTGGGAGAACCTGGTGTTTTCGATGTGTGTCGGCTCGTTGGCGCTGCTCTTTATCGATGGCGGGCGATTGATATTGTGGAAGTTGAATTTCCCACCCAGACTGCCTTTCCTCGCGCTGGTAATGATTTCGATACCTACCGCAAAAGTCCTCGGCAACATGATCGCGATATCGATACTCGGCCTGCCGGAAAAAAACGCCGGCGCCCACACAATCGGAAAAAACGGTACCGAGTTCCTGATCATTACGTTCCTGATCAGTGCTGCCATCATCTGGTTTTTCCGGACCCGCGCCAAGCTGTCCATGTTGGCAGCCTGCGCCGAAACCGAAAAGGCTTGCACCGCCGCCACCGAAAAGCAAGCGATGCAGGCGCAACTTCAAATGCTGCAAGCGCAAATCGAACCGCACATGCTATTCAATACGCTGGCCAACCTGCAAGGCCTGATCACGATCGACCCGGTGCGTGCGCAGCATATGCTCGATCAATTGATTCTCTACCTGCGTGCGACGCTGTCGTCCTCGCGCGCTGAAAAGACCACGCTGTCGCACGAATTCGCATTGATGGAGGCCTACCTTGGGCTGATGTCGGTGCGGATGGGCGCGCGTCTGTCCTACACGCTGCAATTGCCGGCCGCTCTGCGCGACGTCCACGTACTGCCGATGTTGCTGCAACCCCTGGTCGAGAACGCGTTCAAGCATGGCCTGGAACCAAATATCGCGGGCGGACGTATTGACGTGACCGCAGCCGAGCAGCAGGGCATGCTGACGCTGGCGGTGGCCGATACCGGTCTCGGGCTCGATGCACCGCTTCGCCCGGGACAATCGGCCGACGGCCTTGACGGCAGCCATGTCGGACTTTCGAACGTACGCGAACGCCTGCAGGCAATGTACGGCGGGCGCGCTTCGCTTTCCCTGAGCGGCAACACTCCCTCCGGCGTCATCGCCCAACTTGCCATTCCAATGCCATCATGACCAACCTGCGCGCACTCGTTGCCGAAGATGAACCTGTCCTTGCCTACGCGCTGGTGCAGGCGTTGCAGCGCCTCTGGCCCGACCTGCAGATCGGTGCGGTGGTCGACAACGGCGTGACCGCCGTCCGCGAGGCATTGGCGCAGCGGCCCGACATCCTGTTTTTCGATATCCAGATGCCGGGCAAAACCGGCCTGGAAGCCGCCCATGAGCTGGCCGACGAGTGGCCTGCCGATATACGGTTTCCCTTGCTCGTTTTCATCACCGCATATGACCAGTTCGCACTGGAGGCGTTTGAGCAGGCGGCGCTCGATTATGTCCTCAAGCCGATCAGTGACGCGCGCCTGGCCAAGACCGTCGAACGCCTGAAAGAGCGCCTGTCGCAGCATAGCGAGCACGACCATGAGCTGGAACGCGTAGTCGGACAGTTGCGCGAACTGGTGCCGGTGCCATCACCGCGCGCCGCCAGGGAACGCCTGACAATCATTCGCGCGGCGGTCGGCAACCAGATCCGCCTGATTCCGATCGGCGACGTACTCTATTTCGAAGCGACCGACAAATACATCAACGTGGTGACGGCGGACAGCGAATCACTGATCCGCACCAGCCTGAAAGACTTGCTGCCGCAACTCGATCGCGACCAGTTTTGGCAAATCCATCGCGGTACCGTGGTCAACGCCAACGCCATTCTGGCTGCCACGCGCGACGAAGACGGCAAGCTGCATGTGAAGCTGCGCGGCCGCCATGAAACCTTTCCGGTCAGCCGCGTGTTCGCGCATCTATTCAGGCAAATGTGATTTCTCTGTGCTGCCGTTGCGGGCGGTGCTGGCTGCACAGAGTCGGCCGTCCGCCGCGGGAGTCCCGCAAATTTGTTCTGCTATGATCGTTTGCCACCCATAAAAACAATCCCGGAGACCTGCATGGCAAAAACCCTCGGCATCATCGCGTTTGTCCTGTTGATCGTTTTGCCCGTGGCGCTCGTCGTGGCAGGCCAACTCGGCTTCCTCAGCGGCACCCGGCCCAACGATCTCGGCCTGAAAAATGGGCTGCTGAAGCCGCCGGTCAAGACGTCCTGGAACGTCGTATCCAGCTATGCCGACAGGCAGCCGCACACCGATTATCATGTGATCGCCCCGCTCAGGTATAGCGGCGACGGCAAGGCCGCCTTCGCCCGATTGGAAGCCATCGTGCGCGGCATGGACGGCGCGACCGTCATCACGCGTCAGCCGGACTACCTGTACGCCGAATTCCAGACCAAGCTGCTGAAGTTCACCGATGACGTGGAATTCGTGCTGGATGAGCCGGCCGGCGTGATTCAGATGCGTTCGGCGTCGCGCCTGGGACGCAAGGATTTCGGCGTGAATCGCAAACGACTGGAAGCGATCCGCGCCAAATTCAACGGCTAGGCGCGTTCGGCCAGACGCGCGGCGCTCGCGGTGCGACTGCCGCCCCGCCCGCTTCAGCCACCGCATAAAGGCAGCGCCAGCGCCTGCAACACCTCGCCTTGGTCACTCTGCACGAACGCGGCCACGCCGAGATTCCTGGCCGCCGCGCCGAGCGGCACGCTCAGTGCACGGCTCAATCGCGCCTTGCCATCGCCGCCCAGGGCGATCGGTCCGACCCACTCGCGCACCACATAATCGTGCCGCAGCGTCGCGCCGCCGTTTTCGCCGGCCTTGACTTCGGTGGCCAAGCCGTTCTCATACAGGGCGACGAACAGCTTGCCGCGCTGTGCTGCGTCTTGCGCCGCTCTCGCGTTAACCTCGATCGGCAGACTGTTGCCCGCCAGCTTGCCCAATGCGATACCGATGTCGGCTTGCGCCGGGTGCTCGTTGATGCGCTTGACGGCGGCCGGCAAACCGCCGCTCCAGTTGCGCAACTCCTGTCCGGCAACAAAGATTTCCGGTGTATAGACCGTGCGGCTGCCGCCGGCATTCGACAACCAGCGCTGCCTCTCGGTAAACGCCCGCCTGGCGAACACGTCCTTCCAGCCGATGTAATCCCAGTAATCGACATGCAGCGCCAGCGGCACCACCTGATCGATGGTCAGCGCGCGATGCACACCGCCAACGAACTTGTCGGCCGGCGGGCAGCTGCTGCAGCCTTCCGAGGTGTACAACTCCAGCAACGCGACCGTGTGCGCGGGACTTTGCTTGCTGCAAGTCTGCGCGATCACGGCCGACAGCGGCAGCACGCACAGGGCGGCAGTGAGGAACTGGGATTTCATGGACTCTCCATTGCATGGCCGACAAACCGTCACCCATTAGTCTGGAACCCCGCCGGAACCTTACAAGGGCTTGGCTTGCTACGGTAAAATGCCCTCAACCAATCACTTCTGACCGCATTCTCACGAATCACACCCATGAGCAACGACGACAAAAAACCGCACGCAGCAACACCGGCTGCCGCCAAAATTTCCACCGCCACAGAGGCGACGACGTCCGCGCCAGTTGCCTCCAATTTCTTGCGCGCCATTATCGATCACGACCTCGCCGACGGCAAGTACGCCAATCGCCGCGACCCCAACGGCCATGCGCTGCCGCAGGTAATCACGCGCTTCCCGCCGGAGCCGAACGGCTATCTGCACATCGGCCATGCCAAGTCGATCTGGCTCAACTTCGGCCTGGCGCGCGACCATGCCGGCCGCTGCCACATGCGCTTCGACGACACCAACCCCGAGAAGGAAGAACAGGAATACGTCGACACCATCCTCGACAGCGTGCGCTGGCTCGGCTTCGACTGGCGGCACGAGGGGCGCGAGCATCTGTATTTTGCCAGCGATTACTTCGACCAGTTGTACGCAATGGCCGAATACCTGATCACATCGGGCCATGCCTACGTCGACAGCCAAAGCGCCGACGAGATGGCCGCCAACCGCGGCAACTTCGGCGAGCCGGGCAAGAACTCGCGCTTCCGCGAGCGCCCCGCCGCGGAATCGCTGGACTTGTTCCGCCGCATGAAGGCCGGCGAGTTTCAGGACGGCGAACACATCGTGCGCGCCAGGATCGACATGACCTCGCCCAACATGAATATGCGCGACCCGGCGATCTACCGCATCCGCCATGCGCACCATCACCGTACCGGCGACGACTGGTGCCTGTATCCGATGTACGACTACGCGCATCCGATCGAAGACGCGATCGAGAACATCACGCACTCGGTCTGCACGCTCGAGTTCCAGGATCACCGCCCGTTCTACGACTGGATCCTGGAGCATCTGGCCGAAGGCGGCTTCTTCAAGAAGCCGCTGCCGCAGCAATACGAATTCGCGCGCCTCAACGTCACCTACGTCATCACCAGCAAGCGCAAGCTGCGCCAGCTGGTCGATGAAGGCATCGTCGACGGCTGGGACGACCCGCGCATGCCCACCATCGTCGGCATGCGCCGGCGCGGCTTCACGCCGGAAGCGATCCAGTTGTTCTGCGAACGCAGCGGCGTCACGAAATCCGACGGCTGGATCGACATGAGCTCGCTCGAAGGCTGCCTGCGCGAAGACCTCGATCCCAAGGCGCCGCGCGCCACCGCCGTGCTGCGCCCGCTGAAACTGATCATCGACAATTTTCCGGACAACCTCGCCACCGAATGCACGTCACCGATCCATCCGCACCACCCGGAGCGCGGCCACCGCACGTTCCCGATCACCAAGGAACTGTGGATCGAGCAGGACGATTTCATGGAAGTGCCGAGCAAGGGCTACTTCCGCCTGTTCCCCGGCAATAAGGTAAGGCTGCGCTACGGCTACGTGGTTGAGTGCACCGGCTGCGACAAGGATGCCGACGGCAAGGTGATTGCGGTGCATTGCAATTATTTTGCGGACAGCAAATCGGGCACCGAGGGCTCGGCGAATTACAAGGTCAAGGGNNCGGCATGGGTATTTTGTCGCGGATCGGGTCGATTCGACACCCGGGAAGCCGGTATTTAATCGGGTGGTGACGTTGAAGGACGGTTGGGCAATCAAGTCTTAAGAAAAATTCGAAAATGACCATTAAAAAAAATAATGTCGATCTAACGAAGTTCAATGATGAGGCGGTCCCTCCTTATCAATTGCGTTTGGCGGATTTTCAACTGGCAATGCAGGACGTTTACGATTTTTTCTACGACGTAAATAACGGATTGATTGAACGCGGCCTGGACAGATTGGACGATATGCTCCGTCCGGCAATCATGTCTGGGCTTCTATCAGACATGTTGACAGCGAGTCTTGCAAGACATTCTCGGACCCTCGTCGAAAATAAGTATTTTAACGGTCATCCCGACTTGGTCTTGAAAGGCGTGTACGCTAATAATTCGGCCAAATCAGGATCGGACGGAGTCGAAATCAAGACGACGCGAAAAGCGGGCGGCGCAGTTGACACACATGGCGCGAGAAATCAGTGGATGTGTGTCTTCGTGTATGAAACCGATAATGAGACGGAACCGGCGATTGATCGACATCCAATGAGCTTTACTGAAGTCTATCTTGGCCAAGTCGATGTAGATGATTTCCGCAAAAATTCTCGGGGCGAACTTGGTACGAGAACTGCAACTCTACACAAAGAGGGAATCAAAAAGCTTCGGGAAAATTGGATCTATTTAAACAAGGCTTAATCAATTTTTAAATTGGCCAATCTAGGGATTGACGCTTGGGCCAAATGAAAATATTCCCGGTCTTTTTCAATTCCTATACTTGCATAACCGATTGCTTCGGCCGCTGCCAGCGTTGAACCGGAACCGGCAAACGAATCCAGAATAACACCTTCCCCAAGAGGCAAGACACCTCGCACGACCTGACGCATGAAGGCCTGTGGCTTGAGACTTGGGTGGGGTGCCAGTTTCTTTTCTTTGGTATGCGTCGGCGCGGACTGAATCACATCGCCAAATGGTTTGTCTTTTGATGGCCTGCGAAACCCTCCCGTCCCCCATTTTCGCAAATTGTCCTGCACCCGCCCGTCAAGAGGATTTCGGAAAACCAGCCAAGGCTCCCACATTGAGCGCGGCATAACGCTAATTTCGCTAAACTCTTCATGCGCATCTTTTGGCCGATCGCCGCCACGCATCGTCATAACCTGCCTAACGATCTCTCCCCGCCTTTCAAGCCCGGCTTTCGCAAGCGCGCTTGACACCGCATATGACAGTAAGGGATTACTTGCGACCACCACATTTGCGCCGGGAACCAACACCCTCTTCAACCTGCATGCCCAGTCAAAAAAGAAATCTTCGAGCTTGGAGACATCTTTGGCCGTCAATACGGTAAACCGTGGCAATGGCGATCGCTTCGATCCGTCAAAAGACGGCGGAATTCTCCAGACGCCTCCTTTACCACTACGCAATTTAGATTTTTGCTCTTCGGAATACTCAAATAATCCATAGGGAGGATCAGTAACGACAGCATGAATCGAGTTATCTTCACGCGCCGATATCCAGTCAAGGCAGTCCGACAACACGAGTTCTGCCTTTCCAAACTTAAAATTTTCGGGCGCTGGAATCCGCTTCACGGCTCCTTGGGCAGAACCTATTGCTGTGTCGAATAACTCGTTCAATACATATTGCGCGCGCTCCATGCGAACAAATAGTTCAGGAGTGTTGAGCCTTAGATAAGAGCGAATGGAAGATGACGGCGTGTCTCCGATAAGGATTTGGACGCCGTCTTCAATTTCGGCAATACTCGCACCTTGTGGGCGACTTGAGAGCACATTAATAATTGCATCTCTTACTTCTCCAGGTCGCTTTTTATTCATGGCCGCTTGAAATAAATAATAGAATGTTGATTATAGACGTCCAGACGTCTTTTGTATCGCGAAACTTAAACTTGCTTGAACGTGCCTAACCTACGCATAGGCACGCTTGCGCATTGGTGAGTGGAGCGGATTTGCGCGGTGTCTGCCGTGCGCGGCGATTGCGCGGGACGCACCCTACTTTCTGCACGATGTCATTACAATTAAAAAGTCAGCATCGTTTATTCTGATTACGGGAGCCTCCTTACTTCCAAATCGAGGCGATCGATGCCAGCGAAGTCTCGGTCGTCAACTGGGCGCAGCTCGATGCGCTGACCGAAAAGTGGCCGCCGCTGACGAAGCTGATGCGTCGCGTCGGCTAGAGCCTTTATGCGCGCAGGATGAAGCGTGAATTCGAGATGCTGACATTACCGGCGGCCGATCAAGGGCGCATTAACAAATGTTATGCATGGGGAGGACGATGCGAGCACGGCTGCGCGTCGTCATCGCGGGCGCCAAACCGAAATTCGTCAATCGACTAAAATTGTCTCTTTGCAAGATAATCAAGCGCGCAAGGATGCGGTCGGCAACATGACGAATCAGCAGGAGCCATGGAAAATCATCCGCATACTCGCGTTCACGCAAATCGTGTCGTGGGGCGCGCTCTACTATGCGATCACGATACTTGCTCCCGATATTCAACGTGAACTCGGCTGGCGTCCGGAGATTGTGTTCGGCGCATTTTCATGGAGCTTGCTGGTTGCAGGCGTGACATCGACGCCGACCGGCATCCTGCTCGATCGCTTCGGCGGACGCGCGGTGATGACCGCCGGCTCCTTGCTGGCCGGCGTGGGCATGATCATGCTTGGCATGGCGCATTCGATCATCGCCTATTT
>DHXL01000079.1:16983-21460 GCA_002415335.1 Oxalobacteraceae bacterium UBA5157
GAGGAATTTCGGTATTGACGCTGTTTGGCGGGCTTGCCAGCACGGTATTCTGGCCGCTCACGCTCAAGCTGAATACCCTGGTCGGCTGGCGCGACACCTACCTGATCTACGGCGCCGTGCAATTGGCGCTGTGCGCGCCCTTGCATCTGCTGCTGAGCGGCGGACCGCGCCGGCCCGGCGCGACCGGCGCGGCGCATGTGGTGCGGAATTACACCTTGAAGGAAGCAGTGCGCCATCCGACGTTCTGGAAACTGGCATGCGCGTTTGCCGCCAACAGTTTCATATTTTCCGCACTGTCGGTGCATTTGATTCCGACCTTGCACCGTTTCGGCCATCCGATGGCAACCGCCGTGTTGTTCGCGACCCTTATCGGCCCGATGCAAGTGGTCGGGCGCCTCGGCGAGATGGCACTCGCACATCGGATCCTGCCGCAGACCGCCGGCAAGGTGACCTTTGCCACGGTGCCCGCTGCGTTGCTGGCGCTGATTTTTATGGGGCAGCATGAAGTCGCGATCGCGGCGTTCTGCATGCTGTACGGACTGGGCAACGGCATCCTGACGATCGTGCGCGGCACCATTCCGCAGGCGTTGTTCGGTCGCGAGAATTACGGCGCGATTTCGGGCGCATTGGCCGGTCCCTCGTTGTTGGCGAAGGCCGCCGGCCCGCTGGCGATCGCGGCGCTGATTGCGGTCAATCCATCGCCGTACGCGCTGCTTGGCGTGTTGTTCGTCGCGTCGTTAATCTCTCTGGCCAGCTATATGGCGGCGATCAGATTCCCGCATGCGGATGTGGCATTGACGGCGTCGTCGAAATGAAGCGGCCTGCCTCGCTGCCGCGAACCTGACCCAAGCGCGCACCGTGGAACCGGCACAGGGAATCGGTCAGTCGAGCGATTTGTGAAAGCGCAGCACTGCGATCGTCAGCAGACTTGCCCCCAGCACGAATAGCGCCACCATCTGCGGCCAAAGCACATGCATGCCGACTCCCTTGATGTAGGCGCCGCGAATAATCACCAGGTAGTAGCGCAACGGGTCCAAATAAGTAAGCCACTGCAACACGTCTGGCATGCTCGATATCGGGAAGCTGAAACCGGACAGCACGAACATCGGGTTCAGCACGAAAAAATTGGACGCAAATGCCTGCTGCTGAGTCTTGCACAACGTCGAGATCAGCAAGCCGATGCCCAGGGTACTCATCAGGAACAGACAGGTGCCGAGCAAAAGCACCAACGGGTTGCCCTTGAACGGCACATCAAACCAAAACATGCCGATACCGGCGACGATCGCGACTTGGATCAATCCGATGAAAAAGAATGGCAGTGTCTTGCCGATGATGAATTCGAAGGGCTGGATGGGCGTGACGAGAAGTTGCTCAAGCGTGCCGATTTCGCGCTCGCGCACAATGGCGAAGGCTGTCAGATTGACGATCGTGATCAGCGTCAGCGTGCCGATTACGCCCGGCACGAAGAACCAGCGGCTGTTCAGGTTCTGGTTGTACCAGTAGCGCTCTTCCATCTTGACGTTCACCAGCGGACGCCCCAAGGCTCGGCCGGTCCGCTGCGCCAGATCCAGCGCGTAGCCCTGTCCGAAGGTTCCGGCGATCTGGCCGACATAGCCGAGCGCGATCAGCGCCGTGTTCGAATTCGTGCCGTCCACGAGGATCTGGATGGGCGACGTCTGCCCCTTGCGCAGCAGCTCGGCAAATCCCGGGGGCACGACGATGGCTACCTGTGCATCGCTGCGCTCTACGGCATCGGTTGCGTCACGATGGGTTGTCGCTACCGTGGTCACCTTGAATCGGCTGCTGCCGACGAACGCACTGATCAGTGCGCGGCTTTCCTGCGAGTGGTCCTGATCCAGCACCGCCGTCGAGACATTGAATATCTCAAACGTGGCGGCGTACCCGAACAGCAGCATCTGGATGATGGGCGGCACCAGCAGCCGGAAACGCGCCGACTTGTCCCGTTTCAGTTCCAGGAATTCCTTGATGAGCAGTTCGAGAATGCGCCTGAACATAGCGTGTTCAGTCCAGCGTCTTGCGGAAGGATCTGGCCGCAAAAAAAATCATGCCCGCAGCGTAGATGGCCAGGCACAGGATGGGCACGGCGAGCTCGCCCACTCCCGCGCCCTTGAGAAACACGGCCTTCAGAATGCTGACGTAATAGCGGGCGCTGACGAAGTAGGTAACCCCCTGCACGAACGGCGGCATTTGCTCTATCGGAAAAGCGAAGCCGGACAGCAAGGTCGTCGGCAGCATCGTGACGATCAGCGCGATCTGGCTGGCTCCGACCTGGCTGCGGATCGACACCGAGACGTAATAGCCGATGCACAGCACGACGGTCAGGAACAGACTCGTGGTGAAGAACAGCGTGGCAACGGTGCCGCGAAAGGGAACCTCGAACCAGAATACCGCCAGTATCAGGCAGATCGCCGCATCCGCCATGCCGACGATAAAATACGGAAGCAGCTTGCCGAGCATGAGTTCCAGCGGCTTGACCGGCGTCGAGATCAGCAACTCCATCGTGCCGCGCTCCCACTCTCGCGCGATGGTCAGAGATGTGAGCTGCGCCCCCACGATCGCCATCACCAGGGCGACGATGCCGGGAATAATAAAATTGCGGCTTTCCAGATCCTCGTTGAACCATACCCGGGCCTGCGAATCCACCGGCGTCATGCTCTGCACGACTCCGCCTTTTCGTTGTATGGACTGGAGCTGCACCTCAGTGGAAAACCCCGAGATCACTGCGCGCGCGTAGTTCGCGCCGAGATTCGCCGTATTGGAATCAGTGCCATCGACCAGCACTTGCACGGTCCCCGTGCCGAGATCGTTCAGGCTCTGCGAAAACCCGGCCGGGATGATAATCGCGATCTTGCAGGTGGCATCGTCGATGTCGCGTCTGATGTCGGCGTAACTGCCGGTGATCTTCTGTATCGCGAAGTAGCGTGATGCGGAAAACCGTTTCACCAGGCCCTGCGATGCCTGGCTGCCCTCGCGGTCTAACATGCACAGCGGGATGTGTTTGACGTCGAGGCTGGTCCCATAACCGAGCATGAACATCTGCATGATTGGAAGCAGCAACGCGATCATCAGACTGCGTGGATCGCGCACGATCTGCAGGCTTTCCTTGACGGCGATTGCCTTGATGCGACGCAGCTTCACGATGACTCCGCCTGTGCCTGCGAAGAGGCGCCGACCAGGTACACGAAGCTATCCTCGATCGTGGGGTCAATCCGCCGCGCGGCCGCGCCTGCGATGCCGTGAGCGGCCAGGTAGTCGACCAGCTCGGGAGAACGCGTAGCGGCATCATCCACCAGCACATGCAGCGCGCTGCCGAACACGGCCACATCGCGCACGCCCGGCGCCTTCTCCAGAAGATTGATCGCGCTGCCGATATCGCGGCACTCGATCGCAAGCAGTTCTCCGTCCAGCGAGCGCTGCTTCAGCTGTTGCGGCGTGTCCAGCGCGATCAGGCGGCCGCGGTTGATCAGCGCGATCCGGCTGCAGTACTCGGCCTCTTCCATGTAGTGCGTCGACACCAACACGCTGACGCCCTCCGCTCCAAGCGTGTGGATCATATCCCAGAAGCGGCGCCGCGACTCGGGATCGACGCCAGAGGTCGGTTCGTCCAGGAACAGGATCTGCGGTTGATGCAGGATCGCGGCACCCAGCGCAAGCCGCTGCTTCCAGCCGCCGGCAAGGGTGGCGACCAGCGATGTCTCGCGGCCGCTCAGCCCGGCCATCTCGACGGCAAAGCGCAGGCGCGCATCGAGTTGATCGCGCGGCACGCCGTAGATGCCGCCGAAGAAGCGCAGGTTTTCGATCACGCTCAGATCGCTGTACAGCGAGAATTTCTGGGACATGTAGCCGATGCGCCTGCGTACCGCGTCGGGATCCTGCGCAACGTCGATCCCCGCGACCAGCGCACGGCCTGCGCTGGGCCGCAGCAGGCCGCAAAGAATGCGGATCAGCGTCGACTTGCCGGCCCCGTTGGGGCCGAGGAATCCCATGATCTCGCCGCGCGCAACTTCGAAGCTCACGTGATCGAGCGCCACAAACGTGCCGAAGCGTTTTACCAGCCCGTCAACCACAATCTGCGCAGCCGCGGCTTCCGTCATGAGGCGGCCTCCCGGTCGCGGCTGATCAGCGCAACGAACAGGTCTTCGATGGTCGGCTCAACCTCCGCAATGTGCGATGCATCGATACCGGCCGCGGACAGGCTCTGCGCGATTTGCGGGATCCGGGATGGGCCGTCATCCACATGAACGTGCGCGCCGATTCCGACAATCAGCACGCCTTGCACGCCGGGGAGTGTCTTGGCGACGTCACGCACGCCTCTCGGATTGTTCGAGCTCACCTCAAGGATGGATCCCGGCATTTGCGCCTTCAGCCGCGCCGGGCTGTCGCAGTACAGCATCGTGCCCTGGTTCAGCAGGACCAGGCGGTCGCAGCGCTCAGCCTCGTCGAGATAGGCGGTCGA
>DHXL01000079.1:21688-24503 GCA_002415335.1 Oxalobacteraceae bacterium UBA5157
AGCAGCAGGACGCGCGGCGTATGCGCCAGCGAACAGGTCAATCCGAGCTTCTGTTTCATCCCTCCGGAAAGCTGGCCTGCCAGGCGCTTGCGAAACTGCGTCATGCCCGAAATTGCGAGCATCGAATCGGCGCGCGCCTGCCACACTTCAGGCGCGACTTCGAACAAATCGGCATAGAAGCGAATATTCTCCTCCACCGTCAGATCTTCATACAGGCCAAAACGCTGCGGCATATAGCTGAGATGGCGCTTCACCTGTTCCGGATGTGCGCGCACATCGATGCCGTCGATCACGATGCTGCCCTCGTCGGGACGAATGACGCTGGCGAGCATGCGCATCGCGGTCGTCTTTCCTGCACCGTCCGGGCCGACCAGGCCGAATATCTCTCCCGGCTGCACGCGGAAACTGAGCCGGTTAACCGCTGTTATCTTGCCGTGAAGCGCGCCGAAGCGCTTGGTGAGGCCGTTGACTTCGATCGCAGCGGCCGGAGGCGTGCTCATCAGGCAGATCCCGCCTGATGCAAGGCGATCAATGCGTCTGCCGGCATGCCGGGGACCAGTTCATGGTTGGGGTTGTCGATGTCGATCTTGACCCGATAGACCAGCGTGACACGCTCGGCGTGGGTCTCGACACTCTTGGGTGTGAATTCAGCCTTTGAAGAGATGAAGGAAAGGCGTCCCTTGTATTGCTTGTTTGGATAGCTATCGGTCTTGACGGTGATCTCCTCACCCAGCTTCACTTTGCCGAGGTCGGTCTCGTTGAGATAGGCGCGCAGCCAGATGTGGTCGAGGTCGGCGAGCGTCAAAACCGGCGTGCCCGGCACGACCATCTCGCCGAGTTCCGCCTGACGGACCGTGATGACGCCATCGAACTGGGCCGTGAGGATCGTGTAACCGTGGACGATGCGCGCCAGCGTGAGCGCTTGCTCGCTGTTGCGCACGCCGGCTTGCGCCACGTCGACGTTGCGCTCGACGAGAGTCCGAAGGGCGCGATCGCGCTCCAGGGCCGTCGTCGCCAGTTTAAGCGTCGTTTGCGCCTGGTCCAGTGCCGCCGCCGATACGAACCCTCGGCGCGAGAGATCGACGCTGCGGCGATAATCAAGCTTGCGCTGCGCCAGTTCGGCCTGGTCGGCGGCGATCGTCTTGCCGGCGACTGCGAGGTTTTGCCTGGAAGCATCCACTTGCCGCTGCTGGATCACCTGATTAGCCTCTGCGATCGATACCTGCTGGCGATAGTCGGTATCGTCCACCGCGGCCACCGTGGTTCCCTTGGCCACCCATTGCCCCTCGTTGAAGGGCAGTTGCACGATGCGCGACTGCACGGTCTTGAAGCTGAGTACGCTTTCGTGGGCCTCGATGTTTCCGGACAGCGTCAACGTGTGCGGCAGTGATTCTTCGGAATCCGAAAGAAAAAGCTGGCGAAAGACGATGCCGGCCACGACGGCAATTAAAGCCAACGCCACCAGCGCGAAAATTACTTTCCTTCCAGCGACCATGGGGCGACATTCCTTTTCAAGTCCAGCTGATTCAATCAGGTAATACGTGATGCATTTGCGTGCAGGAAACCGAATGCCGCGACGACGTTCTCAGGAACTCACGCGAACAAGGTCGGCTAGGGATGCGCCTGAAGTGCCTGGAAATCTTATCGGATCAACCGCGCCTCACCATGATTTTCGTCAACCCCGCAACGACTAGCGCGTGATATCAATGCATCTGGGACGGCCGTCTCAAGACACTCATCCGGGTGAATGCGCGAGGAGAAAAGAATGTCGAGACATCTGAAGCACTTGCTCGCGGTCATCTGGCTTGCATCGGTGGCGATGCCCGCCTTGCCAGCAGACCACGGCCGCGGTCATGGCCCTGGCTGGCATGGCGACATCCGGCGTTTTCACGAGCATGATCTGGAGCGCTGGCGTGGCGGGCATTGGTATCACGGGCGACACGCCGGCCGACTTGGATGGTGGTGGCTCGTCGGGCCGGCGTGGTATTTCTATCCTGCTCCGGTCGCTCCCTATCCGGATCCGTACCAGCCTCCGTTGGACGAACTTCCTCCAGCAGGAGAATTTGTGGCACCGCAGTATTGGTATTACTGCGCGAATCCGCCGGGGTATTACCCTTATGTTGCGCAGTGCCGCGGCGGGTGGAAGAAGGTGCCGGCGACTCCGCCGTAGCGCGCCGCCCCCTGCTCCGGCAATCAGCCCCGCCTTGCGGCAGTCAAGCGCGATGTCTCCTTTCAATTCCGTTTGCATGAATACTATATTTCCACTATTATGGAAATATAGTATTCAAATACACCTCAACTTTCCCACGGAAAATGCCATGGATACGAAGAACGCCATCTCCGCGCTGGCCGCATTGGCGCAGGATTCGCGCTTGGCGGTATTCCGGCTGTTGGTACAGGCTGGTCCCGGAGGACTGGCAGCGAGCAAAATCGGCGAGCAGCTTGGCATTCCGCCGTCGTCCTTGTCGTTCCACCTGAAGGAACTGACCCACGCCGACCTGATCATGCCGCGCCCCGAGGGCCGCTTCATTATCTACGCCGCGAATTTTCCGACCATGAACGCGTTGATCGCGTTCATGACGGACAACTGCTGCGGCGGCAATCCGTGCTCGCCGGTGGTCACGACCGCATGTGCGAAGAAGCCCGCCAAAGCATAAGCGAATGGACCCTGCTGCCGGTCGCGAGAATGCGCCGGTGCCATCCCTTATTTTTTTACCTGACGGAAAAGATCCACTTCGATGAACGTCTTGTTCTTATGTACCGGCAATTCATGCCGCTCGATCCTCGGTGAAGCGATTTTCAACCATCTGGCGCC
>DHXL01000079.1:24603-27075 GCA_002415335.1 Oxalobacteraceae bacterium UBA5157
CTGCTGGCGCGAGAAGGCATAGCGACCGGCGGTTATTCCAGCAAGTCCTGGGACAACTTGCCGGTCGTGCCGGACATCGTGATCACGGTGTGTGCGGGCGCCGCCGGTGAGACCTGCCCGGCTTACCTGGGTCCGGTATTGCGCACGCACTGGGGCGTGGAAGACCCGGCGCACGCCACCGGCACCGAGGCCGAAATCGACGCCGCGTTCATGCACGCTTACCGCATCCTGCGGGCGCGCATCGAGGCGCTTTTTGCGTTGCCGCTGGACACTCTGCAGCACGACAAGCAGGCGCTCAAGGCCGAGATGGACTGGATCGCCGCGCTTGGCGCGTAAATAATCTAGCGTCGCGGCGATCGGGTGGTCGAACTTGCCGCATCACAATCGCCGTTTTCATTTTCAGGAAAAATTATGTCAGCACAATGTGAAGTCATCGCCAAGCGCGCCGCCAATGCGCCGCTGAATTTTTTCGAACGCTATCTGACCGCATGGGTTGCGCTGTGCATCGTGGTCGGCATTGTGCTGGGCCAAGGCTTGCCGGCTCTCTTCAAATCGATCGCGGCGATGGAAATCGCCAAGGTCAACCTGCCGGTCGGCTTGCTGATCTGGGTAATGATCATTCCGATGCTGCTGAAAATCGACTTCGGCGCCTTGCATCAGATAAAAGGCCATGCCAAGGGCATCGGCGTGACGCTGTTCGTGAACTGGCTGGTCAAGCCGTTTTCGATGGCACTACTCGGCTGGATCTTCATCCGCCACCTGTTTGCCCCGATGCTGCCGGCGGCGCAGATCGACAGCTACATCGCCGGCCTGATCCTGCTCGCCGCAGCACCGTGCACCGCGATGGTTTTCGTGTGGAGCCGCCTGACCGACGGTGATCCGTATTTCACGCTGTCGCAGGTGGCGTTGAACGACTTGATCATGGTGTTCGCTTTTGCGCCGCTGGTCGGATTGCTGCTGGGCGTGTCGCGCATCGCGGTGCCGTGGGATACGCTGATCACCTCGGTGGTCCTGTACATCGTGATCCCGGTTCTGATCGCGCAGGTGCTGCGCCGACTGCTGCTGAGGAATGGACCGGCCGCGTTCGATGCGGCCATGGGCATCATCCAGCCGTGGTCGATCGCGGCGCTGCTGCTGACACTGGTGTTGCTGTTTGCGTTCCAGGGCGACGCCATTATCAAGCAGCCGCTGGTGATTGCCCTGCTGGCGGTGCCGATCCTGATCCAGGTATTCTTCAACTCGGCGCTGGCCTACTGGCTCAATCGCAAGCTGGGTGAAAAACATTCGGTGGCTTGCCCGTCGGCACTGATCGGCGCGTCCAATTTCTTCGAACTGGCGGTGGCCGCCGCGATCAGCCTGTTCGGCTTTGAATCCGGCGCGGCGCTGGCGACCGTGGTTGGCGTGCTGATCGAAGTGCCGGTGATGTTGCTGGTGGTGAAGGTCGCGAATGCCAGCAGGCCGTGGTACGAAGCCGGCATCCGTTCGTCAACGGCGGTCCGCTGATCGCAGGGTAGTTTGATCTATGTCACTTTGCTGCCGTTCCGCCGGCGTAGAGTGAACCTGCTGCGCGGGAAGACGGGAAAACGAGGCTGGCATGATCCATCAAGATACCGAGTACGCCGGGGTGATTGACGCTGCGGAAGATCGCGCGCCCGCAGATCTGGACTTGGCACGTGTGTCGGCACGCGCCGGCAGGCTGACCAAGTATGCTGCCGAGGCACTCAACAGCGGATGCGTTTGCATCAGCATGGACCAGGATGCGTTGCACCATGCGCTGGAATCCGAGCTGGGGACACCGGGCCTGCTTGCCCTCGTCGAGGAGCGCTGCCCCTATCTGTTTGCCGCGCGGCCGGTGTTCATTTCGACCGATCACATGGAGCGCATGGCTCAGCTGGTCCGCGCAGTCGAATCGGTGATCGCGCTACCGGCATTTCGCGAACAGATCCTGGCCGCTGCGCCGGCCATCGCGCGCCACGATCCGGGCGGCGCAAGAGGCGTGTTCTTCGGCTACGACTTCCATGTCGACCAGTATGGCATCGGGCTCATCGAGATCAATACCAATGCCGGCGGCGCGATGCTCAATGCAGTGCTGGCGCGGGCGCAACGCGCCTGCTGTCCCGAGATGGAACAGCTGGTGCCGACGCTGGCATCTGCGCAGGCGCTGGAACACGACATTGTCGACATGTTCCGGGCTGAATGGCAGCTGAGCGGGCACGATCGGCCGCTGCGCAGTATCGCGATCGTCGACGAGGCTCCGGAGCAGCAATACCTGTACCCGGAATTCCTGCTGTTCCAGCAGCTATTCCAACGCCACGGCCTGCACGCCGTGATCGCCGATCCGTCCGCGCTCACGCTACACGACGGCGTTCTGTGGCACGGCGACACCGCGATCGACCTGGTCTACAACCGGCTCACCGACTTCATGCTCGAGTCGCGCGCGCATGCCGCCTTGCGCGCGGCCTATCTGGCGCA
>DHXL01000079.1:27294-27477 GCA_002415335.1 Oxalobacteraceae bacterium UBA5157
GCGGTGGTGCTCACGCCGCACCCGCAGGCACACGCCTTGTATGCCGACAAGCGCAATCTGGCCTTGCTCACCGACGCCGCGCGCCTGGACGCGCTTGGCGTCGCGCCCGCCACGCAGGCCATTCTGCTGGCCGGCATTCCGCATACGGAAGTCGTCGATTCCGCCCATGCCGACCGCCTGTGG
>DHXL01000079.1:27600-29080 GCA_002415335.1 Oxalobacteraceae bacterium UBA5157
TAACCCGTCGCGTCTGGCAGGAAATCCTGGCTGGCGACTATGTCGCGCAAGCCATCGTGGCGCCGGGCGAACGCGTCATCGACCGCGAGGAGACGCCACAGGTGCTCAAGTTCGACGTGCGCAATTACACCTACGATGGCGCGGTGCAATGGGTGGCGGCGCGCTTGTATCAGGGACAGACTACGAATTTTCGTACGCCGGGGGGCGGGTTTGCGCCCGTGTACAGCCTGTCCCGCGAAGATCGCGAGGCCGTGACGCGCCGCCTCGAGGCTCATCCCGGTCTCGCGTAATACATAGGGGGTTTTCGATTGATTTGATCTTTGAAAGGAACAAAGATGGAAAAGATTGATGTCGTGCTTTGCAATCCGGTACGTACGCCGATTGGCACCTATGGCGGCAGTCTCAAGGAAGTGACGGCGCCCGCACTCGGCGCAGTGGCCATCCGCGAAAGCCTGAAGCGCTCGGGACTGGCGGCAGACAAGATACAGACTGTGGTCATGGGCAACGTGATCCAGGCCGGCGTCAAGATGAACCCGGCGCGGCAAGCCGCCATCGCAGCGGGATTGCCGGTCGACGTGCCGGCGCTGACCGTCAACCGGGTCTGCGGCTCGGGCGCGCAAGCAATCGTCAGCGCCGCACTGGAAATCTGGTCAGGCATGATCGGCAGCGCCATCGCGGGCGGGATGGAGAACATGGATCGTGCACCTTACCTGCTGCCGCAGGGACGATGGGGCGTGCGCATGGGCGACACGACACTGTTCGACAGCATGCTGATGGACGGCCTGAACGATGCCTTCAGCGGTCAGCATTCAGGCTGGCACACCGAAGACCTCGCGTCCGGGAATGACATCTCGCGCGCCGACCAGGACCGTTGGGCGCTGCGGTCGCAGCAGCGCTTTGGCGAAGCCCAGGCAGCGGGACTGTTCGACGCCGAGATCGCCGCGGTCGAAGTGCCTGGCCGCAAGGGGCCGACGCTGTTTGCGAAGGACGAACATAATCGCCCGGAAACCACCGCAGAATCACTGGCGAAACTGAAGCCGGCCTTTCGCAAGGACGGCACGATCACGGCCGGCAATGCGCCCGGCCTCAATAGCGGCGCATCGGCAATGATCGTCGCCGAACGGCGCTGGGCCGAGCAGCATGGTTTGACGCCGATGGCGCGCCTCGTCAGCTACGGCATCGGTGCGGTCGAGCCCGGCTTCTTCGGGCTGGGACCGATACCGGCAGTGCGCCAGGCGTTAGCGCGAGCCGGTTGGTCGACAAACGATGTCGAGCGGGTCGAAATCAACGAGGCGTTCGCGGCAATTACGCTTGCCTGCCTGCGCGAGATTGGGTTTGCCGAGGATATCGTCAACGTTCAGGGCGGAGCGATTGCGCATGGTCACCCGATCGGTGCCAGCGGTGCCGTGTTGACGACGCGGCTGCTGCACTCGATGCGGCGCGACGGCTGCCAGCGCGGCATCGTCACGCTGTGCATCGG
>DHXL01000096.1:0-2033 GCA_002415335.1 Oxalobacteraceae bacterium UBA5157
GGCCGGGCAGCGCGCGAATGGATCGTCCATCGCGCCTCCAGCAAAGGGGCTGCATTGTCTTTCTATACGTTATTTTCGATGGTGCCTATCCTGGTCCTGGTGCTCGCGATTGGCGGCTTTTTCTATGGCCCGAAGGCGGTGCAGGGCGAGATCTTCACGCAGTTGCGAGGGCTCATCGGTCTCAGGGGCGCGCAGGCAATACAAATGTTGTTGGCGGGCGCGCGCAATCACGAGCAAGGACGGACTGCCACGATTGTAGCCAGCCTGTGGTTGTGGATCGGCGCGACCAGCGTTTTTGCCGAATTAAAGGGAAACCTGGACGAAATCCGGCAGACTCCCCAGGCCGGCAGATCGGGCCTTTGGAACCTCGTTTTCACGCGTGCGGTCTCGTTCGGCCTGGTGCTCGTATTAGCGTTCCTGATGCTGGTGTCGCTCGTGGTGAGCGCCGCGCTCGCGATCCTTGACCGCGCCGGGCGGGCTTCCGTTGGAAGCGCTGGCGCTGGGACTATTATCGTCGCTGTTCGGTTTCGCGGTGATCGCATCGCTGTTCGCCGTTATCTACAAAATGTTGCCTCGGGCGAGCCTATCGTGGCGCGACGTGTGGGTCGGGGCGCTCGGCACTGCCGCATTGTTCATGATCGGAAAATATGCGATCGGCGTGCATATCGGCAATAGCGGCGTGACCAGCACGTTCGGTGCGGCAGGATCGTTGATCGCGGTATTGCTCTGGGTATATTACTCGGCGCAGATATTCCTGTTCGGTGCGGAATTCACGCGCCAATATGCCCTTTGCTTTGGCAGCTTGCAAGACCATGCCGAAGCAAAATAATGCGTCGCTCTACCGCAGGAAGCGCCATGGCGCGCGGACCTGTGCAATACTTGTCACAACTGACCAACCTTCTGCCGTCAGCTGCTCCAGCATAGTGCGGAAGACGCATCCGTGAGGAAGAAATCATGACTGAACGCACCGTCCTGCAGTCCATTTCGAAAAGGACTGTCATTACCGTTTCCGCGCAGGCCACCGCATTCGAGGCGGCTGGCATCATGACCAAGGCACGCTGCGGCAGCGTCTTGATCGTCGATGCTGCCGGCGCGCTGCTTGGTATCTTCACGGAACGCGATCTCATGACCAAGGTTGTCGCCAAGGCTCTCGCGCCGGATCGGACGCCGGTATCGGAAGTCATGACCCCCAGCCCTCAGGTCGTGGCCCCCGAAACGAGCGTATCCGATGCGGTGCTACTGATGAAGGAATGCGGCTTCCGGCATTTGCCGATTCTTTCCCCCGACGCAAAAATAGTCGGCGTGTTCTCGCTGCGCGACGCCACTCCGCGTGAAATCATCGACGCGGACACCGTCGCCGAACATCTGGATCGGGAATTCACCAACATTCCGCTGTAGCCGGCCGCGCCGTATTTCCGGCTGCCTCCTTTCCGGCGCACCGGCTCGGGCCCGGTGCGCCTTGGTATAATTCCGGCCTCCCCCGCTCTTTCCGGAAATCCCCCGATCATGCTCCGCGCCCCAGAACTCCTGCTTCCCGCCGGCTCGCTCGCCAAGATGCACGCCGCTTTCGATTTCGGTGCCGACGCGGTCTACGCCGGTCAGCCGCGCTACAGCCTGCGCGCCCGCAACAATGAATTTTCGACGCTGGAGTCGCTGGTGACCGGCATCGGCGAGGCGCATGCACGCGGCAAGAAATTCTTCGTGGCCAGCAATATCTTCGCGCACAACGCGAAGCTGAAAACCTATTTGCGCGACATGACGCCAGTGATCGAATTGAGGCCGGACGCCCTCATCATGGCCGATCCCGGTTTGATCATGATGGTGCGCGACAAATGGCCGGAGGTGCCGGTGCATCTGTCGGTGCAAGCCAATGCGGTGAACTGGGCCGACGTGAAATTCTGGCACCGGATGGGGTTGACGCGCGTGATCCTGTCGCGCGAATTGTCGCTCGACGAGATCGAGGAAATCCGCCAGCAATGTCCGGAAATGGAGCTTGAAGTATTCGTGCACGGCGCGTTGTGCATCGCCTATTC
>DHXL01000096.1:2219-2647 GCA_002415335.1 Oxalobacteraceae bacterium UBA5157
TCCGCGCTCGGCGACATGCAGCGTCATCCGCTGGCAAATCGTCCCTACCTGACCGAAGTGTCGGGCCGCCCCGGTGAACTGATGCCGATCCTGGAAGACGAGCACGGCACCTACATCATGAATTCAAAGGACTTGCGCGCGGTCGAGCATATCGAGCGGCTGGTGAAGATCGGCATCGATTCACTGAAGATCGAGGGCCGTACCAAGTCGCGCTATTACGTGACGCGCACCGCGCAGGTGTATCGCCGCGCGATCGACGATGCGGTCGCAGGGCGTCCATTCAACGAGGACCTGCTCGGCGAATTGCAGGGCTTGGCGAACCGCGGCTATACCGATGGTTTCTATCAGCGTCATCACACGCAAGAACACCAGAATTACATGAGCGGCGTGTCGCAATTGCATCGCAGCCAGTATGTCGGCGATGTGCA
>DHXL01000096.1:2871-5308 GCA_002415335.1 Oxalobacteraceae bacterium UBA5157
CCGAGCGGCAACCAGGTCCTGACTTTGGAAAGCATGCAAACGGCAGACGGCATCGCGACCGGCGTCGCACCGGGCGCCGGCCACCATGTCAGGATTCAGCTGGACGCGCGCTTCGACAAGGCCCTGCTGGCGCGCTTGCTGTAGTCAGATTGCCGACTGACGTCTTATGCCGCCGCGCTCATGCCGCGCCAAGTCTCGTCGCAGAAAAGCGTTCCATGACCTGAATAATTGGTCCATTTTGCGTTTACTCCACTCGTCTCAACATGGCTGCGGTGGAACGCGGCCAGGCGACCGGGCCGAACCATGCGCCGCCCATCACGGCCGCGGCGTTGACCAGCCCGTAAATGACCAGGGCCACGCCTTGCGCAACGAAGACTTGCGTCAAGCCGCCACCCCAGTGCAAGGCCAACCAACCGCCTATTGCCGCAACCGCCAGGCGCGCCATGTTGCCCAGCATCGGCCACAGCAAGCGTCCGGCGCCTTGCGATGCAAAGAACAAGAGCAAGCCCAGTCCGAAGAAGCCGTACAGCGGGCCGACCGTACGCAAGTACAGTGTGCCGGCCTCCAGCATTGGGGCATCCTCGGTGAACAGGGACAGCCATGCGTGCGGGAAGCTTGCCGCCCAAAGCCCGATCGCTTCGGTCATCGCGACCGCAATGCAGGCGCCGATCCATGTCGCGCGCATTGCGCGTTCGCGCTGGCCTGCACCCAGACAGGTACCGACGATGGCCACCAGCGGCCCGCCCAGACCGAACACTAGCGGGACCAGTAGATATTCGAGGCGCGAAGCCGTGCCGTAACCTGCAATCGCCGCCGTGCCAAAACCGCCGACCAGGGCCGTGGTGATGCCGATCGTCAGATTGGTGGCGATAGTCGACACTGCACCGACCAGGCCGATCCGCAAAATGTCGCGGAACAGCGGCCAGCGAAAACGCAGGTGCGCAAACGATGGCCGCAACAGGCTCTTGCTGGACCATAAATACGCAGCGAGCGCAATACTTCCCAATAGATAGTTGGCAAGCAAGGCGACCGCACCACCGGCGATTCCCATGGCCGGGACCACGCCCCATCCAAAAATCAGCAGCGGAGACAAGGGAATTAGCACAACCACGCCGGCACAGGTGACGATCGCAGGCACAACCATATTGCCGGTCCCGCGGATCACAGCGGCCAGGGAGTTGTAGATCCAGACTATTGCGGCTCCGGCAAAGACAAGATCGGAATACGTCATGGCGGCTTCCAGCGCGCCGCCCGTGCCGCCCATCCAGCTGTACAACCAGCGCCCGCCACCTAGCACGGCAAGCATGAAGAACGCACCAAACGCGAGTCCGATCAGAAGAGAATGCAGCACCAGCGCATCGCCGTCGGCGCGGCGTCCGGCTCCAAGCGCGCGGGCAATCGAAGACGAGATCGCACCTCCGATGGCGCCCGCCGACATCATCTGCATCAACATCACTACCGGAAACACCAGCGCCATGCCGGCCAGTGCGTCGGTGCCGAGCTTGCCGACAAAATAGGTCTCGATCAGTCCTACGGCGGCCTGGGCCAGCATGATCAAGACATTGGGTGCGCCTAGCCGCAGCAAGGTCGGCACAATCGGTGCTTCCAGCAGAAGCCGGGTACGCGGATCCAAGTGTGTGCGGTCGGTCACGCTATTCATGCTCTGCGCCGGAATGAGTACTGGGTCGTCTTCAGGCCGATCTTGCTCATTGCAAGGTCGTAGTGTTGCGAAACTTTGCGCGTCAACTGGCGCAGCCTGAAGTTGCTGCATCCTTGCGGCTTCGTGATAATCTGGATTGACATGTTGGCCATCTTCCTTTATATTTGCATCTACAACTATTGTATATACAATTATATGGATGTGCAACCACTAGAAGGAGAATTCACGATGACGAGCGAAACAACCCTCGCGCGATGGAATGAACAACGCGACGCAGTAGTCGAGCGCATGCTTGCTGGAGGCGGCAAGCCCGGGCTGGCGATCCCCGAGATGGTCGCCGGCATGTCCGGCCTTGAGATGCTGCAGGCAATGCTGGCCGGTGAATTGCCGTTCCCGCACATCGCCGAAACGCTGGACTTCTCGCTGATCGAGGTTGAAGCGGGCAAGGCAGTGTTCCAGGGCACACCGCAACTCAAGCACTACAATCCGCTCGGCACGGTGCACGGCGGCTGGTATGCCACGCTGCTCGACTCGGCTCTCGGTTGCGCGGTGCAAAGCATGTTGCCTGCCGGCCGCACCTATACGACAGCTGAGCTAGGCGTAAACATAGTGCGCGCTGCCGCGTCGAATACGGGTCCGCTGCGCGCCATCGGCAGCGTGATCCATTGCGGTCGTCAATTGGCTACCGCTGAAGCGCGCATTGTCGGCCCGGACGGCAAGCTGTATGCGCATGCCACGACCACCTGCCTGGTGTTCGACGTCGCGCAGCGTTGATTT
>DHXL01000096.1:5546-6763 GCA_002415335.1 Oxalobacteraceae bacterium UBA5157
GCAACATGTTGCGACGCTCTTCCCACAGCAGATAGGTCGTCTCGATGAGGCTGGCTCGAAAACGCGGGTCAGTCGGCATCGGCGGCTATGGAGAGGTACCGCTCGTTTATATTTCGGAGGTGTCTGACCGCTGATAACCCCTTGCGGAGGTTCAGCCTTTCTGCAAGCAGACGCCCAACTGCCTAAGTTATCGGGCGGCCATGCGGAGCATGGACGTCCTTGTTGTATGATGGTTAGAGCGCATTCTCATGGCAATAGCGACTCGGTCGATCACGGGCGACAAGGCGCAGGTATTCTTCTACTCCTGACGTGCTTACTGGCTTGACGAAGACTCGGACAGTCTGAATGAGATTACCCAACCGCGTGCCAGTACGGCGCCTGGCCTCTACATAACCAAGCTTCTCCCAGAAGCGCTCGGCCTTGGCGTTGCCGGCCACGGCGCCCAGACGCCCCACGTTCTTTCAGCCATGCCTCGAGCCCCGCATACAGGATGGCCGCAGTGCCCAATTTATGGAGTGAGGTCGCAACAATGAACAAGCCGATGTGCCAAACATGCTCTGCCAGAAGGTTGGAGATGACGGATGCCATCGCAAGCAAGCGGCCCGCACTGTCGGCGAACCCGATCACGAACACCTCGTCGAACGGCATCTCGGGCGGTGGGCAGTCTTCGAACTCTTGTCTGGCCTCGTCTGCCCGCGGACGCTTACCGTTGACCACGAGAAAGTAATCGGGATTGGCAACAAAGAAGTCTTGCAGAGCCTGCAGGTCAGACTCGGCCAACCTCCGCGCCCCTACATCTCCGACGCTAAACAGGTTATGCGACGACCGGTGGGGAATGTCCATGCGCTCTACTTGAATTAGGGTGAAAAAAAATTCTGATTAATTCGGCAGTCTGTCCGCCTATCCTGACCGACGATGCGCTGGAAACGCGCGCCGTTGCTTGCGATTCACGGCGCGCCGGACAGCAAACCCCGTGCCCGGGTTCAGACCTGCCAGGCGCCGTCTCGATACACAACTTCGTCATCCAGCATCACGCACTCGGTCACGGCAAACACGTCGACGTGATGCTTGGCCTCGGAGCGCCGGATAGGCGGTTTGTTATATACGCCGTGCTTGGCCCCGAGCGACAGATGGATGCCGCACATGCGCTCGTAAGTACCGATATCGCTGACCATCCGGTCTTTGGTAAATGCGCAATTCATGCCAAATCCGAGTTC
>DHXL01000096.1:6912-14346 GCA_002415335.1 Oxalobacteraceae bacterium UBA5157
TTTCCGGTTTGTTCACCGAGAACGACGTATCGCCAAACACCGCGATGCGGACGCGTCCGTTAACCGCCTCGAGATCCTGCGCTTCGGTGAACACTTCGCCGATCGGAAACTGTCCGCCGACGTTCTTCATCTCGCTGTAATCCCCGACGTTCAATTTTGCCGGTTCGAATGGGCAGCCGAAAACCAGGCGTTCGCCGCCGCTGTCGACGACGCCGCCGCGCGCGCGGTCAATGCGTGACTTCAGCGCATTGCCGACTCCGCGAAAATAGTGCGGGTCGTACGCCAGCGAGTCGACGTAATACAGGGATTCGGCACCCGGCATGCGGCCCAGATGCGGATGCTCGACCACCTTGAGCGCGCGCTTGAACAGTTCGACCCGGATCCGGAATGCCTCCAGACGGAAATTGGTCGATTGAATCAGGATGACGAGATCGGCGGCTACCAGCGGCGCGAATGCAGCAAGAATATACGCCGGCGACACCGCATCAAAATCGATGAAGGACGCATGCGGAAGGCAGCGCCGGTAGGCCGCTGTCAACGCAACGGCGAGCGCGCAGCGCGTATCGAACACCACCACTGCCGCCTCCGGGCGCGCGTGCTCGATCGCCATCGACAGAATATCCCGCAGGTGCCTTTCGGCGGTATCAACCGCTTCGTCAGGCATCAAGTCGAATAGTGGATGGAGGATTGATGGATTCGCAAGAGAGGGCATCGTCGGCTTATGGCAGCAAATAGAATCGGGATTCGAGCACACCTCAGGCCAAAGCGTGCAGGCGTCAAGCAATCGGCCATTCTACCCTGCGTCAACATGGCGGCCGTCATTCAAGGTATTTTCGGCAGGCCGTATTTGCGCAGCTTGTTGGCCATCGTCGAGTGCGATGTCTTGAGGCGCATCGCCAGCTTGCGGCTGGAAGGAAATTGCGGATAGAGCCGTTCCAGCAGGCCGCGCTCGAACAAGGCCACCGATTTCTCCCAGTCTTCGACTTCGCGCGGCTCCGTTTCATCGGCCATGATGCTGCTCTCGGCCAGGTCCAGATCGGACCTGTCGATGATTCTCTGGTCCGACATCGTGACCGCGCGGAACACTACATTTTGCAGCTGCCGCACATTGCCCGGCCAGTTATTGGCAAGCAGCGCGGTGCCGGCGGCCGCATTGAGCCGGTAAATCGGTTTCTGCGCCTGGGCGCACGCGCGCTCGATGAAGTGGCGCGCCAACAGCAGGATATCATCGCGCCGTTCGCGCAACGGCGGCACGTCAAGGTTCAGCACATTGAGCCGATAAAAGAGGTCTTCGCGAAACGTGCGCTCGGCCACCATCTTGGTCAGGTCGCGGTGCGTCGCGCTGATGATGCGCACATTGACTTTCATTTCGCGCTCGCCGCCGATGCGGCGGAATTTTCCGTCATTCAGGAAGCGCAGCAGCTTGGCCTGCAGGTACAGCGACATTTCACCGATCTCGTCCAGAAACACGGTGCCGCCATCGGCCATCTCAAACAGTCCCGGCTTGCCGCTGCGCTGCGCACCGCTGAACGCGCCCGGCGTATAGCCGAATAATTCGCTTTCCGCCAGGCTTTCCGGCAAGGCTGCACAATTGAGCGCCAGGAACGGCGCGTCACTGCGCCCGCTAGCGGCATGGCATGCTTGCGCCACCAATTCCTTGCCGGTTCCCGTCTCCCCGAATATCAGCAACGGCGCGTCCACGGCCGCGACCCGCAGCGCACGCGCTTTGAGGGCGCGGATCGGCGCCGACTCGCCGATGATGAAGTGAAAACCGCCACCTTCTGAATATTGCAGCGCATGGATGCGCTCACCCAGCCGACGCGGCGCATGCAGCGAAATCACGCCTCCCACCGTCAGCCCCAGGCGCGAGTCCAGCCCTTCCGATACCGGCGTGACTTCCAGCAGAAAAGGTTCGCCGTGCAGCGTCACTTCCCGCGCCGGCACGCGAAACGCACTGGCCACCAGCTCGGTCTGCAAATCCGGTGTGCCGAACAGTTCATGCAAGGTCTTGCCATGCAGCGCGCTTTCGCTCATACCCGTCACGGCGGCGACCGCCGCATTGACCGCGACGATGCGTCCGCTCGCATCGACCGCCATCACCGGATCGGCCATGACCGCCATCAAGGTGTCGAGGTGCAGACGGCGCCGCGCACCGGGCAAGATATCGACTACCTCGACCGAGGTGACGCCGGTCACCTCCAGGCAATCTGCCCGCAGCGAAGGCAATACATTCTTGGCAAGTTTTGGGATGTCGATAAAGATGTGCGGCGGCTCGACTTCGACCGCCACGACATTCATGTTGCGGCGGGCCATCACCGCGAGGACTTCGTGGGCAATACCGACGCGGTCGGTGAACTGTACATCTATCCGCATGGTTTCAGGCATTCATGGTGGGTCTCACGACCGCAGCGTAGGCGGCGCAGGTAAGCGGCCGCGGAAATTGCGGCCTGCGCCACTTTAACCTCCTGCGGTCGGCGCGACAATAGCGTTGCTGATCGGCCTCGTCGCAGGTGGATTTGGGTTGCTTTGCGGCACGCACAGCCAACCATGCCGCGTATAATCAACTAATTTCCTGATTTCAAGAAAAATATCGGAAAGTCAGTCCGATAGCCGGTGACACGGAGACCAACATGTCGTGGTTGAACGTTCGAACGCGTGGGGCGTTACTCTTCATGATCCTGATCGGGGCAGTCGCGCCGGCGTTCGCGAGCGGCGCCGTCAAAATCGTCACCGAGGAATTCCCGCCTTATAATTTTACCGAACGCGGCAAGCTGACAGGCTTTAGCACCGAAGTGGTGGAAGCCGTGCTCAAGGAGCTGAAAATCTCCGGCGAGTTTCAATCGCTGCCTTGGGCGCGCGCCTACGAAACCGCGCGCGATACCGAGGATGTGCTCATCTACTCGATCGGCCGAACCAAGGAGCGCGAAAGGCTCTTCAAATGGGTCGGCGTGGTTGCGCCAACCAGTTACTATCTTTTTTCTCTGTCCGGCAAGAACCTAAAGCTGAGACGTCTTGGCGACGCAAAAAAATATCAAGTCGGCACCGTCAATGAAGACGTCGGGGAGCAATTCCTGGTATCCAAGGGCTTCGTCAAGGGCCAGAATCTCCAGTCCAGCGTCAAATACGAGTTCAACTACGAGAAGCTGAAAGCGGGCCGTGTCGACCTCTGGATCATGCCCGAGCTGGTGGCTTACTTCCTGTCGCGCCAAGCCGGCGACGATCCTGCGAAAGTGCTGGTACCGGCCTACCCGGTGACCGAACTCGGAGGCGATGGATACTACATCGCGTTTGGAGCCAAGACCCCCGATGCGCTCGTCGCCCGGTTCAGAAGGGGCCTCGAAGCGGTCAAAAAGAACGGTACGTATGACGCGCTGAAAAGGAAATGGCTGTAGTGCCGCGCATGGCATCGTCGCTGTCGGCGAAACGATCGCGCGTCGGACGGCTCTTGCACGACAAGAAGGGGACCCATGCGGCGCAACGGTGAACCAAAGGACTCGTTGGGCGGCCGCCTGGTACTCGCGACGCTCGGCTTTTGCTTCATTTTCACGCTGATCACCATCGGGGTACGAACCTGGTCTGCCTGGCAGGCTGGCCTCGTGGCGATGACTACCGAGCTGCGCCTGATTGAACAGGTGTACCAACGGACCCTATCCAAAGCCATCTGGGAGATGGATCGCGAGTCGCTTCAAACCCACCTGGCCAGCGCTGCCAATGTGGCGTCGGTCGGCCGCATCGTCTTGACCATCAAACCGGAGAATCGTCCCCCGGAAATTCTAGAACGCACCCGCGCCGGCTGGACCCCATCAACGGTGGCGCCATCACGCCATCTGGCGTTAACCTATCAACCCTTTCCCGGGTCGACGGAAAAGCTGGGCGAGCTTGCGTTGTACGGCGACGAGCGGATGTTATGGGCCCGCTTGCATGACGAGATCTTCGCGATCGTCATCACCCAAATCATCCAGTCCTTGCTGTTGGCCGGCTTGATCATGTTGCTGTTTACCCGTTCGGTCACGGTCCATGTGCAACGCATCGCTCGTCACCTCGCCCAATTGACGCCCACCAACCTTGGCAGGTTGCTCGAACTCAGGCGCAAGCCGTCGCGTCGGGATGAACTGACGCACTTGGTGGACGGCGTGAATGAGTTGCAGGGCAACATGTCAAATTATCTGAAACGGCAGCAGCGCGACGAGCATGAATTGGCCCAGCATCGCGATCGCCTGGCTGAACTGGTGCGCGAGCGCACCGCCGAGCTTGAGGCACTGGCGGCCGCGCAACAGGCGGCACTGACGCTCTCGAACCGCTTGATCCACGCTCCCTATGAAGAATTCGAACACTACCAGCTGGAGTGTCTGCGCGTAGTCGCGCAGCGCCTCGGCGCCAGTCACGCGCTTTGGTATGTCAATGGCGAAACCGGCTCCGATTACCGCCTGTTTCTTGAGTGGCACGCCGAGCAGGTGCAGCCGCCTCGGTCGCTGACTCAGGGCGCCAACGAGTGGTCCTTCCTGATGGCCATGCTGGAGCGCGAGCAGATGGTCAATTTTCTGACGCACGCCGCGTTGGCCGCCGCGATCACGGCGCCTGCATCAGCCCCATTTTCTGAAATCGGTTTGGAAGCGAGCGCATTCGCACTGCTGAAAAGCGGCGGCGAACGATTTGGTTTCCTGGTTTTCGGCAAGCAGACGGCGGTCTCGGAATGGCGTCCCGATGAACAGGCCCTCTTGGCGATGACTGCCCAAATGCTGCTGCAGAGCGCACGTCACAAGGCACAACTGATCGATGTCATCGGCACACATCGAGAGTTAAGAAAAGTCAATGCGCGGCTTGAGGAACTCTCGCTCAGCGACCCGCTGACCGAACTTCCGAACAGGCGTCATTTCGACAAGATCAAGGCGGTCGAATTTCGCCGAGCGATTCGCTCCGGATTGTCCCTGTCGCTGCTGGTGTGCGACATCGATTACTTCAAGCGCTACAACGATGCCTACGGCCACGCAGCGGGTGATCAGTGCCTGCGTGCGGTCGCGGCGGCGATGCGCTCAAGCGTCGGGCGCGCCGGCGATCTGGTGGCGCGCATTGGCGGCGAGGAATTTGCGGTGCTGCTGCCTGCCACCGATGAAGCGACGGCGCATGCGCTGGCGGAACGATTGCGCCTGTCGATTATCGACTTGGCCATTCCGCACCAGGATTCCGCCGCGGCGCCTTACGTCACAATCAGTATCGGAATCGCATTGTTCGATCACAATCTGATCGACAATTTCGACGCACTTTTTGATCTGGCCGATCAAGCCTTGTACCGGGCAAAAGCCAGTGGCCGCAATCAAGTCGCGTTGTGACACCAAAAGGGAAATCATGAAAGCGTCGACGAACTTGCTGATCATGGCAACATTGATGGTATCGGTTACCCATGCCGCGACGATTCACGCGGTGACGGAGGCAACCCCGTACACCTACCTGAAGGATGGCAAGGTGGCGGGACCGGCGACCGAACTCGTCGAGTTGACGCTCAAGCGGGCAGGATTCGCCTCGTACCAGACCAGCCTTTATCCCTGGGCCAGATCGTATGACATGGCGCTCCATGAGCCGGATGTACTGATTTGCCTGATTGCCAGGACTGCGGCGCGCGAGAACCAGTTCAAGTGGGCCGGAGAGATCATGAAAATTCAATACCATCTATTCAAGCTGAAGGACCGGCAGGATATCGTCATCAAGAGCCTCGAAGACGCGAAAAAATATACGATAGGCGCGATGAGGGACGATGTCCGCTATCGGTATCTGGAGGCACAGGGATTTACCAGGCTCGTGATGTCGGCCGAATCGCTCGATAATTTCAACAAGCTGTTAAATCGCCGCGTCGACCTCGTTCCCTTGAATGAGCGCGAAGCCAGTACCATGTGCGAGGAAGTGCATTTCGACTGTGCGAAGCTGGAGCAGGTTTTTACACTGCATGAAGTGTCGGCTGGCCTCTACATGGCTTACAGCAAGTCAACCCCGGATAGCATCGTCGAGCGAACCACAGCCGCGTTTGAGAAAATCAAGGCGGAAGGCGGGATCAGAAAAATTCTTGGGGACAATCCCTGAACTGGAACGCTCGCCAGCAGCGGATGCCCCCAAGAAGACTTATCGCAGGAACGAATCTGCCGGCACGTATTCGTATCCGAGATCGCGCGCAACGGCTTGGTAGGTCACCTTACCCTGGCACACATTCAGGCCGTTTTTTAGATGCGCATCGGCTTTGAGCGCCTGTTCCCAGCCCTTGTCCGCCAGCGCGATAGCATGACCGATGGTGGCATTGTTCAAAGCAAACGTCGAAGTGCGTGCCACTGCGCCCGGCATGTTGGCCACGCAGTAATGCACCACGCCGTCGACCACGTAGGTCGGTTCGGCATGCGTGGTGGCATGCGAGGTTTCAAAGCAGCCACCCTGATCGATTGCGACGTCGACGACGACGGCACCCGGTTTCATGCGCGCGATCATCTCCCTGGTGACGAGTTTCGGTGCGGCTGAACCGGGAACCAGCACGCCGCCGATCACCAGGTCGGCATCCAGTACCGATTCTTCAATCGTGTGCGCATTGGAATAAAGCGTCGCAATGCGGTTGCCAAATACCAGATCCAACTGCCGCAGACGGTCGACGCTCTTGTCCAGCACGGTCACGCGCGCGCCGGCACCGATTGCCATTTGCAAGGCATTGGTACCGACCACGCCGGCGCCGATAATTACCACATGGCCGGCTTCCACACCGGGTACGCCGCCCAGCAAGAGGCCCCTGCCCCCTTTGGATTTTTCCAGATGCGCGGCGCCGGCCTGGATCGCCATGCGGCCCGCCACTTCGCTCATCGGGGCCAGCAGCGGCAAGCCGCCGCGGGCGTCGGTGATCGTCTCGTAGCCGATACAGATCGCGCCCGATTTGATCAGCGCTGCGGTTTGTTCCGGGTCCGGTGCAAGATGCAGGTAAGTGTACAAAATTTGGCCGGAGCGCAGCATCGCGCATTCTTGCGGCTGGGGTTCCTTGACCTTGACGATCATGTCGGCGCGGGCAAAGATTTCCTTGGCCGCCTCGATCATCGATGCGCCGGCAGCGACGTACTGGTCGTCGGACAGGCCGATTTCGGTACCGGCATTTTTTTGCACGAGGACCTGGTGCCCGCGCAAGGTCAGTTCGCGGACGCTGGCGGGCGTCAAACCGACGCGATATTCATGATTCTTGATCTCTTTTGGCACGCCGACTATCATTTGAATTCTCCTTTGTACTGCACGAAATAAGGCGCCGCCTGCACTGCGCCGCGCGCTCTACCGGTAACGCCATTCCAAACGATTGCCAGCCGGTTTATCCGACCGTTGTGATCGCTATGCGTGTTGAAGAGCAATCGCCGTGCCACAACGAATAGATCAATAAAATCAAATGGTTACATTGTTTCTTCCAACCCGGGCGCGTCA
>DHXL01000096.1:14589-20401 GCA_002415335.1 Oxalobacteraceae bacterium UBA5157
GCCAGTCATAGATTGTACATATTTTAATACGACGTATATTAATCGATACACATCGTGCCGAACGCGGCAGATTATGCATCCCATGGCGGGCGCCGCCGATCCGTCAGCGCACTCCCACTGCACACGTTAAACTGATCGTCCTGGGTGGCGAAACGTAGCCGGCGTATCGCGCTCAATGCGCGCAATTACCGTGGAGACGCCATGACTTACCTTCTTCATCTCATCGAGCAGTACGGCCTCCTGCTGGTTTTTGCCAATGTGTTCCTGGAGCAGCTAGGGATCCCGTTGCCAGCCTATCCCACGCTGCTGATTACCGGCGCCCTGCTCAATCGCGGCGAATATTTCGCGCCGGTGCTGCTACTGGCTGCAGTCTCTGCGTCGCTGACGGCAGACTATGCGTGGTTTTTAGCGGGTCGGCGCTACGGGCGCAAGGTGACCGCCACGCTATGCCGGATATCCTTGTCGCCCGACTCATGCGTGCGGCAAACGGAACTCATTTATCTGCGCTGGGGCGCGCCCTCTCTGCTGGTCGCCAAATTCATCCCGGGGTTTGCGTCGATCGCCAGCGCGCTTGCCGGGACCGTTGGCACCGGTCGCCTTACCTTCCTTGTGTACGATGGCCTTGGTGCGGTCCTGTGGGCCAGCTCGGCCATTTATCTCGGCTCCCTGTTCAGCACCGCGATCGAAGACCTACTGCGCATCCTGGAACAATTGGGAAAATCGGGTGCCGTATTGCTGGCAGCCGCACTCGTCAGTTTCATTGCATCGAAATGGTGGCAACGCTATCGTTTCATGAAGTCGTTGCGCATGGCACGCATCACCGTCGAGGAACTGAACGCGCTTTTGCAGCAAGGCCGGGCGCCGCTGATCGTCGATGTGCGACCGTCACTATCGCAGCAACTCGATCGAATTCCCGGCGCCGTCGTGCTGTCCGTCGATGACTTGACGGGCAAGGATTTTGAAGACCTGGTCGATGGCGAAGTGATCGTCTATTGCGCCTGCCCTAACGAGGCGTCGGCGGCTGTCGTCGCAAAGAAACTGATGCAACGCGGTTATACGCGCGTACGCCCGTTAGCGGGTGGCATCGCGGCCTGGATTGCTGCCGGTTATGGCGTGGAATCCTGAGCTGGTTCGCTGGCAAGCGGGCGCCGCGGCGCGACCCGCGCGGCATGCCACATATCACTGCGAGCGTGTGCAGGTCCGTCACCGTTTGTGAATCCGATAGCGACGCAATCCGCAGGAATTCGACGCAATAGTAGGAATTTACCCACCATTGGCTAATCCCATACCTATTGTAGGGTTACTAGAAAGCATCTATAATTCTTATGTGCCAGCCTGATTTCCGTTATTGGATCGTCGCGCCATATGTTTGCGAAATGACTATGCTGGATTCTATTGCACTAGCTTAACGACCCGCGATGCGTTCGGCGTGTGCAAACTGATCGGTGTCTATGAACAAGCAAACGGACGGCGTAGGAAATCGAGGTGTTGTCGGAGCAACGAAGCTACTGGCGGCGACTGCCGCAATTGCGCTGGTGTTGTCCGCCGCACCACAACAGGCCCGAGCACGGGCCAGCGACCGTAGCGGCAAAGAGGTCGTGCAAGCCGTGTGCGCCGCATGCCACGGCACCGGCGCGAATGGCGCGCCAAAAATTGGCGACAAGAACGCTTGGTCGGCCCGGAGCACTCGCGGCCTGACCGCCCTTTCCGGCAATGCGCTGAGCGGCATTCGGAAGATGCCACCCCATGGCGGCAATCCCGGGCTCAGCGACATCGAGATCAAGCGCGCCATCGTCTATATGGTCAATAGTTCCGGCGGCAACTGGGTGCCACCCATCAGCAAAACAGCCCGCGTCGAAGAGCGTAGCGGCGAGCAGGTCGTGAAAACGATTTGTTTCAAGTGTCACGAAACGGGTGTGCAGGGCGCGCCCAAAATCGGCGATCGTGCAGCATGGGCTCCGCGCGTCAAACAGGGATTCGAGGCACTGCGCCGTTCCGCCATCAACGGCCATGGCGGCATGCCGCCTCGCGGCGGCGAGGCCAACCTGACCGATACCGAAATCCTGGCGGCCATCACCTACATGTGGAACCCTGCAGCCCCTGCCGAGCAGGTGCCGGCCGCGCCTGCGGCGGCCGTGAAGCAGGATCCCAACCATCAAATTGTCGACGGAATGGATGTCTACTTCGGCGTGACATCGGCGGAATCTCTTCGTAAAGAGCATCCCCGCACCGATCCGGAAAGTACGATGCACGGAGGTATACCGCGTGGCAGCGACTATTACCATCTGAATATTTCGTTGTTCGACGCGGTAACCAAAGCCGAGATCAAAGACGCGCATGTCGAGATAAGAGTCCCGGACCCGACGATCGGCGAGCAGATCAAGACCGTCGAGCCCATGGCGTTCAATAACTCTGTGAGCTATGGCAATTATTTCCAGTTACCGGGCCAGTATCCCCACACCATCATCGTACTGATCCGAAAAGCCGGCGCTTCCCGCGCGAGCGAAACCAGGTTCGCCTTCCGACAATAGCGGATTGCGCTGAACGCGGCAAGAATGCGTGGTGGTCTGAAGCCGGGAAGAACATGCTCAACCATGTCCGTAATCAGACCACGCGACAGATGCCGCAGTCCCGGAGCAACCTGAGAAAGCGGAACAATGGCCAAGATTCTCCTTCTTTATTCAACCACAGATGGGCACACCCTAAAAATCTGCAATCGATTACAGCAGGTCATCGAGCAGCAGGCCCATCAGGTGACCCTGGCGCCGGTCAAGGATTCACGTGATATCGACCTGGATTCGTTCGACAAGATCGTCATCGGCGCCAGTATCCGATATGGAAAGCACAACCCGCTCGTAGTCGACTTCGTCAATCGCAATGCGCAAGTGCTGGAGTGTAAATCGAACGCTTTTTTCTCAGTCAATATCGTCGCCAGAAAGCCCGAAAAAAATCGGCCCGATACGAACCCGTACATGCAAGAATTCCTCAGGCAGATTTCCTGGCATCCCAAGGAACTGGCTGTGTTTGCCGGCAAGTTGGACTATCCGAGATACGGCTTTCTTGACCGGCTAATGATTCGATTCATCATGCTGTTGACCAAGGGACCGACCGACCCTAAGCTGGTGGTCGACTTTACCGACTGGCGACAGGTTGAGGCGTTCGGCCAGAGCGTGACCCATAGTTTGGGTTAATCCTGGATAAACGCCGCCATCGCGAACAAATAGATGACGGGTAAACCTCCTACCTCAATCTCGCTGATCCTCGCCCTGCGGA
Source organism: Oxalobacteraceae bacterium UBA5157 (assembly GCA_002415335.1). Taxonomy (GTDB): domain Bacteria; phylum Pseudomonadota; class Gammaproteobacteria; order Burkholderiales; family Burkholderiaceae_D; genus UBA5157. The sequence continues at coordinate 17,863 of DHXL01000096.1, forward strand.
ATGAAAATCGACAAGACCGTACCTTTGCCAGGGCTGCTGGAGATGATGAGTTCGCCTCCAAGCGAATCGACGCGCTCCTTGATTCCCATCAGGCCAAACGAGTTCTTCTTTCTTCTATCGTCTGAGTGAAGTCCTTTCCCGTTGTCCTTTACCTCCATCGAAAAGCCACTCTCGTGCTGATTGAGCGTGATCTCGACTTCGGTGGCACGGGCATGGCGCGCCACATTGGTCAGCGACTCTTGCATGATCCTGAACACTGCCAAGGTCTTGCGCTCATCTAATCCAAAATTGACGTGTGGCGGGGTCGCCACCAGCGTGGCGGATATCCCGGAGGTCCGCTCGAATTGCTTCAGCTGCCACTCTACCGCTGGATGCAAGCCCAGTTCCAGCACCGTGGGGCGCAGATCGTTAATGATTTCTTTCACGGACCTGATGGTGGCATCGATGTTATTCAGTACCACCTGCGCCAGTTTATTCTGTGTTGAGTTTAAATCTTCGATACCCTTGCACAGCGTGACCACATCCATTTTCAGCGCTAACAAGTTCTGGCCCAGATCATCATGGATATCTTGCGCCATGCGTTTTCGTTCGTCTTCCCTGATGCTTTGCCGATGATCGACCAGCCGGCGCATTTCGGCAAAAGATTGTTGCAGCAGATCGGCTGCCTGTCGTCTTTCGCTGATGTCGTTCAGGCTCGCGATGACGACCGGTTGATGATCTATCTGGAGTCGGCTGAGTCTGATTTCGACAGGGAACTCGGTGCCGTCCTTCCGCACCGCCGTCAGCTTTCCCATCCCTGCTGATGGCGACATGCTTCTGTCGCCTTCACTTTGAAAATTACTGCGCCACTGCGCATGATTGCTGCGGCGTCCGATCGGCACCAGATTATCGACATTCTGGCCTATCAATTCGCTCAGTGCGTAGCCGAAAACTGACTGGGACGCGAAATTGGCAAAGGCAATATTGCCATCGTTACCAACCAACAGCATTGGATCGGGCGCCGCTTCGATTATTTTGTGCACCTGCGCCAGTTCGTCGTGCTTGCGATCGGTAATGTCAGCGATCACGCCGATGAGGCCGTGTTCATCGCCGTTCGCATCGCAGAAGCGATTACACGTCAGGTGTCCCCAGAATTCGGTTTGGTCGGGTCGCCGGTAAAGCCGATCCAGCTCGACCGAAGGTATTGCGCGGGCCAGCAACGCGAGCATATTCTGGCGCCCGATCTCGCGTTCTGCCGGATGAACGAGGGCAACGTATTCGATTCCCACCAACGCATCGAGAGACCTTCCAAACATGTCGGCCGTGCGCTGGTTCGCTTGCGTGATGCGCCCTTCCGTATCGAGCAGAAAGATTGCCACGCTGGACGTATCCAGGATCTGCTTGAGCAAAGCCTCCCGTCCCGCCAAATCCTCGTTCGCCCTGGCCAGCGACTGCGTGCGAAGGACAACCTGTTCCTCGAGCAGCTTGTTCAGGCCGGCCAGCGTTTCTGCAGCCTTTCTTTCCCGGAGGCGGTCCAGACTATTGATGGCCAACATGCCGGCAAGTTGCGCATAGAGGCGCGTTACGGATTCGACTCGCGCCTGGGACAAGACCGGAACCTTGGCGATGGCTTCAAGATAGCCCGCCGCTTCGAAGCCAAACTGCTTGGCCTGCTTGCGAAAAAATTCCAGGTCCGGCGGGGACGTCAGGAACTGGCCTGTCAAGACGTTTGCTACGTGCTGTCCTTCCACGATGATCGGCGCAGCCGAATCGAGCAGGCCATTATGGCAACGGTAAGTCGCAAGAAGCACGCCTCCCGTCATGCGTTCGGCAAGCGACGTATCGCTTTCAATGCAGCGCCGACAGCTTTCCGCATTCGTGCGGTGGAATCCGGCACACGCTTTCTGCCACCCGGATTCGACAATGACGATTCCGTCGACATCGATCACTGCGTTGGCGATTCCTATCACCTCGCTGAAGCTCTCCATGAGCAATTGCAGTCTCGGTATATCAACGAGATCGGAATACTTGATGCAATCGATAGGTCCCACGGATTAACTTCTATATAAGGAAACGAAATCTCGGCGTATCTCGGGTGGGCTTTTGGGTAACGCTATTAAAAGCTGCAGCCAGACGATGGCTCTGAGCTGCAGTCTTGTTACCCGCCTCGCGCGTAAGGCGCAATTTTCTTATGTGCCCATATCGGTATGTTATCTCATTAGCAGGCCAATACCAAAGTCCGCGACCGATTCAAACTACCGTCGGTCATCCCCATCCACACTAAGGGGCCCGCTGCCATGCACCACCACAAAAAGCAGCCCACCGATCATCGAAATATTCTTCATGAAATGAATCATCTGGTTTTGCGCCTGGTCCGGCGGCACGGCCCAGAAATTATGAAAGAATAATGCGGCAAGCGCGGTGAACACCAACATTGCCGCTGCCGCCCAGCGCGCCTTCCAGCCGATTATTAGCAAAATGCCGCCTCCCAGCTCGACGATGATCGAGCCGATCGCGGCCAGTTGCGGCAGCGGCAGCCCCTTGCTCGCGATATAGCCCC
>DHXL01000096.1:20575-21177 GCA_002415335.1 Oxalobacteraceae bacterium UBA5157
CAAAGATATAGCCCACCGTGCCTTCGAAACCGGTAATCTTTCCAAAGCCGGAAAGGACGAAGATCAGTGCGATCAGGATACGTCCTGCCAGCGGGCCATAGCGATTCAATGCGTTCATGTTGTGTGTCCTTGAAATTGATAGTGGGTAAATAACGTCGTGTTGCCGTTGTGTTGCTTCATTCTGCGTTGGCGAGACGCCCCTCTTTGAAATCGCTGATCGCCTGAAAAATCTCTTGCTGCGTATTCATGACGAACGGGCCGTATTGTGCGATCGGCTCGCGCAGCGGCTGGCCGGCAATTAGCAAGGCACGTACCGGCGCGTCGGCATGCATGACTACGCCATCGCTGTCGGCTTCGTTCTTGAGAATCGCCATGCGCTGTTGCGGTACCAGCTTGTCCCCAATCAGCAATTCGCCCTGATAGACAAACACGAAGGCGTTGAACGCCGGCGGCAGCGACTGCGCGAAACGCGATCCTGCAGGCAGCTGCAGATCGAGATAGAGCGGCTGCGTGGTCTCGCGCTGCATCGCGCCGGCCACGCCGTGGCTGGCTCCGGCGATCACCCGTACCGTCACGCCCTCCGGCGTCGTGAATTCCGGGAT
>DHXL01000251.1:0-1802 GCA_002415335.1 Oxalobacteraceae bacterium UBA5157
GAAGTCGTGAATACCTACGAAGGCACGCACGATATCCATGCGTTGATCCTGGGACGGGCGCAGACCGGGATTCAGGCGTTTAGCTGAAGAAAAAAGAACAACGAGGAAACCATGGATCTGAATTTCACCGCCGAAGAGGTCGCGTTCCGCCATCAGGTCCGCGGCTTTCTCGCCGATTCGCTCCCGGCCGACATCCAGCACAAGGTATTGAACGGATTGATCCTCGAGCGCGACGATTACGTGCGCTGGCAACGCGTGCTGCATGCACACGGCTGGGGTTGCGCATCGTGGCCGGCGCAGTTCGGCGGTCCCGGCTGGACCTCCGTGCAGCAATATATTTTCGAGGAGGAATGCGCGGCGGCTGGTGCGCCGCGCGCGATCCCATTCGGTCTCAAAATGGTCGCGCCGGTGATCATGGCTTTCGGCTCGAAAGCGCAACAAGACCGTTATCTGCCGCGGATCCTGGCGGCCGAAGAATGGTGGTGTCAGGGCTATTCCGAACCCGGCGCCGGATCCGATCTGGCATCGGTAAAAACCCGCGCCGAATTGGTCAAAAGCGGGGATGGCGATCATTACCTCGTGAACGGCCAGAAGACCTGGACCACGCTCGGTCAATACGCGGACTGGATCTTCTGCCTGGTGCGCACCGACACCGCAGTCAAGCCGCAACAAGGCATCTCCTTCCTGCTGATCGATATGAAGACACCCGGCGTCACCGTGCGTCCGATCATCACGATGGACGGCGCACACGAAGTCAATGAGGTATGGCTGGAAGACGTGCGCGTGCCGGTCGAGAACCTGGTCGGAGAAGAAAACAAGGGATGGACCTACGCCAAGTTCTTGCTCGGGCATGAACGCACCAACATCGCCGGAATCGGTATTGCCAAGCGTGAGCTGGCACGCCTGAAACGCATCGCATCGCTGGAAATAAAAAACGACAAGCCGCTGATCAAGGATCCGCTGTTCGCCGCGCGCATCGCGCAAGTCGACATCGACTTGATGGCGCTCGAAATCACGAACCTGCGCGTGCTATCGGCCGAAGCAGAACGCCGCGCGCCGGGACCCGAAGCGTCGATCCTGAAAATCAAGGGTACCGAGATTCAACAGGCGATCACCGAATTGCTGACGCAGGCAGTCGGCCCGTATGCATTGCCGCTGCGCCGCGAAGCGATGGCCGCCGGTTATCAGGGCGAGCATATCGGGCCGCCGTATGCGGCATCGCTGAGCGCGAATTACCTGAACATGCGCAAGCTGTCGATTTACGGCGGCTCCAATGAAATTCAAAAGAACATCATCGCCCAAATGATTCTGGGGCTGTAGGAGCACGATTCATGGATTTCACGTTCAGCGAAGAACAGCAGATGCTGCAGGAAACAACGCGGCGTTTCATCGCAAAGGATTATTCCTTTGAAACCCGACGCCGGATCAAGGAAAAATCGGCGCGCGGGTTCAGCCCGGAAGTCTGGCAGGGATTCGCCGACCTCGGCTTGCTGGCGCTGAATGTTCCGGAAGCGGAAGGCGGCCTCGGTGGCAGTCCGATTGACACCATGCTGGTGATGACGGCCATGGGTGAAGGACTGGTGCTGGAACCGTATCTGGCGAGCGCCGTGATCGCCACCAGAACGGTGTCCATGCTGGGCGACGATGTGCAACGCGCCGCCATGCTGCCTTCGATGGCCGCCGGCGAACTGATTGCAGTATTGGCGCACGATGAACCCGCTACCCGATTCGATTGGCGGGCGGTCGAGACGCGCGCGGCTTTGGTCGGCGATGGCTATGTCCCACAAGGGGATTCCGACCTG
>DHXL01000251.1:2064-7302 GCA_002415335.1 Oxalobacteraceae bacterium UBA5157
AGCGAATGCAAGATCGTATATCCTCACCGGTCACAAGAGCGTGATTGCGCATGGCGTCTCGGCCAACATCTTGCTGGTAACCGCACGTCTCGCTGAACCTGACGCTACCGGTCCGCTGGCCGTATTCGCGGTGCCGCACGACGCGCCCGGCTTGCGCCAGGTGTCGTACACCACGGTTGACGGTGTGCGCGCCAGCGACGTCTGGCTCGAACAGGTTTCGGTGCCGGCCGGCGCCCTGTTGAACGCAGCGTCCGACACCGAGGCATGCATCGGCGAAATCCTCGACACCGGACTTGCCGCGCTCTGTGCGGAAGCGATCGGCGCGCTGGACCGCATCCTGGCGGCGACCGTCGAATACGCGCGCAACCGCAAGCAGTTCGGTGTCGCAATCGGCAAATTCCAGGCGTTGCAGCATCGGATGGCGGACATGGTGCTGCATATCGAGCAGGCGCGGTCGATGAGCTATCTCGCGGCGGTCCGCTGTCAGGATGGCGATCCTGCCGTACGCCGCCACGCGATGTCGGCAGCCAAGGTGGTGATCGGCCAGGCCTGCCGTTTTGTCGGCCAACAGGCGGTGCAATTGCACGGTGGAATGGGCGTGACCGATGAATTGGATGTCAGCCACTATTTCAAACGTCTGATGGCGATCGAATTGCAATTCGGCAGTACCGATCATCATCTGGACGTGTTTGCGAATCAATTGAACTGAGCACGCCGACTTCCGACCCATCCTCTATCGAATTTCCTTTCCCTCAGCGCAAGCTCCCTCGGTTTATGTTTGCCAGCGAACAGACCATCGTCCGCCGCGCAGGTAGCATGATTTTTTTCGTGGTATCCATTTTGAGGGTAATGACATGACACATATGACCGCTGCAATCCGCTCATACCGCCGAAATTGGTGAAGCCCGCTACTCGAAATGCGGCGGCATAAGGCGGACAGCGCAATCAATTTACATTCGATCGGTCCAACATCTGGAAAACAGGCCGCTTCTCACGACAAGCACGATCAGATTCTCCATCACCCATGAGTTGCGAGCTGACTATCAAAACACCTGATTTTGCGCGATTGCAATCCCAGGACCTATCGATCAGAAAGGTGAAAATTCGATGTCAAAGAAAGCCAAAATGCCGGCGGTGAATACCAACGCCCCCGTCAAGAGTGGCAGTGCTGCGCAGCTGCCACATGAGCGCGACGAAACGCCGGACAAGCAACCAGTCGCGCCGAAAAAAGAGATGAAACGAGCCTTTACCGATCTGAAAAATGGCTTGGTCGATACCGATCTGCGTGGACAACGCGGGGTCGAGGAAGTAGTGAAGGGAACGGTAAAAAAACGAAAATAGATCGCGCACTAGGTAAGAAAGGAATTGGAAAGTGAAGTTCCGCTCAGCCATTGCACACAGGGAACAGATGGGCGTGGTCCATCTCAAAAGCTAACGGCTGCCCAACCTTGTTGGCGTAGCCGATATACGCCGCAAGAAAGAAACCGGTCTGTAACACTTCAATCGTTCTCCACGATCAAGTGCTGACCTCGTTTTAGAGTTTTACATCTAAACCATTGCAAATCGATGCTGGATAAGGCGGCACGCCAAATCAAGACAGGTTTCCGGCGCGCTTCTTGCTGCAGCGCGAGTTGACATTGTTATCACGTTGTTTCGATACTCTATCCTGGCCCGATTATAAAAAGAATGCTGACGGAAGCCGTTCCTGCAACGCGTTTCCGATCACGCATCGCAGTGCGAGCGTTGACTAACGGCCGATAGCACTGTTCTTTCATCCACGCCTTACAGGAGGAGACCTAAATGACTAAATTGATGCGTGTAGTTGCGTACCTGTTCTTTGTATCGCTGACGGCTATTTCGACGATCGCCAGCGCGACAAATTACAGTTTGTGGATAAATGGCCGCAACGGCAGCGGCGTGGTCGGCGACTACACGAGCTTCACTTATTGGGGTCCCAGCAGCACCGCTGCCGGCGTCAACAAGAAGGCAGTCAATTGGGACGGCTACAACAGCATCTCGTCCCAAAACGGAAAGATACGCGACGCATTGGACTGCTTTTGCACCGGGTCCAACTGGTGCTACGTCGCGACCCATAGCGCGGGCGACTTGATGATGGGCTATTCCCTGGCCAACTACGGCGGCTCGACGCGCATGAAGAAAAATGCGGTCGCCAATTCGAGCGGCCAGTGCGCTAATTCCGATGGCACATCGCAGGTTGGCTGGAACATCAAATGGGTGCGAGCCGCGTCGGGCGCCGGCGGGGGTTCCGAACTCTCCGACGCCGGCGCATGGACCACCACCGAGCCGCTGGTACAGGACCTAAAAACCACCACCGCCCGCGCGATGTACAACCACAACGACACGCACAACGTCTGGTTCTACATGTCCGCCGGCGCGCGAGGGACTTTCTATTCTGGAATCCTGCCGGGACAGGATGACGAAGCGGTCGCTTATCACAGCTCGGGCGGCGTCTCCGGCTCATCCGGCGGCGCCTACTGCAATCCGAGCGACTGGTTTTGCAATGACTTGACCCTGGGAGCGGCGAACAACGAAGGAGGCCGCGCAAAATGGAGTTATCACTCTGTGACGTTCCGCGATGACAAGGAAGCCTACAACCACTACTCTAACGGTAATTGGGAGGGCATTATCTCGGTGGTACGAGCGGCCATGGTGAGCAATGCCACGTAAGACGAGCGGTCCCAAGCGCAAGCAAGGGACGGCAGGTCAGCAGCCATCCGCCGGCTCCGGTGGATGGCTGCGCAAGCATTGGCGAGCTGCCGTCATCGTCCTGGTGTTGCTGGTGTCCGGCAGCGCGTGGTATTGGCCGTTAGACGTTGCGGCGACGGCGGTGCCGCCGGCGCAGCGCCAATCCAACGCGTCATTTCTGCAGACGCCGGGAGGCCCGCCAATAGCCCCCTTGCCGGCGACTGCCGCTTCGCGAGCAGATCGTCTCGCGACTTTGAACGAACAATTGGAACTGGCCGATCACACGCTGTGCAGCTATCGCGACAGCACAAAGTATCCGACGGCGTCGCGACCGATTGCGGAACATCCCGATCAGGTCTATCCGAATCGCCCGGTGCTGGATCAGCATGCGATGCGCAAGGAAGATGGCGGGACGGACCCCTCCGTGCAGATCCAGACCTCGCAGTCCCGCGTCTTCATGGCGGCCGGCGAAGCAGTCGTTTTTTCGGTAAGGGCGATCGATGGCGATGGCAAGACCCTGCCGCTGTTCATTACGCGCGCAGTCGCGCGCGGCCTCACGTTCCGCGGAACCAGGGACGTTTCCCAAGTGGCGCTGCCGTTTAGCGACGACGGGCAGAATGGCGATCTGGCGGCCGGCGATGGAACATTTTCCGACGCATTCGCGCCGGACCAGACCGGTTTCGCCAACTTCGCCGGCACCATACGGACAGAAGTCAGGTATAGCGTGGGCGATCGCGCCGGCATCGTGTTGTTCGACGTGATTTACTCGCCTCAGAACCCCGCTACCTGGGCCGGCCCGATACGTGAAGCGGTAGAAGCCGGCTCGCTCAATTTCTATCTGAAGGCAAACGTGCGGATTGCAGGCCGCTACATCGTCACCGGCAGGATCGACGATGCGAACGGCAAGCCATTTGCGCTCGCGACGTTCAATGACCTACTGCCGCAGGGTGGCAATGATGTGCGCCTGACGGTGTTCGGCAAGCTGCTGCATGATCAGACGCCCGCGTTGCCGCTCACGCTGCGCGATGTGGACGCCTATCTGCTCATGGAAAATGCCGATCCCGATCGCGCCTTGATGCCGCGCATCGAAGGGACTGCGTACGTCAGCAAGGACTATCCGATGAAGAGTTTTTCCGATACGGAATGGCAAAGCGAGGAACGCGCTCGTTATCTCACGGAACTTGGCAAGGACGTCAAGCGGGCCAAGAGCGCGTTGGTTGAGTTCAATCCGGAGCAAGCCAAGCAGCCATTCCCCAAGAGCGAATGCACGAAGACGCGCGATGCGAATGGCAAGCCTTCCTGAAGCCGCGAACCAGTGCTACTCCTTCCGGCAATACAGCGCGTAAAGGGTATTGAGCAGCGCCAGCACCTTTTGATCGGCGACGGAATAGTAAATGCGTTTGCCGTCGCGCCGGGTGTTGACCACGCCCTCGGTGCGCAGCACGCCGAGCTGCTGCGACAGAGTCGGCTGGCGCAGGTCAAGCAGCTCTTCCAGTTCGCCAACCGACTTTTCGCCCTGGCTCAGCTGACACAGCAGCAGCAAGCGGTCTTCATTCGCCAACACGCGTAACGCAGCCGTCGCCTCTCCTGCGACGGCGCGCAGTTGTGCGAGGTCCAGCATGGTGTCGTTATCGTGCATATCGGCTTCACATAATGCCTGCCATTATTCCAGGCGTATGCCGTTTCGATCGGTCACGGTGATCTTGACCGGGACCCCTGCCTGCACACTTTGCGTGACAGTACAAAAATCTTCAAACTGCCCCAACACGCGATCGAGATGCGCAAACTCTGCGCCCGCCTTCCCGAGCTGAATCGTTACGTCGATCTGCTGGACGCGCAGCCGATTGCTTTGGTTGCGATCAACGGTACAGGTCGCCTTGGTCTTGATGCCGCCGGCATCCTGTTTGAATTTCTTCAGTGAGAATAGCAGACTTGCAGAAAGGCAGTTTGCCACCGCCGCCAGCAGCATGTGCGTCGGCGCCGGGCCATCTCCTTTTCCGAGCGGCGCCGGCTCGTCGGCGAGCAGAGTAGGGATCGCCTCCCCGAAGTCGACCAGGAATTGGTAGTCTTGTTTCTGCGTAATCGTGACGCTTACCGTTTCACTCATCTCGTACTCTCTTGTAAATCGTCGCCGGCGGAGCCGGCAATCGTTTCATTTAAACCGTGCTGGCGGAAACCGCCTGCTCTATCGCGTCGCAGCCTCCTCAACCCAAGAAACGGCGCCCATCCGCACCGCATGCCGCGGCGCCGCGCGCCTTACATCGCTGCCATCACCCGCTCCAGCCGCTGACGCACTTCTTGCGCAAGTTGATTGATTTCGGGCCGGCCGACCAGATCGAGTACCGCGTTCGGGTCCATGAATTCTACGCGAACGCCGCCTGCAGCATCTTGCCGCACGACGACATTGCACGGCAACAGCAGGCCGATCGATGGCTCCGCTTCGATCGCTCGGTGTGCCAGCGAAGGATTGCACGCCCCCAGAATGCGATAAGGTGGCATGTCGTGATTGAGTTTCTTTTTCATGGTTGCCGC
>DHXL01000279.1 GCA_002415335.1 Oxalobacteraceae bacterium UBA5157
CTTGCGCGCTGAACGCGTGATTTAAGCTAAGCTTAGACGCGTAATGCTGACAAATTGATAGGTTGGGATTCGTTGCACTCAACCCAACCTGCAAATTCTACAACCCATCTGGACGCGGTAACAGGTAGAGACAAGCTCAACAGGAACCTCCATGAACCATCCCGTGATCCCCATCTCCGTGCAGGGCGCAACCAAACAGCGCAAGCGCGAAGCGCCAAAAGGCCGTAGGGTTGACTCGGCGGCACTGGCTGAAGTTCAGGCCCTGCTCGGAACGGTGTCGCGCCAGGCCGACCTGCTGATCGAGCACTTGCACAAGATCCAGGATCGCTACGGCAGCCTGTCCGCCGCCCACCTCGCTGCGCTGGCGCAAGAGATGCGCCTGGCGCAGACGGAAGTCTACGAAGTCGCGAGCTTCTATCATCATTTCGATATCGTCAAGGAAGGCGAGGACGCCCCTGCCGCACTGACCGTGCGCGTCTGCGACGGCCTGTCCTGCGAAATGGCCGGCGCACGCGATCTCCTGCAAAGGCTTCCCCAAATACTAGGCAAGGACGTGCGGGTGATCGCCGCGCCCTGCATCGGTCGTTGCGAACAAGCGCCAGCTGCGGTAGTCGGCCAACACCCGGTGCCGCACGCCAGCGTCGAGACCATCTCCGCCAAAGTCGCCGCCAAAGAAATTGTGCACGTCCCCGACGGCTTCATCGACTATGCAGCCTATCGAGCCGAGGGCGGCTACGCGCTGTTGAAAGAATGCAGCAGCGGCGCCCGCGATGTCGAATCGGTCATCAAGACGATGGAAGACTCCGGCTTGCGCGGCTTGGGCGGCGCCGGTTTCCCGGCCGGCCGCAAGTGGCGCATCGTGCGCGCCGAAACCGGCCCGCGCCTGATGGCAGTCAATATCGACGAAGGCGAACCCGGCACCTTCAAGGATCGCGTGTATCTGGAACGCGATCCGCACCGCTTTCTGGAAGGCATGCTGATCGCTGCCTGGGCGGTCGGGATCGAGACCATCTATATTTATTTGCGTGACGAATACCACGGCTGCCGCACCATGCTCGAAGCTGAGCTGGACAAATTGCGATCCGCACCGCCGATCGCCGGCATGCCGGAAATCATCCTGCGGCGCGGCGCCGGTGCCTACATCTGCGGCGAAGAATCGGCGATGATCGAATCGATCGAAGGCAAGCGCGGCATGCCGCGGCTACGCCCGCCGTACGTGGCGCAAGTCGGCCTGTTCGGTCGGCCGACGCTGGAGCACAACTTCGAGACGCTGTACTGGGTCCGCGTGCTGCTGGAAAAGAGCGGTGCCTGGTTCACCTCGCAGGGCAGAAACGGCCGCAAGGGTTTGCGCTCGTTCTCCGTCTCCGGACGCGTCCAGCAACCCGGCGTCAAACTGGCCCCGGCCGGCATTACGATCCAGGAATTGATCGACGAATATTGCGGCGGCATGCTGGATGGCCACAGCTTCTACGCCTACCTGCCGGGCGGCGCCTCGGGCGGCATCCTGCCGGCGTCGATGAACGCAATCCCGCTCGATTTCGATACGCTGCAACCGTATGGCTGCTTCATCGGTTCGGCCGCGGTGATCGTGCTGTCGGATCGCGACACCGCAGTGGATGCCGCGCGCAACATGATGCAGTTCTTCAAGCACGAGTCGTGCGGCCAATGCACGCCGTGCCGGGTCGGCACCGCCAAGGCGGCTGCGTTGATCGAGCAGCCGAAATGGGACCTGGCATTGCTGGCGGATTTGTCTACCGTGATGCGCGATGCGTCGATCTGCGGACTGGGTCAGGCGGCGCCGAATCCGGTCGATTGCGTCGTCAAATATTTCCCGCACGAATTAGCCTGAGAGCACCCTATGAACGCGATTACCCGCAATGAATTAGCGCAGCTCGACAGCCCCATGGTCAGCTTCACGCTGAACGGCCGCGAGGTGCTGGGCCGGGAGACCGAAACCCTGATCCAGGTCGCGCAGCGCGAAGGCATCGAGGTCCCGCACCTGTGCTACCAGGAAGGCATGGATACGGTCGGCAACTGCCGCTCCTGCATGGTGGAGATCGACGGCGAACGCGTACTCGCGCCCTCTTGCTGTCGCAATCCAAGCGCCGGCATGAGCGTCGTCACCGATAGCGCGCGCGCGGTCGCTGCGCAAAAGATGGTGCTGGAACTGCTGCTGTCGGACATGCCGGAAACCGCTTACACGCGCCATAACGAACTCGATCAGTGGGCGACAAAACTGGCGGTCGGCAAGCCGCGTTTCGCCGCCCGCGCGAAAGTCCGGCAAGACGCCTCGCATGCTGCGATCACGGTCAACCTCGATGCCTGCATCCAGTGCACGCGCTGCCTGCGGGCCTGCCGCGACGAGCAAGTCAATGACGTGATCGGTCTGGCCTTCCGTGGCGATCAAGCCAAGATCGTGTTCGACATGGATGACCCGATGGGCGCCTCGACTTGCGTCGGCTGCGGCGAATGCGTGCAAGCCTGCCCGACCGGCGCCTTGATGCCGGCGCGCGATGTCGCGCTTGCCGTGCCGGACAAGCAAGTCGACTCCGTTTGCCCGTATTGCGGCGTCGGCTGCCAACTGACCTATAACATCAAGGACAACAAAATACTGTATGTCGAGGGACGCGACGGTCCGGCCAACCACGAACGGCTGTGCGTCAAGGGCCGCTATGGTTTCGATTACGCGCACCACCCGCACCGCCTGACCAAGCCCTTGATCCGGCGTGCCGATGCGCCCAAGCGCGGCGACTTCACGATGGACCCGACCAATGTGATGGAGATCTTCCGCGAAGCCAGCTGGGAAGAAGCACTGGCCTTCGCCGGCGGCAAGTTGAAACAGATTCGCGACCATCACGGCAAGAAAGCGCTGGCCGGTTTCGGCTCGGCCAAGGGCAGCAACGAAGAAGCCTATCTGTTCCAGAAACTGGTGCGCACCGGCTTCGGCAGCAACAATGTCGACCATTGCACGCGACTGTGCCATGCATCCTCGGTGGTCGCGCTGCTGGAAGGCATCGGCTCCGGCGCGGTATCGAATCCGGTGATGGATGTGACCAAGGCCGAAGTGGTCGTCATCATCGGCGCCAATCCGACGGTCAACCACCCGGTTGCCGCGACCTGGATCAAGAATGCGGTGAAGAACGGCACCAAGCTGGTCGTGTGCGACCCGCGCCGCTCGGAGCTGGCGCGCATGGCGCATCACTTCCTGCAGTTCAAGCCCGATACAGATGTGGCCCTGCTCAACGCGATGATGCACGTGATCGTCAGCGAAGGCCTGGTCGACCAAGCCTTCATCGACAGCCGGACCATCGGCTATGAGGATCTGAAGAAGAATGTCGAAGGCTACAGCCCGGAAATGATGGCGCCGATTTGCGGCATCGGTGCCGAGACCATCAAGGAGGTCGCGCGGCTCTATGCCACCTCGAAAGGCTCGATGATCCTGTGGGGCATGGGCGTATCGCAGCATATCCACGGCACGGATAATGCGCGCTGCCTGATTGCGTTGGCCTTGATGACCGGCCAGATCGGCCGGCCCGGCACCGGCTTGCATCCCCTGCGCGGACAAAACAACGTGCAGGGCGCGTCCGACGCCGGCCTGATTCCGATGATGTACCCGGACTATCAGCACGTCGATGATCCCAAGGTGCAGGCCACGTTCGAGCGCGCATGGAAACTGCAGCCCGGCACGCTCGACAGCAAGCCGGGCTTGACGGTGGTGGAAGTGATGCATGCGATCAAGAAGGGCACGATACGCGGCATGTACGTGATGGGCGAGAATCCGGCGATGTCGGACCCCGATGCGAACCACGCGCGCGAATCGCTGGCCGCACTCGACCATCTGGTGGTGCAGGATATTTTCCTGACCGAGACCGCGTACCTGGCCGACGTGATCCTGCCCGCAACTGCCTTCCCCGAGAAAACCGGCAGCTTCACCAATACCGACCGGCTGGTGCAGATGGGCCGCCAGGCGATCGATCCGCCGGGTGAGGCGAAGCAGGATTTGTGGATCATCCAGCAGATGGCGCAACAGCTCGGACTGGATTGGCAATACGGCCATGTTTCCGAAGTGTTCGACGAGATGCGTCACACGATGCCGAGCATCGCCGGCATCACCTGGGAGCGGCTGGAGCGCGAAAACGCGGTGACCTATCCATGCCGCAAGGAAGGCGATCCGGGGCAATCGGTGGTATTCGTCGATGACTTCCCGCGCGAAGGTGGACGCGCGCGCTTCGTGCCGGCCGACATCATTCCGGCCGACGAACGGCCCGATACCGAGTACCCGATGGTGCTGATCACCGGTCGTCAACTGGAGCACTGGCATACTGGCAGCATGACACGGCGGGCCACGGTGCTGGACGCGATCGAGCCGGATCCGATCGCCCTGATCCATCCGCTCGATCTGAAGGCGATGGGCGCCAAGCCGGGCGATATCGTGACGATCGCTTCGCGGCGCGGCACGGTGGCACTGTATGCGCGGGCCGACGACAGCTCGCCGCGCGGCGCGGTGTTCGTGCCGTTCTGTTATTACGAAGCCGCAATCAACAAGCTGACCAATGCGGCACTGGATCCCTATGCGAAAATTCCGGAATTCAAGTATTGCGCGATCCGCGTAGTGCTGGGTGGCGAGGCGCCGCAGCAGGGAAGTTACGGTGGTGGCCAGGCGTTGCAGGGCATGCGCGCGCATTGATTCCGAATGGCCATGACATGAACCAGCGACCTCTCTTGTCCAACGCCGACGCCAACCTGACGCATGATGTCGAGGTCATGGATGAACGCGGACGGTTATCGACCATCGCGATCCCCTGTGAGCGGCCGCTAACCGTCTACGTCGACAAGCGCGAACTGGTGACGCTGATGACGCTGGGCGGCGCACCCGAGATGCTGACGGTCGGCTACCTGCGCAACCAGCGCCTGGTGCGCTCGGTCGAAGAGATCGCCTCGGTACAGGTCGATTGGTCGGTTGATTCGGTTGCGGTGATTACCCGTAACGGCATCGCCGATGTCGAGGCGCGCACGGCAAAGAAGGTCGTCACCACCGGCTGCGGCCAGGGCTCGGTATTCGGCGGCTTGATGGATGAAGTCGATTCGATCGTTCTGTCGGCGGATGCGCGCTTGCGGCAATCGGTTCTTTACCGCATCGTCGATATTATCCGGACCCAACAGTCGATCTACAAGCAGGCCGGCTCGGTACATGGTTGCGCGCTGTTTTCCGCGGATGGGGGCCTGCTGTATTTTATCGAAGATGTCGGCCGTCACAACGCGGTCGATGCGATCGCCGGCAAGATGTGGCTCGACGGGATCGAAGGCGACGACAAGATTTTCTACACGACCGGCCGCCTGACTTCCGAGATGGTGATCAAGGGCGCGCAGATGGGCATCCCGTTTCTGCTGTCGCGCTCCGGCACTACGCAAATGGGGCACATGGTCGCGGAGCGCCTCGATATGTCGTTGATTGCGCGTTGCACCGGCAAGCACTTCCTGTGTTTGACGGGTAAGCACAGGCTGCTGTACGAGTCCGGGCTGATGGAGGAGCGGCTGCGGCTGGTCTGAATCATGAAAACTGTCGACCTGTTGGAAAATCAGCTCGCCGTTGCGCCCGCGAGCAAGAGAAAATTTGTCTCCGAGGCAAAATCCAGTGATCAGGATGCGCCCCTGAAAGAAGACATCCGTCTGCTGGGCCGTCTGCTCGGCGACGTCTTGCGCGATCAGGAAGGCGAGCAGGTTTTCGATGTAATCGAAACGATCCGGCAGACCGCGGTGCGGTTCCGGCGCGAGTCGAATGCGCAGGCCGGCACCGAGCTCAACAAGCTGCTGAAGAAATTGACGCGGATACAAACCATCTCAGTCGTACGCGCATTTTCGTATTTTTCACATCTATCCAATATAGCGGAAGACCAGCATCATAACCGGCTACGCCGGGCGGCTTCCCTTGCGGGCGGAGCAGCGCAACCGGGCAGCATCGCCTATGCATTGGCGCAACTCGATGCGGCCGGCATCGCAGGCGGCGCGATTCGGAGTTTTCTCAAGAGTGCGTTGATCTCGCCGGTGCTGACCGCGCATCCGACCGAAGTTCAGCGCAAGAGTACCCTGGACGCGGAACATGACATCGCACGTTTGCTGGCGCAGCGCGACTTGCCGCTGACGCCGAAAGAATCCAGGCGCAATACTGAACTGCTGCATTCCCGCATCGCGAGCTTGTGGCAGACCCGGTTGTTGCGTTCGTCCAAACTCGCGGTTGAGGATGAAATCGACAATGCGCTATCGTATTACCAGCAAACCTTCCTGCGTGAATTACCGGCGCTCTATGACGATATCGAAGAGGAAATCACTACGCGATTTCCGGAAAAACTGAAACAGCGGGCAGCGCATGCCGAACTGCCGGCGTTCGTGCAGATGTCGAGTTGGATAGGCGGCGACCGTGACGGCAATCCGAACGTCAACGCGACAACGATGCGGCATGCCCTGGCGCGCCAATCGACCACGATCCTCGAATTCTACCTGGAAGAGGTGCACGCGCTCGGCGCGGAATTGTCGGTATCGAGCCTGCTGGTCAAGGTCAGTCCGGAAGTGCAGGCATTGGCCGACCTGTCGCCCGACCGGTCGCTCCATCGTGTGGAGGAGCCTTACCGGCGTGCGCTGATCGGCATCTATGCACGCCTGGCGGGGACCACCCGCGGCTCAGGCGGCGGCACCGTCCTGCGCAAGGAGGTCGGCCCCGCGCCACCTTATGCGAGTGCACTCGAATTCAGCAATGACCTGCAGATACTGGTGAACTCGCTCAAGGCGCATCACGGCACGGCGCTGATAAAGCCGCGCCTGGCGATGCTCAAACGCGCGTCGGAGATTTTTGGCTTCCATCTCGCCTCGCTCGACATGCGTCAAAGTTCCGAGGTGCACGAGCGGGTGCTGACCGAACTCTTTGCCCGCGCCAGGGTGGCGCCGCGCTACGGCGATTTGTCGGAGCGCGAGAAGGTCGAATTGCTGCTCGGCGAACTGGGCAAGCCGCGCCTGCTGTATTCGCCGTATCTCAGCTACTCGGAAGAGACCAATTCCGAACTCGCGATCCTGCATGCCGCACGCGAAATCCGCCGCTGCTACGGCGAA
Source organism: Oxalobacteraceae bacterium UBA5157 (assembly GCA_002415335.1). GTDB lineage: Bacteria > Pseudomonadota > Gammaproteobacteria > Burkholderiales > Burkholderiaceae_D > UBA5157. Next base: position 7,105 of record DHXL01000279.1, read on the forward strand.
GGGGCAATCCGCAACTATATTGTTTCGCATACCGAGAGTGTGTCCGATTTGCTTGAAGTGCTGCTGTTGCAACGAGAAACCGGCCTGTTGCGCATCCATTGGAATGACGAGACCGAACAGTCATCGGATGCGGAAATGGACTTGATGGTGGTGCCGTTATTCGAGACCATTCCGGATCTGCGCTGTGCCGCCGGTATCATGGAAAGTCTGATGGCAATCCCGCAGGCGCGTCGCCTGATCGGCAAGCAAGGCTACCTGCAGGAAGTCATGCTGGGCTACTCGGACTCCAACAAGGATGGTGGTTTTCTCACGTCGAACTGGGAATTGTATAGGGCAGAGACCAGTCTGGTCGACGTGTTCGACCGAGCAGGCGTCAGGCTGCGCCTGTTTCATGGGCGCGGCGGCACCGTCGGGCGTGGCGGCGGGCCCAGCTATGAAGCGATCCTGGCGCAACCACCCGGCACCGTCAACGGCCAGATCCGATTGACCGAACAAGGCGAGATGATCGCGTCGAAATTCTCCAACCCGGAAATCGGCCGGCGCAATCTGGAACTGCTGGTCGCCGCTACGCTGGAAGCCAGCCTGCTCCCGCAAGCCAGCGGTGATCATCACGCGAAGAAACTGGCGGCGTTTGAAAAGGTGATGGAAGAACTATCCGGACGTGCATACAGCGCATACCGTAATCTGGTCTACGAAACGCCGGACTTCACCGATTACTTTTTTTCGGCGACGCCGATTGCGGAAATCGCCGAACTGAATATCGGCTCGCGTCCTGCTTCCCGCAAATCGACACAGCGCATCGAAGACCTGCGCGCGATCCCCTGGGGTTTTTCCTGGGGTCAGTGCCGCCTGTTGCTGCCGGGATGGTATGGCTTTGGCAGCGCAGTGTCGTCGTGGCTGGAAGAGGGCAACGCAAAGGAGAAAAAAGAAAAGATCGCGACTTTGCGCGCGATGTGCGTGGAATGGCCATTCTTTGCGACGCTGATTTCAAACATGGAAATGGTGCTGGTCAAGACCGATCTCGCAGTCGCCTCGCGCTACGCGGAACTGGTTGCCAACAAACCGCTGCGCCGGCGCATTTTCCAGCGTATTGCGCACGAACATGAAATCACGCTGGAATGCCTGGCGCTGGTCACTGGCGCCAAACAGCCTTTGGCCAACAACCCGCGACTCGCGCGCGCGATAAAAAGCCGCTTTGCCTATCTCGATCCGCTTAATCATTTGCAGGTCGAATTGCTGAAGCGGCATAGGCTGACGGTGACCGACGGACGCGAGATCGACGTGCGCGTGCATCGAGCAATCCATCTGTCGATCAACGGGATTGCGGCCGGTTTGCGCAATACCGGATAGTTTTTTTGGAGCCGCTATGGAGCACGACAAAACGCCCGCCAGGCAGGACTCGCCGGTACCGCCCGGGCTCAGCGCCGCAGAGTGGCACGTGCGCGTCGACTTGGCCGCATGTTATCGGCTGCGCGTTCTGAGTGCCAAGTCATGACGACCCTTGTGTACTCGCACGCGGCTTGCCTGGAACATCACCCCGGCCCAAGCCATCCGGAATCGCCGGAACGTTTGATTGCAGTGTTGCGCGCGCTACGAGCACCCGAATTCGCGGCCCTGCAATGGCGCGATGCGCCGCTAGGCACGCGCGAGCAGCTGGAATTGATTCACGATCCGGCATTCATCGACGAGGTCGCGGACCTCGCGCCGCAGCGCGGCTACGTGCCGCTGGACGGCGGCGACACCGTCATGTCGCCGGGCTCATGGGAAGCAGTGATGCGCTGTGTCGGCGCGGCGTGCGCCGGGGTGGATGCGGTGATGGATACGGCAGCCGATGCGGAGATACGCAAGGTCTTTTGCGCGACGCGTCCCTGTGGCCATCATGCGGAGCCGGCCAGGGCGATGGGTTTCTGTATCTTCAATCAAGCCGCGATTGCCGCAGCCTATGCTTGCGACGCGTACGAACTGGAACGCGTGGCGCTGGTCGACTTCGATGTGCATCATGGAAACGGCACGCAGGCGGCGTTCTACAATCGGCCCGAACTGTTTTACGCGTCCAGCCACCAGTCGCCTTTTTATCCGGGCACCGGCGCCCAATCGGAGACGGGCGTAGATCACAATATCGTCAACGTGCCGTTGCCGCGCGGCTGCGATTCGGCGCAGTTCCGGTCCCGGATCGAAACTGAAATGCTGCCGGCAATACGCCGCTTCAATCCCCAACTCATGATCATCTCGGCCGGCTTCGACGCGCACCGCCTGGACCCGCTGGCCGGATTGAATCTCGAGGACGAGGATTTTCACTGGATTACCGCGGAGTTGATGCGCATAGCCGATGCGTCGTGCGAGGGGCGCATCGTTTCCATTCTAGAGGGCGGCTATAGCATGGACGGGTTGGCGAGCGGGACGGCCGCGCATCTGCGGGCGTTGATGGGTTAAGTCGTGCAGCCGGATCGTGTCGCGGAAGTGATCGTCCTCAGTGCGTTTCGACGAATGCATTGCGGAGCGGCGTGGTCAATTTCGGAGCATGTCGCGTCACGTATACAAAAATTGAGAGATGTCTAAATGAAATGCGCATTGGTGGGATCCCGGTTCTTCGCCGCCTCGGTATTCGAGGCGCTGCGCCAGGAAGAAGGGATCGAGTTCACCAGCATCGTCGCTCCCGCCGCGGACGATCGGCTGGCGTTGGCCGCGCGAGCGGCCGGCATCGCGCTGCATGTGCTCGACAACCCCAGGATCGTGCCGGGAGACGCGGTTGCCGAGGGCACCGATCTCATCATCGCCGCGCACACGCATGCGCGAGTGAGCGACGAGGCGCTCGCGCGTTCGCGCCTGGGCGGCATTGGTTATCACCCGTCGCTGTTGCCCAGGCATCGTGGCATTGCTGCCGTCGAATGGACGATTCTCGAAGGCGACCCGATCGCCGGCGGCTCGGTATATCACTTGGCCGACGGGTGGGACGCGGGCGCGATCGCCGCTCAGGACTGGTGTTTTGTCGAGAAGGGCGAGACGGCGCGCGCATTGTGGGAGCGCGCCCTTGCGCCGATGGGTCTTGCCCTTTTGAGCAAGGTTGTCCAGTACGCCCGGTTGCAAGGTCACCTCCCGGCCTACCCGCAGGATCCGCGCTTCGCTACCAGGGCTCCCATGATTCGCAGGTCTGTCGTGTTGACCGAGGAGGTCTCTTCAACGACCACATCGCTCGTCGTCTCGATCGTG
>DHXL01000226.1 GCA_002415335.1 Oxalobacteraceae bacterium UBA5157
CGTGGCGTCGGCCGTGCCACTTGCGGACACGACGCTCGCATCCGCAGCGGTTACTTGCACGCCTTGAAAGGTACTGGTATTGGAGAGGCCTTGCACTGCGGTTTGGAACTGCGAAAGGGCTCCCTGGAGGGTTCCAAAACCACTCAGCTTGGCTTGGTAACTCGCTTCTTTTGTTGCGAGCACCGTCAGCGGTTGCTGCTCGATAGTCATCAGCTGGGTGACCATGCTATTGACATCCAGGCCTGAGCCTATACCAGGTGATGAAATACCCACTTGTGCCTCCTGCAGAAAATATCAATGTACTTCATTATCGGCAGCATTAAACCGGACTTTAGGAGGCGATTTACCTCGTTATTCCAGCGTGCTTCAGGCTTTTTGCTTAATGAGCAAGCCATGTTGCCCCAAGTCGAGCGCTTTCGCGATTTCCAAGACCTCTTGTGAGGGCATTTGGCGCAAGACCTCTTTGGTTTTCTGATCGACTACCTTGACAATCGTCTGATTGCTATCGGAATCGACTGAAAATTCCACGGACTGGTTCTTCTCTTGCAGTATTTTGTTAATGCTCTGAACGGCTTGCGCCAATTGCCCCAAACTCGGAACCGGCGCCGGTTGTTGCACGGCAGCGGGTACCGCCACTTCCACGGGCGCGGCAACTGCTTTGGCAGCCACAACCGACTGCGCTCCATTTATGCTCTTCTCTGTCGGTGCAGATTGAGCCACATTACCAATCGGTCGGATATCCATGATGACCTCCGTAAAGGGGAAAAACCCGGCCGTCGAAGACCGGCCGGGTTATTAAGGCACGCTAACCGCTACTTAGCGGAGCAGTGCCAGTACGCCGTTCGGCAGCGAGTTCGCTTGTGCAAGCATCGCCGTACCTGCTTGTTGCAGGATTTGACCACGGGTCAGTGCAGCTGTTGTTGCAGCAAAGTCCGTATCCTGAATCCGGCTGCGCGATGCAGTCAGATTCTCAGACGTGGTTTGCAAGCTGGTCACAACCGATGCGAAACGGTTTTGATAGGCGCCGAGCGAAGCACGGGAGCTGTTGACCGTGGCGATCGCACCGTCAATAACGGACAGTGCCGCACTCGCCCCTGCTGCGGTTGAGACGTTCACCCCTGACAGGGCGTTCACCGAAGACACTGCGGTTGCGGTGGTTTGGCCGGTGGTCAAACCAGCATTCGCCGAACCTGCGCCCCCTACCACGACCCCGTCTGCGCCAGTGCTGGTCAGCGTGACCATGCCGTGGTTGGCGGAACTAGCAGATGCAGTTACTGCTTGCATTCCCAGTTGGGCGGCAGACAAACCAGTTTGCCCAGCTAGTGCGGTTTGGGTGGCTACGGCTGTCGCTGCATCAGTTGCTGTGCCGGTTGTGACGATTGCCAAACTATTGGTGCTGCCCGCGACGTAGGACACGACGCCCGTTGCTGCATTGGAAGTAGCGGTTCCGTTAACGGCAGCGCCACCCGTGGCCGTTGCCAGTGCGGTATTCAGCGCAAGAGCTAATTGTTGACCACTGTATTGGGCGCCGTTAGAAGCTTGCTTACCCAAGATACCCGCATTAAGGGCAAAGCCAGCGGCGTTGGCCGTTGCTATTGTCGAGGTTGCTGCAATGGCCGCCTGCGTACTGGTCACACCCGCAGTCACATCGGCAGCCGTTCTGACGGCAGTAACCGCAAGAGTGGAAGCACCTACTGACGAGGTAAGTACCGCTCCAGCTGCAGTGAATTGCGTGGTGCCAAGCGCGTTGTAGGCAGCGGCGAAGTTTGCCGCATCGGTAGCAGCGACTCCGGTGGCGAGTAAATTAATGGTGCCTACGTTAGTGGTGGTAGATGCGATTGTGTAGGTGCTGCCTGCAGTCAATGTACCAATGGTAAGTGTGGAGCCCAAAGCGGATGATGTCGCTGCAGTTGCCGTAGTATTTGCTGCGGTACCAAGGGCTACTGCACCCACGCTGACACCGTTTGCCGTCAAGGCACCGGCGGCAAGCGTACCGCCAGCAAAGGAGGGAGCGGCACCAAAAGCGCCAGCTGTAATTACACTGCCTGCGACTGCTACAGAGGCCTTCGCACCTACATTAGCCGTTGCCAAGCCGGTCTGGGCAAGGAAGGTGGCTTTGGCCGTGGCTCCGGTGGCGGCATCGGCCGCCGTGCCATTCATGGCGATGTTGATGTCACGCCCATCTGCGGCGGTCAGGGTCAACGCGCCGGTGGCGGCGTCGGCAGCTGCCGTCACGCCGGTTTGGGTGGAAGCCTGGTTGATGGCTGCGGCCACGTTTGCGCCCTGACCCGCAGCAGTTCCGCCTGCGGCGACTGCGCCGATGCTGATGCCGTTGACCGAGAAGGTGCCGGATGCGATGGCGGTGAATGTAGTTGCTGCGGCTCCCGCGACGCTATTGGAGTTCGCCGTTGCAGTGACGCCGGAAAGTGAAGAAACCGCATTGATTGCCACTGCGGCTTGGATGGCGCTGGCGCTGCTCATGCCACCACCTGTGCCTGCGGTGGATGCACCGACTTGCTGACCATTCAAGGTCAGGTCGCCGGCAGCCAATGCGCCAGTGGTTGCCGTGCCAAGCGCGGTGGCCGTCGATGTGGTTCCTGCAGAACCCAATGCGCTGATACGAGCACTGGAAATCGCGGCGATCTTGATGCTGTCATTGGACGTGTTGTTGGCACCGACCTGGAAGCTCTGTGCAGTGAACGAGCCGTCCAGCAGCTTCACGCCGTTGAAAGAGGAGTTGCTTGAAACGCGGTCGATTTCTGCTGCGAGCGACTGAACTTCATTGTTGATCGAAGCGCGGTCAGATGCCGAATTGGTTGCGTTGGCGGCCTGCACTGACAGGTCGCGCATACGTTGCAAGTTAGTGCCGATTTGGGCAAGATCGCCCTCAGCGGTCTGCGCCAGCGAGATGCCGTCGTTGGCGTTGCGTGCTGCCTGGTCGGAGCCGTTGATCTGGGATGTCATCCGCTCGCTAATGGCGAGACCGGCGGCGTCGTCTTTGGCGCTATTGATGCGCAAGCCGGAAGACAGGCGCTGCAACGCGGTGGTCAGTGAAGATTGCGATGTGGAGAGATTGCGTTGCGCATTGAGCGAAGCAATATTGGTATTAATAAATGAAGCCATTTTATTCTCCTAGATTTCTGGGTCCGATCAATCACGGCTGGTTGGCCGTCAACCTTGGTGCGCCCCATTCTTCGAGGCGTGTTACCGCAGTTGAACTTTTATCGGTTGGTAATCGAGAAAGTTTAGTGCTGGAGGTTGGCGTTTGGTCTCGCGCGGCGCACCGACAAGGTTGGTCTCATACTCCTTATGCGGCAGCATTTGTCAAAACTTGAGACCCTTTCAAACAATTTGGCCAACTATTTTTTATGTTAATAATTTCATTAAAATCAATTACTTGCGTAAGAATCTATTGAGCATATGTCCCGCGTGAAGAAATATCTTCCTGATTGCTCATTTTTTCATTTTCAGCGGTCGTCCTGATTGTCAAAACGGCACATCGAGCAGTTTCAATGCGCCATTTAGTCATTTTTACCGGGCGCGGATAGCGGCGGATTGATGATTTGTGCGCCGACCGGCGGGATGAGTTCTGGCACGTGCCGCAAAACGGTCACCATCCAGCGTAATGTGGGATCTACTTCGGCGCGGCGTGAGTTCTCGTGAAAATGAAATGCGTGCGGCGCCGGCAGGGCGGTTGGCATCGCGGCCGTTATTTACGGTGAGACCCGACAGGGCCATCCCATATCATCTATTTTTCAATACGGACCAGCATTGCTGCTTTGTCCAGCGCCGCTAAAGCTCTATTAATCACCGCAGCGGCATGGCGGCCATTTTGTGCGGTCGCTTCTGTGATCAATCGCGTGCTGGCGCATAGACGCAACGCGCTGACCGGCACGCCGGCACGTGTGCCGCAGGCGGCCGGCTGCCCCAATTGGCAACGTAACGCCAACACGTCACCGGCAGATTCCGTGATGGCAAAGCCATGCTGGCCGCGCAGGTCGGCTTGCAGCAACCGATAGACTTGCATGGTTTCTGCGCGCGTCAAAGGCAGCTTCCCGGCCTCTGTTGCCGGATGGTAAAGCAGGAAAGGAAAAATGGTCTGGATGTGATCCCAACCCGTAGCCTCGGCCAGCGGGCGCCGGTCCGGTTGCGGCACCGGCAACGGTTCGAACAGGGGATCGCTGCGCAGGCGATGTTGAACCGCCTGCGCGAAAGCCTGAAGAAAGCTTGCGATCTCCGCGTCCGGTATCGCGCGAAACGCCCGCAGTTCTTCCAGAGCCGCTTCCCAGCGCAGCAATAGACCGAAATTGGCGACATGATCGAGCGAGCCGGCCGCAGTCCAGTGCGGGGACCAATCGGCGCGGCAGCAGTAGGCTTTTAACGCGTTCGGGAACGGCTTTCCGCGCAGCCGCAAGGCGATGGGCGCGGGGATCAGCAGCGCGCCTGAAAACGTCGGCCCGGTCAGGAATTTGGAGCCGGTCAATGCCACCATCCAGCCGTGCTCGAGATAGGCGCGCAGCGTCGGCGACGCGATGCGGAACTGACAGGCGTCGACCAGGACGTCGAGCGTGTCCGGCATCCGCCTGTGCAGTGCCGCGACAAACGCCGGGCTGGGTGCAATCATGCCGGTCTTGGACAGGTCGACCAGGATCAGGAGAACGCGCTGCCCAATGGCAGCCGCCTTGGTCACCAAGGCTTCAAAGTCGGCATCGACATCGGCTGCCGGGCGTGGTGTTCCATCCGGTCGGCGAATCGGCACGCTGACGACTTCGGTCGTGCCGTCGCCGGCGATGGCGCTGCCTTCGATGACCGATTCGCCGAGTGCGGTGCGGCTGCTGAAATGCCGGCCGGCCAAGGCTGCCGGAACACCGCTGCCGGTCTCCGCCGCATCGATCATCACGACCAGCGTGGGCATCGATGCGCCGTGACTGGCGAGCTGGGCCGAGATCAGGTGAAGGTCGGTGCCCGATGCGGCGAAGGCTACTTCGAGACCGGGAAGGTCGGAGACGTCACACAATCGAAGCAATTCTGCACGAACGCGGTTGAGTTCGCGGGCGTGACTGGCTGCATGCGGCTCCCTGCCGACCTCGACCAGAAGCCGGCGGCGGAGCTGGTCGGCGGCAGCATAGCCCGCCTCGGAAATGATCGACGCGGTGGAAGAGCCGAAAGCCAGCAGCGTCGCGTCGGGAACCGGTCGGCAGCCATACTTGTTCATGCCGTGCTGCGGGTCGAGCAGGACGCGGGCATCGCCGCCGGACACCAGCAATTGCGCGGTGGGGCCGATCGCAGGTTCGATGCTCGCGTACGCCGCGCGTTGCGGAGCTTGTGCGGCGCGCTCAACTTTGATAGTCGTCATGGCGGAGCGATCTTCACTGTCGGATGCGCATGCAGGAATCGGGTTCTCAGCAAGGCGCGCCGCGCATTGCCGCCTTGGCCAGCAGCGCGCGAAACGCATCGAACAGTTTGCGCATCTGCGGCTGCTTGTATGGAAACAGGTCGACCGGATCCATTGCGTGGACGATCATATCGCTGTCGACTTCGAAAATGAGCAGTTCGCCGTCGAGCGTTTCAGCGCAATCGATGCCCACGTAGTCAAGTCCAAGGCGTTCGGTGATCGCGCGGAACGCCGTCGCGTGGCGGCGCGCGAAGTCGTCGTCGAAGCTGGCCATGAAACGCGCTTCCTC
>DHXL01000088.1 GCA_002415335.1 Oxalobacteraceae bacterium UBA5157
TCGTCGGCGGCCATTTCACCGCGACCGACGAATCGGGCGATATTCATAAATTCACCAGCGGCCTGGCCCGCAAGTCGGCCCAGGCCGGCGTCGATTTCCAGTACAACACCACCGTCACCCGCCTGCTCACCGAAGGCAGCGGCGCCTCCGCCAAGGTCACCGGCGTGGAAATCATCGATCCGCAAGGGCACCACAAGGTGTTGCGAGCCGACGCGTTCGTAATGGCGATGGGCAGCTTCTCGGTGCAATTGGTCAAACCGCTCGGCATCGATTTGATGATTTACCCCGGAAAAGGCTATTCGGCGACCTACAACATCACGAATCCGGAGCAAGCGCCAACCGTCTCGCTGACCGACGATGGCTACAAACTCGTGGTTTCGCGTCTGGGCGATCGCCTGCGCGTGGCCGGAACCTGCGAACTGAACGGCTACACGCGAGAACTCAACATGACCCGCTGCGAAGCGATCACGCGTCGCACACGCGACCTGTTTCCGGACGCGTGCGATTACGATAACCCGGCGTACTGGACCGGGCTGCGCCCGCTAACACCATCGAATATCCCTTACATCGGCAGGAGCAAGATCAGCAATTTGTTTCTCAATACCGGCCACGGCACGCTCGGCTGGACCATGGGTTGCGGATCGGGTCGCGCGATTGCCGACATCATTTCAGGACGTCAGCCGGAAGTCGACTTCGCTTTTACCGGGATGCCTCATAACAAGGCCAGCACAGTCGTCGCGCCGCGCCGCGTGCAGGCTTGACGATCAGCAACTGATAGCGAGAGGAATCGGCACCAAGCGAGCGGATAGGCCGCTCGCGCATGATTCTGTTTCGCGAATTCGGGAAAAAGGCCGATACGTATAACTACGTATCGGCCTTTCTTTTCTATACGCGGCGCACCTTTTCGGGCATTTTCCCCTTGAAACACAGCGCCGGTGCGGCTATTCTTTTTGTCATCCCTGTGCCGTGCGCCCGCGTTAGGGGTACAGTACAAATCATTTGCCGACGCGGACTTGAAGTTCCGGTGCCTTTTCGTCGAACGCGATGCGCGTGGCGAATTTAGCCCGCTTCATCGGAAAACGCGACTGGAAGTGGCGCACATTGCCGGAACCGGAGATGACGCGCCGCACAAACTGATAGTAGGCGTCCATGTCGATGACGTGCACTACCAGGAAGTAATCGTAATCGCCCGATACGAAATAGCACTGCATGACTTCCGCTTCCTTATTCATGCGCGCTTCGAATTCTTGCATGTGTTCGTCGGATTGGTTGTTCAGTGAAACTTCGAGAAAGGCCAGCATGCCATGGCCGAGTGCGAACGGATCGACCATCGCGACATCGGCACTAATGATGCCGGCTTCACGCAAGTCGCGGATACGGCGCAGGCAGGTCGGCTGAGATATATGCACCTTGTCGGCCAAGGTGCGGGTCGGTATCTGATTATCCTTTTGCAAGAGGTTCAGCAGCTTGCGATCGACTCTATCGAGTACGTGAAATTTGGGCATATAAAAAACATGGAAAGTTCAAAAAAACCGCATAAAAACTCTTTGCGAACCATTTTTTCTGTTGTACCGTCTTGCTTGTTCACTAACCTGAATCAGTGAGTGTTGCAGTAACCTTGGTTTTTTTCAATCCTTAGGAGGATATTTATGCAGTTCAAGACAAAAATAATTCCGTTGGCTGGCGCGATTGCATTTGCTTTGGCAGGTGCCGCGTCTGCACAGGAACTAGTCGTCAAGATCGGCCATGTCGGGCCGATCTCCGGCGCGATTGCTCACCTGGGTAAGGACAACGAAAACGGCGCCAAAATGGCGATCGACGAGCTGAACGCAAAGGGCGTCAAAATCGGCGGCAAGACAGCAAAATTCGAGCTGCTGGCTGAAGACGACGCAGGTGATCCGAAACAGGCGACCTCGGTGGCGCAGAAGCTGGTTGACGCGAAGGCCAACGGCGTAATCGGCCACCTCAACTCCGGCTGCACCATTCCGGCCTCGAAGATTTACTATGAGGCCGGCATCCCTGAGATTTCGCCATCCTCGACCAATCCGAAATACACGCAGCAAGGCTTCAATACAGCCTTCCGCGTAGTGGCTAATGACGGCCAACTGGGTGGCACGCTAGGCCGTTACGCCGTGCAAATCAATAAGGCGAAGAAAATCGCCGTCATCGATGACCGCACTGCATATGGTCAAGGCGTCGCCGAAGAGTTCGTCAAGGGCGCCAAGAGCAAGGCTGCCGGAGTCGAGATCGTTGCGCAGGAATACACCAACGACAAGGCCACCGACTTCAACGCGATTCTGACGAAGATCAAGTCGAAAAATCCTGACGTCGTGTTCTTCGGCGGCATGGATGCGGTCGCGGGCCCGATGCTGCGCCAGATGAAGCAACTTGGCATCCATGCCAAGTTCATGGGCGGCGATGGCATCTGCTCCGAAGAACTGGCTACACTGGCAGGCGACGCGATGGCCGATGGCCAGGTCGTGTGCGCGGAAGCCGGCGGTGTGGAAGAGTCAGGCAAGAAAGCCATGGATGAGTTCCGGGCGAACTACAAGAAGAAATTCGGCATCGATGTGCAGATCTATGCGCCGTATGTGTATGACTCTGTCATGACGATGGTCGAGGCGATGGAAAAAGCCGGTTCCGCTGAACCTGCCAAGTATCTGCCTGTCCTGGCCAAGATCCATCACAAAGGAGTGACCGGCAATATCGCTTTTGATAAAAAGGGCGACATTCTGGACGGCACGCTGACGCTATACACGTACAAGGGCGGCAAGCGCGTCCTGCTGGCTGTTACCAAGTAATCAGTCGACGTTCTCTGGAAGCGCCTCGGTCCTCGGATCCGGGCGCTTTTTTTATTGGCGGAGAATCCCGCAAGAGGACTCTCACTTGCGTATGATCCTGCATGGGTGTCCGCGGATGCCAAGCCGGAATCTTGTGGCGCTATCGGCTCAAGGCGAGAAAAATCGCCGAAAAAAAAGCACTCGACCGAGTGCTTTTTTAACGCTTTCGAACACCATCATTATTTAAGCGACAGAATCCATCTCACCAGCGTACGTGCCTCAGTTTCGTTGACTTGCGTGTTGGCCGGCATCGGTACCGCACCCCACACGCCGCTACCGCCCTTCATGACTTTCTGCACTAGCTTGTTTTCCGCATCTTTTTGACCGGCATATTTGGCCGCGACATCCTTGTATGCCGGGCCGACTACCTTGTTGGCCACCGAATGGCACGCCAGACAATTCTTGGCTTTGGCCAACTCCAACTCCGAATTCGCCGCCATGGCGGCGCTAGAGGCCAGTGCACCAATTGCGAGACAGACCAATAATGAACGTTTCATTGCATTCTCCAAATAGATAGTTCGCCGTATTCTACCGTGTTTCTTTCTGCTCGATAGTTGCGGCCCTTGCCACACAGGGGGGATTCTTCTGATTCGCGGCAGGATGGTTGCCCTTGCTTTCCTAAACGAAAGCAGGCCGGTTTCGTTGACCGCAGTAATTGACCGTTACACTCTTTCACAATATGCTACGGGCACAAGGAGCCGCCATGCCACTGATCATCGTCATTGTCTTATTGTCACTACTGAGATATTTTGAGGTGGGGCCGATCGCCAACTTGTCGTGGTGGTGGATCGTCGGCTTAATGGCGGTCGCGTTCATCTGGTTTGAATTCATCGAACGCATGCTAGGCCTGGACAAGCGTAAATCGCACAACGAACTGGAACAAGCGCGCAAGGAGCGCGTCAAGAAAAATTTCAAATAGAAAGCGATCGCACCGCGGCAGTCGATGCAAGATTGGTAGAATCAGGCCGGAACGAATCCGGCCTGTTGCATTGCGCCCGGTTCAGCCAGTGACCGCTCCCCGGCTGGCGGATGAAGTCAAGGCCGCGAACTTGGCCAGTACGCCGCGCGTATAGCGTGGCGGCGGCGCCTTCCATTCGGCTCTGCGGCGCGCAATTTCCGCATCCGGTACATTCAACTGAAGCAGCAGGCGATGGGCGTCGATGGTGACGGAATCACCCTCTTGCACCAACGCGATCGTCCCGCCGGCGTACGCTTCGGGCGCAACGTGACCGACCACCATGCCCCAGGTTCCTCCGGAGAAGCGGCCATCGGTGATCAAGCCGACTGATTCGCCCAGCCCCTTGCCGACGAGCGCCGACGTCGGCGCCAGCATTTCCGGCATGCCGGGCGCGCCTTTCGGCCCGAGATAGCGCATCACCAGCACGTCGCCGGCCTTGATCCGGTCCGCCAGGATGGCGTCCATCGCGGTGTATTCGTCATCAAACACGCGCGCCGGGCCGGTAATCACCGGATTCTTCAAGCCGGTGATCTTGGCGACGCAGCCTTCCGGCGACAGGTTGCCCTTCAGGATCGCGAGGTGACCCTGCTTGTAAAGCGCCCGCTCGAGGGTGTGGATCACGTCCTGGTCCGCACGCGGCACATCCGGTATGTTCGCCAGTTCTTCAGCCAGGGTGCGGCCGGTGATCGTGATGCAGTCGCCGTGCAGCAAGCCGGCATTCAACAGCAGCTTCATCACTTGCGGAATGCCGCCGGCCTGGTGCAAGTCGGTCGCCACGTATTTGCCGGACGGTTTCAGGTCACAGATGACCGGCACCTTCTGGCGCACGCGCTCGAAGTCATCGATGGTCCACTCAACTTCCGCGGCATGCGCAATTGCCAGATAATGCAGCACCGCATTGGTCGATCCGCCGGTCGCCATGATGACAGATACCGCGTTCTCGATCGACCGGCGGGTGATGATGTCGCGCGGCTTGAGGTCGCGCTTGACCGCTTCCACCAGCACGCGCGAGGATTCGGCTGCGGAGCCGGTTTTTTCATCGTCAGGATTGGCCATCGTCGACGAGAACAGCAAGGACATGCCGAGCGCCTCGAACGAGGACGACATGGTGTTGGCGGTGTACATGC
>DHXL01000010.1 GCA_002415335.1 Oxalobacteraceae bacterium UBA5157
CCTGCCGCTGACCGAGCTGTCGATTCCCGTCTATTACGTCATTGCACCGGCCGAAGCCAGCAGCAACCTGAGCCGCTTTGACGGCGTGCGCTATGGCCACCGGGCGGCGCACTACACCGACCTGACCGACATGTACAAAAAGTCGCGCTCCGAAGGTTTCGGCGACGAAGCCAAGCGCCGCATCATGATAGGCACCTATGTGCTGTCGCACGGCTACTATGATGCCTACTACCTGAAGGCGCAGAAGATCCGCCGCCTGATTGCCCAGGACTTCCAGAAAGCCTTCACGCAATGCGACGTGATTGCCGGCCCGGTATCACCCACCGTAGCCTGGAAGATCGGCGAAAAATCCGACGATCCGGTGGCCAATTACCTGGCCGACATCTACACCCTGTCCTCCAGTCTCGCGGGCCTTCCCGGCATGAGCATTCCCGCAGGCTTTGGTGCAGGCGGCATGCCAGTCGGCCTGCAGCTGATTGGCAACTATTTCAAGGAAGCGCAACTGCTGGGCACCGCGCACCAGTTCCAGCTAGCGACGGACTGGCACCTGCGTAAACCGGGAATGCTTTAATATGGCCGAAAATTATTTCGATGCTGCTCAGCGCCATTTTCACGACGCAAAATTGCTCAGAGCACAAACGGCACCATCTCTCGAAAATGCCAGTCATCTAGCTGGAATTACTGCCGAATGTGCAATGAAAGCAATCCTCCAGCATTACTCGCAAGGCATGCAGGCAAAAATACATTTACCCGCAATGTGGCAACACTTTGCATGTCACTCGGCGATGAGTCGCAGAAGCGGCCTAAGAAGTCGAATCGTGGCGCAAAAGGTTCATTTTGCGCAGTGGGAAATTGGGCAAAGATATGAGGCGCCAGGTGCAATTTTTTTTGCGCAAGCCGTGGTAGATACGCAGTTAGCTGCGGCAGGAGTATTAATGTCTCTGTTGCACCAATCGAAAAAGGGAGTGAACGTATGAATCTTGCTTATTTAGATTGGGACTCAGCAATTGAAAAAGGTGCTTTGCAGATTGAGGCTGATGCGCAGTCTTGGCTGGAAATAACTTTGCATGCGCCGATTGTCTTTCTCAGAGATTGGCAGGGCTATTTACATCTGTGTTTGCCGTGCAATAGGTCGGTTGTCGAAGAGTCGTTGATATTCATAGAGGCCATACAAAAATGTCACGAAGCATTCGGAGTGCTCAGCATAGCAAATGGCCTCGAAGAAGATGTCGCAGCGCTTGTCGATGCGTTTGTAATTTTTGAAGATGAATCGATCGATAAAGCAGACCTGTGGGAAAGTTCTGATCTGATCTCCCTCGCAACAGGCACCGTAAAAGTTTGTCTATTGGAAAGGCAAGACAAAGAGCAAGATTGGTTACGTCCAGAGATATCAAACTTTCATAAAAGTGATGTGCGCCGCGGGGTGTTCTTTGGCGTTAAGGGCGGCGTAGGACGTAGCACGGCCGTAATCGGATTGGCATATGCCCTCGCCAAGGCTGGAAAAAAAGTTCTAGTGGTTGATTGCGACTTTGAGTCGCCAGGTGTTTCATCAAGCCTTATCGCAATAGATGCCAGGCCAGCATATGGAGTTGTAGATTGGTTCGCAGCAGATGGGCTAGGGTTTGGTGGAGACGAACAGCTGTTTCAAATAGGAGCAATTGCAGAAATGAGCCCCTTGTCTCGCCAATTGGAAGGATCCATCCTAGTCGCCCCCGCCTTTGGAGAGAAAAGTGAGGCTTACATTAGTAAACTTGGGCGGTTGTATACGACAACAACAAGCCACGAGTCGAATGGAACACACTTAAAAACTTTTGCTGATCGGCTATCAGAAGTAATTAGCAAGTTAGAGACGGCATTTTCTCCAGACGTAGTACTTATAGACAGTCGTGCTGGCATTGACGATACATCGGCTGTCGCGCTTACAAGGTTAGGGGCAGTTGCATTTCTATTCGGCCTAAATACGCAACAAACTTGGGACGCGTACACGCTTCTATTTCGACACTGGCAAAAACATCCAAGCCTTGGCGGCAAAGAAGACTTTCGTGAATATTTGCGCTTCGTGTCTGCGTTGACCCCGGACGAAGCACTTTATCCGGGCTATTTGGCTGCGATGCAAAGTACTGCTTACGAGGTATTCGGCTCCACTCTTTACGACCAGCTTGGGGATGATGACGAAGAGGTTGGAGGATTCAATTTCGCATTTGATGCGGAAAATTCTCCTCACCACTTATTGGTGATACGCCGAGACGATGCGTTGCTGGCATTCGATCCAATACGCTATCCAGATCATCTCCAACCCGCGATATTTGAAAAGGTCTTCGGCGATTTTGTGACCGAAGCCGCGGTGTTATTGGGTAAGGAGTGATATGGCAACGCTCATAAGATCTACAAGCGATTTTCGTGAAGGCCTTATCAAGGCAGCAGACGACATTAAAGACGATTTTCTTCCGGGCTCTTGGGCGGATATTTTCGTGCCGCCAGGGCACTATAAGGCCCTTCGGCTTGACACAATGATCGTTGAAGGAATGAGGGGCGCGGGCAAATCATTCTGGACAGAAGTGCTCCGTAAACCTGAGTTGCGCAAACAACTAATTGCTAATGTCCCAACGCTTGATTTAGATCAGTTAGCTGATTGCAAGTCCATCAGCTGGGACCGTCGAGCGGATCAGGATTTGCCAACTAAGACCACGGTAAAAAGGCTTCTCGCCGATCCCGCTTTCGAGGTTTCTTTGTTTTGGGGTGCAGTGATCCTTGCCCAATTTCCAGGCGAAACATCTGGCCACTTGGACATCAACGATGCGGGACCGCTGGACCGTTGGACTCATACGATTTCTTGGGCACAAAAAAACCCTGAAATCGTTCACCAACTTCTCAGAAAAATTGACAGTAAGTACGCGGGAAAAAATCAAAGTGTGATGGTTGTTATTGATGGACTGGATGTTGTTTCCAGCTCCTTTCCAGATACGCGGCGTTTGTTGCGGGGCCTCTTTGAGCTTCTTCTTGACTTCCGGCATGCGCGAGGACTGCGGATGAAGGTTTTTGTTCGAGAAGACATGATTAGTCGCAGTCAGGCGGACTTTTCAGATGCTTCTAAGCTGTTTAATGAAAAGGTGAATTTGGACTGGTCGCAAGAAGATCTCTACGCGCTTGTCTATCACTACATGGGGCAACGCTCTAAGCGGTTTAAAACCCTAGTCGAGCGCGTGACCAAAATTAGGTGGACACAGCGAACCGGACTTGCCCATGCTGAGCTATTCAATGCGGTTTCCCAAGAAAAAGTCTTTGTGGCACTTGCTGGCCCCTATATGGGGAGTCAGCCGACAAAGGGGCACGTTTACCGATGGCTATTCAATCACTTGGCAGATGGGAAGCGACGCGTATCTCCAAGAACGTTTCTTAAAGCAATCAAGGCTGCGCTCGAAGAGACAAAGACGAGGTTCGCAACCCATCCTTACGTAATGCATCATGAAGGCATTCGACAAGGCGTCCGGCGAGCATCTCATGACCGCGTGATCGAATTAGCGAATGAGTATAAATGGGTTGAAAACGCGCTTAACGTACTTAAGGTTAACAGGCTCGCGGTCCCCTTAGATTGGCAGAAGCTACAAGCTTGCTGGATGAAAGGACGAACGGCAGGTTCAAGCACCGTTCAAACAATTGAAACGCTTTCTAGACAAAGAGAATGGTTGATTCCTTGGGATACGGAAGATCGATCAATAGAAAAGGAAATTGCTTTGCGAGACGCTTTGGTAGACATCGGTGTGTTGCAGATTCGAGCTAAACAGGATGTGTTGCGAATCGATTTACCTGATATTTATCGACTGGGATACGGAATTGGACGTTTCGGCGGAATTTCACGTTCAAAGAATTGATTTTTCTAAATATGAGCAAATTAATCCAAGGCTACGAAGTCGTCATCGGCTTTGAAACCCACACCCAGCTGACCACGCAATCGAAACTTTTCAGCCGGGCCCCTACCGCCTTTGGCGCTGAGCCCAACACGCAGGCCGCTGCGGTGGACTTTGCCCTGCCCGGCGCGCTGCCGGTGATGAACAAGGGCGCAGTGCAACGCGCCATCGAGTTCGGCCTGGCCGTGAACGCCCATATTGCCGAAAAAAGTATTTTCGCGCGCAAAAACTACTTCTACCCTGACCTGCCCAAGGGCTACCAGATCAGCCAGTTCGAGATCCCGGTGGTGCAAGGCGGCGTGGTCGAGTTCTTCCTGGAGGGCGAAAAGAAATCAGTGCGCCTGGTGCGCGCCCACCTTGAAGAAGATGCCGGCAAATCGCTGCACGAAGACTTCATCGGCATGAGCGGCATCGACCTG
>DHXL01000423.1 GCA_002415335.1 Oxalobacteraceae bacterium UBA5157
GCAAGACGCCGGCCAGACGGATCGTTGCGATAGCCTTGTATTCTTCATCGCGGCCGTTGTTGATCACCCACTGCAACTGCGCTTTCGCGGTTTTCAAATCATTGGCGTCGAACGCGACCTTGGCCGCCGTCAGGGCGCTCATCTGCGCGTAGGCCGTCCTGCTGAATTTTTCCTGCATGTCGGTTGCTGCGCGCTGTACTTTGGCCGCATCTTTTGTAGTGACCGCCTTTTGCAACTCTTCGTAAAGTTGCGACGCCATCGCCGATTGATTGCGCTGGTAATAGTTCCAGCCGGTCCACCCGGAATAACCGGCGAGCGCCGCGATCACTATCCAGCTTGTGAGGTTGCCGTATTGATTCCACCAGGCCTTGATAGTGGCCAGTTGTTCCTGCTCTTCGAGATCGTATGCCATAGGGATGTGAGATAAGTTTGTAAGATTAGTGGCGGTAGTGTACGTGCCCGGCGTGGTCGTGCTCGTCGTCCGCGCCGATGATTTGATCGACCAGGTATTCAGCCACGCTGTCGAACGCGACCGTGGCCTGCTGATGGTCGGCGTCTGCCGCGCGTAGCGCCTTGACGGCCGCGACGCCCTGTGCGACTTCATCCTCGCCAAGAATGACTGCATACGCGGCGCCGCTGGCGTCGGCGCGTTTCATTTGCGATTTGAAGCTGCCGCCGGCACCGGCCGCTGCGCAATGTAGCACAACATCCAGACCGGCATCGCGCAATCGTTCGGCCGCGACAAAGGCCTGCAACTGCGCTGCGTCGCCTTGATGCACGATATAAACATCGCACTGATTCGGCGCAACCTGTTCGCTGTTTGCCTTCATCAACTCCAGCAGGCGCTCCACGCCCATGGCGAACCCGCAGGCCGGGGTCGGCTTGCCGCCAAACATTTCGGCCAGGGGATCGTAACGGCCGCCGGCGCATACGGTGCCTTGCGCGCCGAGCTGATCGGTAACCCATTCGAACACCGTGCGATTGTAATAGTCCATGCCACGCACCAGTCGCGGATTGACTGTGTAGGGAATATTGCTGTGCCGCAAAATGCTTTGCACGCCTTCAAAATGCGCGAGCGACTCCTGACCCAGATAGTCGAGCAATTTCGGCGCGGCGTTCACCATCGCTTGCATGGTAGGGTTCTTGGTATCCAGTATGCGCAGCGGATTGGTGTACAGACGGCGCTGCGCATCGGCATCCAGCACATCCTTGTGCTGTTCGAAATAGGCGATCAGGTCGATACGATGCTTGTTACGCTCATCCGCATCGCCGATTGAATTCAATTCCAGCTTAATGTCCGGCAAACCAAGATCGTCCCACAGGCGCTGACATAGCATGATCAGTTCAGCATCTATATCGGGTCCGGTAAAGCCCAGCGCTTCTGCACCGACCTGCTGAAACTGGCGATAACGGCCACGCTGCGGCCGTTCGTGGCGGAACTGCGGACCGGCATACCAGAGCCGCTTCGGGCCGTCGTACGTCAGGTTGTGTTCAAGCGCGGCGCGCAGCACGCCGGCCGTGCTCTCCGGACGGAGTGTCAACTGATCGCCATTCATCGAGTCGGTGAAGGAATACATTTCCTTCTCCACGATATCGGTCACCGCGCCCAGGCCGCGCGCAAACAGCGCAGTGGACTCCACGATAGGCGTACGGATCTGCTGGAATCCGTAGCTTTTCAACACTGTTTGCACGGTGTTTTCGAACAGTTCCCAGAGCGGCGCGTCGGCAGGCAGCACATCATTCATGCCCTTCACGCCGACGATTTTTTCTGATTTTTTGTTTTCTGACATTTTTGTTGGAGGGTTAATTCGCGGTCCATCATCGAACCGCAAGCGACTGCATTTCACACAGCTGTTGTCGCCTCTTTCCCATAATGGGTCGTGACGTAATCCAGCACGATCGCCTGAAATTCTTCGGCGATCCGTTCTCCGCGCAGCGTGACGGTTTTCTCACCATCGACGAATACCGGCGCCGCGGTCGATTCGCCGGTACCCGGCAGGCTGATACCGATGTTGGCGTGCTTGGATTCACCGGGGCCGTTGACGATACAGCCCATGACTGCGACATTCATGCTTTCGACACCGGGATATTGCTTCTTCCATGCCGGCATTTGATCGCGCAAATAGGTTTGTATCCGGTCCGCCAATTCCTGAAACACGGTCGAAGTCGTGCGCCCGCAGCCCGGGCATGCAATGACCATCGGCGCGAACTTGCGCATCCCCATGGTCTGCAATATCTCTTGCGCCACGACCACTTCCTTGGTGCGGTCACCGCCCGGCTCCGGCGTCAACGAGATGCGGATCGTATCGCCGATGCCCTCTTGCAGCAACACCGACAACGCCGCGGTCGACGCCACGATACCCTTGCTGCCCATGCCAGCTTCGGTCAGACCGAGATGCAGCGGATAATCACACCGGCGCGCGAGCTCGCGATACACCGCAATCAAGTCCTGCACACCGGATACCTTGCAAGATAAGATGATTTTGTCGCCATCCAGGCCAAGCTCTTCCGCGCGTTGCGCGTTCTCAATCGCCGACGTCACCAGCGCCTCATACATCACGCGCTGCGCGGTCCACGGTTGCGCGCGCTGTGCGTTCTCGTCCATGATTCGCGCCAGCAAAGCCTGGTCGAGACTGCCCCAGTTGACGCCGATCCGTATTGGTTTGTCATACTTGCAGGCCGCTTCGATCATTTGCGCGAATTGCGTATCGCGCTTGGCACCTTGTCCCACGTTGCCCGGATTGATGCGGTACTTGGACAGGGCCTTTGCACAATCCGGATAGGCATTCAAAAGTGTGTGGCCGTTGTAGTGAAAATCACCGACTAGCGGGACGTCCACGCCCATCTTGTCAAGCTGTTCGCGAATTGCCGGCACTGCCGCCGCCGCTTCCGGATTGTTGACCGTGATGCGGACAAGCTCCGAGCCGGCGCGTGCCAAGTCCTTGACCTGGATGGCGGTGCCGATCGCATCTGCGGTATCGGTATTCGTCATTGACTGGACCACGATCGGCGCTCCGGCGCCGACCACGATTTCGCGGGCGCCATGGCGAATCGCAACGCCACGGCTGAGGCGGCGCACCAGCGGGCCGGAGACAATCGAAGTGTTCAGTGATGGCATATCCAGGCTTGTTTCCAACTCATTTCAAATTCAGGCGGGCGATATTATTTTTCGTACCGGGCTTTAAGTCCACCGGCGCGCCGCGCAAGCTCGCATCGACACCGGCCGCGTTGCCAAGCGTCAGAGAGATAGGTCCCTCCACGTCGAAGGATTCGCTTGAACCGGCCTTCATCAACCGCGACATCAGCACGCTGTTGTTGGCGCGCCTGATCTCGACCCATGAGTCCTCGCGCAATTTCAACACCAATCCCAACCCATCGCTCGCCGGACTTGGCGTGCCGCTAGCCGGCGTGGCCGGCGCAGTTTCGGGCACGCTGGCAACCGCGGGGACTACCGGCCCGACCTGCATCTGCGCCATGGCGATCGGATTGTTCGCGATCGCGCTCGCATCATCCGGTGTCGCAGCGCCGGCGATTGACCCGCCTGCCGCCTCGACGACGGGCAGAACGCCCCACTCCTTGAGAACCGTCACGAGCGGCTGCAGCGCCCCCGACGGCCATCTCGTTTGCTCGCCGAACAAAACCGCCAGCACGACCACGAGCCCCAGCGCCGCCAGCGCCGCCAGCGGCAGCTTGATCGGCAAGCCGCGCCGGTGCGACGACAATGACCGGTTATCGAAAAACGGGGCAGATGACAATGCGCGCCGCAGCACGATCGATTCGCTCGGCGTGCCGCTTTTGGGCGAAATCATCGCGATCAACGGCGTCGGATCCAGCTTCAATAGTTTTGCATAGGCGCGGATAAAGCCGCGCACACTGGCCATTCCGGGCAGTGCCGCGTAGTCGTCGAGTT
This sequence comes from Oxalobacteraceae bacterium UBA5157, assembly GCA_002415335.1. Taxonomy (GTDB): domain Bacteria; phylum Pseudomonadota; class Gammaproteobacteria; order Burkholderiales; family Burkholderiaceae_D; genus UBA5157. Next base: position 3,911 of record DHXL01000423.1, read on the forward strand.
CCAGCGCCTGAATCTGTCGCGGCGCCAGATTTAACTGGGTCGCGACCTGCTCGATCGACCAGCCCCTGGTCTCGCGTTCGGCCGCAAGCTGGGCGCCCAATGCAGGAACTCGTTGACTGGTCTCTGGTTCCATGTGCTGCTCGGACAACATCGTTTCATTCATTGCCGCCTCACTCATCGAACGCTCCACGCTGATACGCTGCGTATTCCGGCGAATCGGGATGCCGCCGGCGCAGTTGCGTCGCCAAACTCACTTCGGTCGACAGCCCGCCAAGCTTATGTTCGATTTTGATCGCGAGCCAAAGCACATCGGCGGTCAGCACATCAGCCTTGGTCACGCGGCCGATATAAAAACGCGCACGTTCGTAATCATGCCGGTCGTAATATATTTTGGCCAGATTGGCACTGGTGGACGGATTACCCGGCTCATACTTGAATGCTCGCATAAAATAGCGTTCGGCTGCAGCACTGTCCTTCAACTTGCTACTGCATACACCGGCATTGTTTAGCGCCTTGGCGGGCGAGTGATAAGCGTGATTCTTTAACGCCGCTTCAAAGTAGGTGATCGATTCGGCTGGATGCCCGTTCCGGCACAGGAACCAGCCATAGTTATTGCTCAAATCGGGATTATTTGGGGACAGTCTCATCGCATGCTGGAAGTTCTCTTCCGCCAGACGGGTCTCGCCCATATCCATGTAAATCAAGGCGCGGACGCTATACGCGTCGGACAAGTCCGGATCGACGCTCAGGGTTTGCTTGATCTCGTCAAGCGCGACATTCATCTGTCGATGCTCGAAATAGTCGATTGCTAGTTGCAGGTGGGTACGCGCACGCTTCTGACTGTCGGTTTGGTCGGAGCTGGTCTGCAGTTCGTCATGTCCAGTACCGGACGGATTCGACGCACAGCCCGCAAGCACCACGAGAATGGCCAAGATTGCGGCGATGTATAAACGCTGACCGGTCGTTCTCATGAAGACACCTCCACAATGCGTCCAAAATTCTTGCCGAACTTTTTCTGATACTCCGTCATTTTTTCCATCCGTTCCTGGACTCGCGTGCGGTCCTGAACTTCCCCTGCCAACTGGCCGCACGCCGCATCGATATCGTCACCGCGCGTCTTGCGTATCGTGGTCACGATCCCGGCGTCGATCAGGATCTGGGCGAACGCCTTGATGCGCGCATTGTTGGAGCGGGTCAGGCCAGACTCGGGAAACGGATTGAACGGAATCAGGTTGAATTTGCACGGCACCGGATTGCTGCTGGTTTTCACCAGCGCGACCAGCTCGCGCGCGTGGGCGTCGGTATCGTTCACGCCGTCCAGCATGCAATACTCGAAGGTGATGAAATCACGCGGCGCGTAATCGAGGTAGCGTTTGCATGCAGCCATCAACTCGCTCAGCGGATACTTCCTGTTCAGGGGAACCAAGCCATCGCGCAAGGCATCATTCGATGCGTGCAGCGAAACCGCCATCGCGACCGGGCATTCCTGCGCCAGTTTGTCGATCATCGGCACCACGCCACTGGTGGACAGGGTCACGCGGCGCCGAGACAAACCATACGCATTGTCGTCCAACATCAGCTTGAGCGCGGTGACGGTCGGCTCGAAATTCAACAGTGGTTCGCCCATGCCCATCATCACGACGTTGGTGATCTGGCGCTCGCCTTTCGGGCCTGGTTCGATATTCTTGGTCTTGCGTAGTTCAAATTCTGCCATCCAGAGCTGACCGATAATTTCTGCAACCGTCAGGTTACGGCTGAATCCCTGTTTGCCGGTCGAGCAAAAACGGCAATTGACGGCGCAACCGGCTTGCGTCGAAATGCAGAGCGTGCCGCGATTTTCTTCCGGGATGAATACCGTTTCCACCGCATTGCCCTGGCCGACATCGAGCAGCCACTTGCGGGTACCATCGGTCGAGGTGTGATCGCTGATGACGGCAGGCGCGGCGATCATCGCGCGCGTCGCCAACTTGTCGCGTAGCGATTTCGCCAAATCCGTCATGGCATCGAAGTCGCTGGCGCCGAACTGGTGTATCCAGCGTTGCAATTGCTTGGCGCGAAACGGCTTCTCACCCAACTCGCCGCAGTAGGCCACGAGTTGCGCGGGATCGAGATCCAACAGATTGGTGAGAGCGGTCATAACGACATTCCATCGAGCCATTCATCTGTCGCTAAACACGGCGAATGACTGGCTTTCTAATTAACGCGAGTAAATATTCAAAGCCGGGAAAAAGTAGCTAATTTCTACTTTCGCCGTGTCTGCTGCATCCGAACCATGCACTGCATTGGCGTCGATCGAATCGGCGAAATCAGCCCGGATCGTGCCCTTGTCAGCCTTCTTCGGATCAGTCGCGCCCATCAGGTCGCGATGCTTGGCGATTGCGTTTTCGCCTTCCAATGCTTGCACGATCACCGGACCGGAGATCATGAAGTCAACCAAGTCCTTGAAGAATGGGCGCTCGCGGTGAACTGCATAGAAACCTTCGGCTTCAGCGCGCGACAACTGCATCATGCGCGCGGCGATGATTTTCAGGCCGGCGTTTTCAAAACGGGTATAGATTTGACCGATCACGTTTTTCGCGACTGCATCGGGTTTAATAATCGACAGGGTGCGTTCGATTGCCATCTGTAAAAACTCCAATAAAAAGAAAGGGTTAAGGCTAATAATTGAGAATTCAACTAACCTTTGATTTTAACATGAAAGCCCTTATATACAAACGGCGAAGATGCATAAGCAAGATGGAGCGAACTTTGTGCGCGATTGCATTTCCTATCTCCGATTTCAATGCAGATATGATCGAGCAAGCAAGTCCGCATGAGATGGGCTCGTGTTATGCTTTTGCGGCGTTGTAACCTTAGAAACGAAATTTGGAGGCAGTATGAACCAAAACATGCAACAAACCTATGACCTCGCCGGCGACTCGCTGGCGGTGCGCCACCGCGTGTTACGCAATACCTATTGGCTGCTGGCCATTTCCATGATCCCGACCATTTTGGGGGCGTGGTTGGGCGTTCAATTCAAATTCGCCTTTTTCCCGGGTAGCCCGTCACTCGGTTTCATCGCGTTTATGGCGGTGGCATTCGGTTTCATTTATGCGATCGAGAAGACCAAGACTTCCGGCTGGGGCGTTGCCGTGTTGCTGGGTTTTACTTTTTTCATGGGCCTGATGCTATCCAGGTTGATCGGCCACATACTCGGTTTTTCGAATGGCGCTTCACTCATCATGACGGCCTTTGGCGGCACTGCGACGATACTTGGCGTCATGGCCACGGTCGCGACTGTCTCTAAACGCGATTTTTCGGGACTGGGGAAATGGCTGTTCGCTGGAGTACTGGTCATTCTGGTCGCTGCGGCCGCGAATATCTTCCTGCAATTGCCTGCGCTTATGCTCGTCATTTCGGTTATCGCGATCGCAATTTTTTCCGCTTACATCTTGTTCGATGTGCAGCAGGTCATTAACGGCGGGCAAACCAACTATATCTCGGCAGCGCTGAGCATCTATCTGGACGTGTACAACATATTTGTTAATTTGCTATCATTGCTGGGAATTTTTGGCGGTAGCCGCAACTAATGATGTGATTTGAAAAAGTGCACCACAATAGATGTGATTAAACCGGCCGCCGCGCCGGTTTTTTTCGTGACCTTGCATCCGCTGGGCAAATGCAAGTCGAATCTTTACCGGATTGCCACGCCGCCTGTGCTACTCCGCCAAGTCGAATACCGCAATCGATTCTACATGGGCTGTGTGCGGGAACATGTTGACCACGCCCGCCATCGTTAGCACGTACCCGGCTTCGTGCACCAGCAAATCGGCATCGCGCGCCAACGTGGAAGGGTTGCATGAGACATAGACGATGCGCCTGGGCTTCAGGGTTCGGTGCTCGCCGCTCAAACCGGCCAGCGCCTGGCATAGCGCCATCGCGCCCTCCCTCGGCGGGTCGACCATGAACCGGTCGAACTTGCCCAGTGCAATCAGTTCATCGACATTCATTTCAAAGAGATTGCGGCAATGAAAACTGGTCTTGTGCGCCAAGTCATTGCCCTCGGCATTTTTCAGAGCACGCTCGGTCAGTGCGGTACTGCCCTCGATGCCAACCACCGCGCGTGCCCGCGTCGCGATCGGTAGCGTGAAATTACCCAGCCCGCAGAACAAATCGGCGACCCGTTCGTCCGGTTGCACATCCAGCAAATGCACGGCACGCGCCACCAATACGCGGTTTATGTGATGATTGACTTGCGTAAAATCAGTTGGCTTGAAAGGCATCCGAATACCGAACTCCGGCAATGTGTAGTGCAGTTCGGTATCGGCAGGATAGTACTGGTATGCAGAGTCGGGCCCAGCGGTTTGCAACCACCATTGGACCTGATATTTATCTGCGAATGCCTTGAGCTTGATTTCGTCGTCAGCCGCTAGCGGCGCCATGATGCGCAACACCATGGCAGTGATGGTCTGGCGCTCGCCTTCGCCGACTGCCAGTTCAATCTGCGGCACGTGATCGATGATCGACAGCGATCCTATCAAGTCACGCAACGGCACCAGCATGGCCGATACGTTAGGCGGCAACACCTGGCAGGTTTTCATGTCGGTGATATAGGTCGATTTCTTTTCGTGGAAACCGACTAGCACACCGCCTTTCTTGGGGACATTGCGCACCGATATACGTGCCCGGTATCGATAACCCCAAGTCGGCCCGTGGATTGGGCGCAATATGTTATCGGGCCTGACCTTGCCGATATGCTTGAGATTGTCTTCCAGCACGCGCTGCTTGATCGCGACTTGCGCCGACGATTCCAGGTGCTGCATGGCACAGCCCCCGCAAATCCCAAAATAAGCGCACTTCGGTTTCACGCGCATCGAGGATTCGCGATGCAGTGTTGTCATGGTCGCGGCCTCCCACTTTGCCTTCTTGCGAAATGACTGGAAACTGACACGCTCGCCCGGCAACGCGCCTTCGACGAAGATGACTTTGCCTTGTGTGCCGTCTTCGTTTTCGACATGGCCGACACCGCGGGCTTCCATGTCGAGCGATTGAATTTCGATCGTGTTACGCTGCATAGGGACAAAGTGAAATGGGCGGACCTTGTTGACTCGGCCCTGGATAAACAGGAAAAGAGGATTACGTTCGGGGCGCTTGCAGCGCCGGAACAAGGCGCCTACAGCAGTGAATCCTTGCCTACGCCGCGCGCCGTCAGCGCGCGCTTAAGCTTAACCAGCGCCTCTTGCTGGATTTGCCGTACCCGCTCGCGCGTAACGCTCATGTCGGCAGCCAATTCTTCCAGCGTCGCCGGGTCGTCATTGTCCAGGCCGAAACGCCGGACGATCACAATGCGTTGCTTGTCGGGCAGCTTGGTCAGCCAGTCGCGCACCAAGATCGTCATTTCGTGATGCTCGGCGCGCGAATCCGGACCGTCGTCTCCATCGCTCGGCAGCATGTCCATCAGGCTTGCTTGCGGGTCGTTGTCGAGCGGAGCGTCGAGCGAGGTCGCATGTTCGGACAACGCGAGGATATCCTGCACGTCTTCGATCGGCCGATCAACCAAGTGCGCGATATCTTCGGCGGTGGCATCCTTGCCATCGTGATGCTGCGCTTCGAGATGGTATTTCGCGCGCAGGATTTGATTCAGTTCGCGCACCATATGCACCGGCAGGCGCACCGTACGCGCCTGATTCATGATTGCGCGTTCGATGCTCTGCCGTATCCACCAAGTCGCATAGGTCGAAAAGCGGAATCCGCGTTCCGGCTCGAATTTATCGATCGCGCGCATCAGGCCGAGGTTGCCTTCCTCGATCAAGTCCAGCAGCACGACGCCGCGGTTGATGTAATGCTTGGCGATCGACACCACCAGGCGCAGGTTGTGCTCGATCATTTTCTGGCGCGCTTCGAAATTGCCCTGCTTGGCCAGCGTCGCGAAATGCACTTCTTCCGTTACGGTTAGCAGCGGGCGAGCGCCGATCTGATTCAAATAATGCTGGGTCGTATCGGTCGAAAGTTCCGCCGCAAGCACGGTTTTCAATTCGTCGACGGGGTCCACCACGATCGCGGGATTGTTTTCCGCGGGACTCTCGGCGTCGTTCGCCTGTGCGCCATCAGCGCCATCGACTCCGTCAGCCGGAGCAGAATCGGGGTCGCTAGCCGCGTTGATCAACGCCTCATCGGACAGTTCGTCCGAGCTCGTTTCATCATCGAGTTGCTGATGTGGATTGCGCGTCATTTAGGTGGCAAGAACTTTGATGGGTCGACCGGTTTGCCCTGTTGTCGGATTTCGAAGTGCAGCTTTACCGAGTCCGCATCGGAATTGCCCATCTCGGCGATCTTTTGTCCCCTGCTGACGGTCTGCCCTTCCTTGACGAGGATGGTCTTGTTGTGCGCGTAGGCCGACAGCAAGGTGTTGGTGTGCTTGACGATGACCAGGTTGCCGTAGCCGCGGATGCCACTACCGGCATACATGACCTTGCCGGCCCCGGCTGCCACTACCGGCTGTCCGCTCTTGCCCGCAATGTCGATACCTTTCTTCCCCTCGTCGAAATTGGCGATGACTTTTCCGTCGGCCGGCCACATCCAGGCCACCGCGTCTTCTTCCGCTGCCGCGGCCGGAGCTTCAGGCGCTCTTTCGAACGTTTTCTTGTCAGCCGGCCTGCGCGGTTCGAATTTCGCGACCGAGGCCACGACCGGCGCGGAATCAGGCTTTTGTAATTCCGCTAACGCTGCTTCGGAGTAAGGCCGCTTATCGGCGCGCGGCGATGACTTATTGACGGCTGTGGTGGATGGCACGGTGGCCGGAACGCTGGCCGCGCTTGGCGGCGTCGCCAGCGGCCGAACCTCGACTCCGGAGCTCGTAGCGACGCTGGCGGTTTGTGCACCCGCGCCGGGTTCCGGCGGCAATACGCGCAGGGTTTGGTCGACCCTAATATCATTCGCGTTGGCAAGATTGTTCCATGCAACCAGGTCGCGGTAATTTTGTCCGAACTCAAGCGCGATGCGGATCAGCGTATCGCCTTTCTTGACCACGTAGTAGCCATGGTCTTCGACCGGCTTTTGGGCGGATTTGGCGGTGCCGGCCGCAGACCTGGAGACATCGGAGGGCCTCGCGCCCGTAGTCCGTTCCACCACCGGAGCGGGATGGCGCGGGGTGGTGCATGCGGCTATCAAGCCGACTGACATGGCCAGCAGTATCAGGCGTATTTTTTTCATTCTCATTACGTTTAGATTTTGTTCGAAGACGTCACACTGTACCAGAGCGGAGCGGCACAAAATGGCAATCCTCCAAAGTCCGGCTCGACCATTCGAATTTGCTCACGCGCTCGATCAATTGCAACACTTGATGACGGCCGCCCACTGGTGCGACAAGCCGGCCGCCGATCGTCATTTGATCCAGCAGGGCTTGCGGCACTTCCAGGCCCGCGGCTGCCAGAATGATGCCATCAAATGGCGCCACTTTGGGGAAGCCAAGCATACCATCTCCGTAGTGCAAACGGATGTTCGCAATGCGCAATGGACGCAAGTTTGTTTTCGCCAATTCATGCAATGGCTTGATGCGTTCGATCGAGTAAACTTCTTTCGCAACCAGCGACAACACCGCCGCCTGGTAGCCGCATCCGGTTCCGATTTCGAGCACGCGGTTCAGCACGCCCGCTTGTCCGTTGTCGCGCATCACTTCGATCATGCGTGCGACGATATACGGCTGTGAAATCGTCTGGTGATAACCGATCGGCAAGGAAGCATCGATGTAGGCCTGGCTCGCCAATGCCGGCTCCATGAATAGATGCCGCGGCACGGCTTCCATCGCGGCCAGCACTTTGGCATCCTTGACGCCTTGCTTGGCAATGCGCGCCACCATTGCTTTGCGTACCGCCGCCGATATCATCGGCACCGACCCCGGGACGGCAGCGTGGGGCTGGGCATATCCGGCAACCGTCGGGCCGTGACGGTCCGATTGCGAAAGCCCGCGCCCGCCGTTTCGGGCCGCGTTCTGCGTGGCCGTCTGCGGCGTAGCCACATTGCGCGAAGAAACCGATTCGGAATGCCCGGTACGCGACGACTTGTCGACCACTGAGGCGAGCTGCAGCGGGAAGCGCTTGGTCTTGGCGGTCATGCCAAGCCTTTCTTGAGCGCATCCAGTTGCGCAGCATGCGTCAAATCGATTTGCAGCGGCGTCACCGATATGCACCCTGTTGCGATGGCATGAAAATCGGTGCCCTCGCCGGCGTCCTTCGCCGCGCCGGGCGGGCCGATCCAGAAAATTTCACGTCCATGCGGGTCGCGGGTCTTGATCACCGCCTCGGATTCATGGCGTTTGCCCAAGCGCGTGGCAACGATCGTTCCCAGATCCTCGTACGGCTTGTTCGGAATATTCACGTTCAGAAGATAGGGTTTCTGCAGCGCGTCGAAACGCCGCTGCACAATGTCGCACGCGACTTTGGCCGCCGCATCCAGATGGGCCCAACCGTGCTCGACCTGGGAAAATGCGATCGCCGGAATCCCGAACAGAAATCCTTCGGTCGCCGCAGCAACCGTGCCGGAATAGAGGGTGTCATCGCCCATATTTTGACCCTGGTTGATACCCGACACAACCAGATCCGGCTTGAAGTCCAGCATGCCGGTCAAGGCCACGTGCACACAATCGGTCGGCGTGCCATTGACGAAATAAAAACCATTGGCGGCGCGCGCAACGCTGAGCGGACGGTCGAGCGTCAGGGAGTTCGAAGAACCGGAACGGTTGCTGTCCGGCGCGACCACCACGATCTCGGCAATCGACGACAATCCGTCGGCCAAAGCGATTAGGCCGGGCGCCAGGTAGCCATCATCGTTACTTATAAGGATTCGCATGAGCTGATTTTACCTGAAGCAATGTTCGACATCGTGGGAAAGCGTACGGTGCAGGCCGTTCCGACTTCCCGTCACGGAGACCTACCTTGACGAGACAGAATTTGCTGTGAACAGTTTTGGGATTTGCGGCATAATCACAAAATCAAACGACCGTTCTATTTTAGAATTCTGCAATTGCGGGACAAAGTGTAGCGCTGCGGCACTTTGTCCCCAACCAATCAAGATAAAGGAGACAGCATGAAAGCCATCGTTTGCAAAGCATGGGGACTTCCCGACACCCTTGTCGTCGAGGAATTGCCGGATCTGACCCCGGGCCCCGGCCAAGTCGCGATCGACGTCAAGGCCGCGGGGGTGAACTTTCCGGACGTGCTTATCATCCAGAACAAATACCAATCCAGGCCCGAATTGCCTTTCACTCCCGGCAGCGAATTAGCGGGTATCGTCCGCTCGGTCGGCGAAGGCGTCACCCAGGTGAAACCCGGCGATAAAGTCATCGCCTTCATCGGCAACGGCGCCTTTGCACAACAAGCGCTGGCACCGGTGGCAGGAGTCATCCCCATGCCGCCCGGAATGGACTTCGATACCGCCGCTGCGATCACGCTCACCTATGGCACCTCGCACCATGCCGTGGTCGACCGCGCGCAATTGAAAGCCGGTGAAACGATGTTAGTGCTGGGCGCCGCCGGCGGTGTCGGCCTGGCGGCCATCGAAATCGGCAAGGCGCTCGGCGCGCGTGTGATTGCCGCCGCATCTACCGATGAGAAGCTGGCAATATGCAAGGCGCACGGCGCCGATGCGACCATCAATTACAGCACCCAGGATCTGCGCGAGGCGATCAAAGCGGCCACCGACGGCAAGGGGCCGGACGTCGTCTACGACCCGGTCGGCGGCATCTATGCGGAACCGGCGGTGCGCTCGATGGCATGGCGCGGCCGCTATCTGGTCATCGGATTCGCCAATGGAGAGATTCCTAAACTCCCCTGGAATCTGCTGCTCTTGAAAGGTTTGTCACTCGTCGGCGTGTTCTGGGGCGAATTCGTCAGACGCGAACCGAAGGCCAACGCTGCCGCCATGCGCGAACTGATCGGCTGGCTCGCCGAAGGCAAGATCAAGCCGCATATCTCGGGACGCTACGCACTGGCCGATACGCCGAAAGCATTGAATGACCTGGCTGATCGCAAGGTGACCGGCAAAGTCGTCATTCAACCGGAGAAATAATCCCTTATCTGTCCCTTGTCACGCGGACGCTGGCCATTGGCCAGCGTGATTCACTGGACGCCATCCGTTCCCCCGGCTGCAGACTGGAAAAAATCTTGCGTCACGCTCAATTCGCGCGTTCGCTTGAACGGTGGCAGGCTTTGCCAGATACGTTTGCCGTACGGCTTCGAAATCAGCCTCGGATCGCAAATCATCAATACCCCGCGATCGGTTTCATCACGAATCAAGCGGCCGGCGCCCTGCTTCAGGTTAATAATCGCTTCCGGCAACTGGTGATGCATGAAGCCATTCAAGCCTTTCCGTTCCAGTGCTTCGATACGTGCCGCGAGCACCGGGTCGTCCGGCGGCGAAAACGGCAGTTTGTCGATAATGACCAGCGACAACGCCTCGCCGCGCACGTCGACTCCCTCCCAAAAACTTTGGCTGCCGATCAGCACCGCGTTGCCGGCGGCGCGGAAGCGATCCAGCAATTCAGTACGCCCGGCCTCGCCCTGCACTAGCAGTGGGTAGGGCAGCTTGCGGGTCTCGAACTCTTCGCGCAACCGTTGTGCGGCGCGATTGACGGCGCGGATGGTCGTGCAAAGCAAGAATGTGCGGCCGCCGGCGGCTTCGATGACCGGCAAGGCGGCGTCGATCACCGCATCGGTGTAGTCTGCTGAGTTCGGTTGCGGCAGACCGGTCGGCACATACAGCAAGCCTTGCCGGTCATAGTCGAACGGACTGTCCCAGGTCCGGGCCGGCTCGTCCCAGAGTCCCATTTGCGAAGTGTAGTGATTGAAGTCATTCTTCACCGCCAGCGTGGCGGACGTGAAAATCCAGGCGCGCGGCACGCCTTCGCGCTGCTTGTTGAATATCGGAGCGATCGATAGCGGCGTCTGGTGCAATTGCAGCGAGGATGAGAAAGCCTCGACCCAAAGCACGCGCTCTTGCCCATCATCGGCCGCCTTGCCCTTGGCGTTCCATCGCTCCAGGTTGGCGGCCAATTCGATCGCGCGTACGCGGCATTGCTCGATCGTCTCGGCGCGTTCGGCTTGCTTTTCGAGCACGGCGATCATGCCGGAGGTCTCTTGCTTCAGGGTTTCCAGTGCCGGGAAAAATGCACTGGATGACGCGATCTGATTGATCGCCAGACGCACCACGTCTTGCGGAAATGTCAGGCGCAAATCGCGCGCAGCTCGCTCCACCGGCGCCACCACTTTGGCCCACTCGGCGCCATCGCGTGCATGCGACAGGCCTTCCGCCAGCACGTCGCGGCACAATTCCATCACCTGCGAAGTTGACACTGTATCGCCGAAGAATAGCGTCGCGGTTTCCGGCAACTGGTGCGCCTCATCAAAAATAATCGTATTCGCCGAAGGCAGCAATTCAGCCACGCCGGTGTCCTTCAACGCTACGTCGGCAAAGAACAGATGATGGTTCACCACGACGACATCCGCTTGTTGCGCCTGCTTGCGCGCCTTCATCACGAAACAGTCCTGGTAGTACTGGCATTCGGCGCCGAGGCAGGTATCGCGCGTCGACGTCACCAGGTTCCAGATCAGTGCATTTTCAGGAATCTTGGACAGCTCGGCCTTGTCGCCCGAGCCAGTCGTCTTCATGAAACGGGAAATCTCCCGCAAATAGCCGACATCGTCGCGCGAAGTCATTCTTCCATTTTGCAGCGTGCGTTCGAGATGAAAGTGGCACACATAGTTGGCGCGCCCTTTCAGCAAGGCCACGGACACCGGGGCGTTGAGCGCCTTGCGCACGGTTGGGATGTCGCGCAGATACAACTGGTCCTGGAGATTCTTGGTGCCGGTCGAGACAATCACCTTGCCACCCCAAAGCAAGGCAGGAACCAGGTAGGCGAAGGTCTTGCCGGTACCGGTGCCGGCTTCTGCAATCAAAGTCTTTTGCTGTACGATCGCCTCGGCGATGGCTTTCGCCATGTCGGTCTGGGAGTGGCGCGGACGATAACCTCCGACGGCTGTAGCGAGTGGACCATTCGCATCAAACAGTTGCTCGATGTCGGCGTCGTGTGCGGCTGATACCTTCAAGTCGGAAGTGTCTGCGGTCAAAATGGCTAACGGTAAGGAGTCGCGCGGCGCGCTACGGGAGAAAGGGTACGGCGTTAAGCGGGGATATCCGGAATCAATTCCATCCTCAACAACGTGATATGGTCTTTCAACTGCAATTTGCGCTTTTTGAGGCGGCGCAATTGCAATTCTTCGTGTCGCACGTCATGTATCAGCGTCTCGATGACCGCATCCAGATCGCGGTGCTCCACTTCGAGTTCGATAATGCGTCGTTGGATATCTTCCGATGAGCTCATGGTCATATTGTGGCATAGCCCCCCGTTAAGCCGGTATTGTAAGTGCGAACACACGGCCTGCGCACCCTACTTGCGGAAATGTATGCAAAAGGCGCATGCTGTATCGCGAATGTTAATATTGCTTACAATTAAAAACGTCAAGATGAGACAGACTGTGCATGCACCATGCAATAATTTATGCGCGAAAAATTGTTGTCCATTCGAATTTTAATCCAGCCAGCACCATGAGCCAATACAAGATCGAAGCAGGAACCGGACAGCATATCGGCGATCGCCCGGAACAGCAGGATCGGGCCGCGCTATTCGGTGCGCCTCGGGCACCGGGGTACGTCATGGCCGTGGTTGCCGATGGCATGGGCGGATTAAGTGGCGGCGCCTTGGCGGCGGAGCAGGTCATTCGCAGCGCCCAACAGAATTTTGAACGATTTTCGCCACAGGTCGACAACGTCGAAGAAATGCTGCAAACAATCGCCCGCGAAGCGCACACCATTATCAAACTGAGCGCCATGTCGTCCGACAAGCAGCCGCACAGCACCATGGTGCTGCTGGTAGTGACGCCCGACAAGACCGCGCTGTGGGCACATGTGGGCGATTCGCGCCTGTATCGCTTCGACGGCCCGAATTGTGCCGAACGCACGACCGATCACTCGTATGTCGAAAAACTGGTGAGCGAAGGAAAGCTGGCGCCGGATGCGGCAAGAACCCACCACCTGTCCAACATTCTGACCAATGTCATCGGCACCAATACCAATGAATTGTTTATCACGACGGGACGGCGCGACGGCCTCAAGGTGGGTGATTCTTTCCTGCTTTGCACGGATGGCCTGTGGCATTACTTTGGCGATGCCGAACTGGGGGCGGCGATTGCGATGAACTCGCCACGCCAGGCGTCGGAAATGCTGATCAGTAAGGCGCGCGAACGCGCCGCCGGCACCGAAGCCGATAACTGCACGATGGCGATCATCAAACTGGTCGCACTCCCGAAAGAAGTCAAAGACTATACGGTCAAGAAGATGCGCCGCGCCGTTTGATGCGGGCATGAGCGGAATTGGGCGACATTACGGCTTGGACGCCGCCTTGTCCTTGGCTGCGCGCTCGCGCTCTTTCTCGGCTTTCTTCTCTGCGACATCACGCTGACGCGCCTCGGATTCAGCAACTTTTCTCTGGTAGGCCGCGACATTTTCGGCGCGCTTTTGCGCGTCTGACGCCTGTTCGATCTTCCGCGCCTTAGGCTGCACCACACGGGGTGCCCGCGGTGTGTGCGCACTATGACTGTTACGTCGCTTGCCGTCATCGGCCACGGGCGCCATGGCTTTTTGCCCAGTGGGATCGGCTGATGGAGAAGCCGACTCCTGCGGCGAATTGGCTGGTGGCGGAACTTTCGAGCGATCGCTTGCTCGGCGCTGCTCCAGCTCGCGGTCACGATCGGCGACGCGCTGTCTGCGCTTGAACCTATTGGCGTCGACTTCCACCTGATTCACCAGGCGTAACGCACGCCTGCGGCGATCCTTCGCCTTCTCCAGACAGGAAGTTGCAAAGAATTTCGAGTAGCAGGCGCGCTCGTCAATCGCAAATTGCGTCTCGATGCTGGCGCGCTCTGCTGTTGCCTCAGCCAACGCTTTCTCGGCAATCTCAACCGAAACAATTGCCGCGGCCGGAAATCGTGAGGCAAGCGCGGCCGCCGTCTGGGCCGGCACCGGCGGTTGTGACAGAGCTATCGGTGCCAACGAGGCAAGTGCCACTAGCGCAACCGCGCGCACGCACCACAGAGCGGCGAGTCCGCGACGGTTTGTCAGATTATCCATAAATCCCTTTTTGAATCAGATTCGGCTTGCGCCATCCGCGACATCGCGCCGTTCGCTCGTCATGTATTCGGCCGACTGCATCTCGATGATGCGCGAGACGGTACGATGGAATTCGTTGACGAGCATGCCGTCGGTGTACAGTTGCTCGGGTTCGACTTCGGCCGACATCAAGAGTTTTACCTTGTGGTCGTAAAACACATCGACCAGCCAGGTGAAGCGGCGTGCTTCCGACGACATCCCGACCGACATCTGCGGCACGCCGGACAAGATGATGGTGTGAAATCGACTGGCGATTTCGAGGTAGTCATATTGCGAACGCGGGCCGCCGCACAAGGTCGCAAAATCAAACCAGATGATACCGCCGGCCCGCCGCAGCGCCCGTATCTCGCGCGTCTCGATATGGACACGCGGATCTTCATCCTCGGTCTCTGCAATACTCGCAAATGCCTGGCGTAGCGCACGGTCGGATTCGGCGTTGAGTGGCACGTGATAAGCCGCCACTTGCGCCAACGCGCGCTTGCGATAATCCGTGCCGGCATCGACATTCAACACATCGAGCTTGTCTCGCAGCAGCGCAATCGTCGGCAACATGCGATCACGATGCAAACCATCCGGATAGAGCGTGTCGGGCCGATAATTCGACGTGATCACGAACGATACTCCATTGTCGAATAAGGCCCGCATCAGATTGTACAGAATCATTGCATCGGCGATATCGGAGACATGAAATTCATCGAAGCAGATGAGTCGATATTTTTTCGCAATTTTGCGTGCGACTTCATCCAGTGGATCTGCCACGCCCGTCAGTTCATCCAGTTGGCGATGTATGGCGCGCATGAATTCATGAAAATGCACGCGCGTCTTGCGCACTACCGGCACTACCAGGTAAAAGCTATCCATCAGGAAGGACTTGCCGCGTCCCACCCCGCCCCACATGTAGATGCCGCGCGGCACGTCGGGGCGGTTAATCAAGCGCTTCAGCGAGCTCGAACGGCGCGATTTGAACGCCACCCATTCATCATAGGCGCGCTGCAACCGATCTACCGCCGCGCGCTGCGCATCATCGGCGCGGAACCCGCGCTGCGCCAGCGCGTGTTCATAGAATTCCCTGACATTCATCTTATTCAAACTCGGTCGGCATTTAGCAGCGTGCTCGCTTTCTGTGGTGGATCGAATATTGCCTTCCGGCCGAGACGCGAGTCCGCCGCGCATTTCCGATCGGCCGGGGCCAAGGCGCGTGGCGCCGAGCGATCGCCTTACTCCCACCGCCAATAAGTGGATAGAAAAACGAGCGAGACATTGCTCGCCCGCGACACCGCCCGGAAAATCTGTTCAGCGCACATCGTAGCGACGATCCGCCCCGAATCAGAAATTAAGCGACCTCTTTTCGACCGCCAACGCAGCTTCTTTCGTCGCTTCGGACAATGACGGATGCGCATGACAGATGCGCGCGATGTCCTCCGACGACGCCCGGAATTCCATCGCGACCACAGCTTCGGAAATCAGTTCGGACACCATTGGCCCGATCATGTGCACGCCGAGAATTTCATCGCTCTTGACATCGGCTAGAAACTTCACCATGCCGGAAGTGTCGCCCAGCGCGCGCGCACGGCCATTCGCCATGAATGGGAACGTGCCGGCCTTGTATGCCACGCCTTCGGCCTTCAGTTGCTGCTCGGTCTTGCCGACCCATGCGATTTCCGGCGAGGTGTAGATTACCCACGGAATCGTATTGAAATTGACGTGGCCATGCTGACCTGCAATACGCTCGGCGACCGCGACGCCCTCTTCTTCCGCCTTGTGCGCCAGCATCGGGCCGCGCACTACATCCCCGACCGCCCACACGTTAGGCAGGTTGGTTCTGCAATCGCCGTCGACGGCGATAAAACCGCGTTCATCCAGTTTGAGGCCGACGGCGTCCGCATTCAAGCCGTTCGTGTTCGGCAAGCGACCGATCGATACGATCAACTTATCGAATACGGCCTTTTGTGCCGCGCCCTTGTCATTGACATACTCGACCGTGACATCTTTCTTGCCGGGGGTGATGGTCCCGATCTTGACGCCAAGGCTGATGGCCAACCCTTGCTTGGTGAATAGCTTGTGCGCCTCTTTCGCAATTTGCTCGTCGACCGCGCCGAGGAAAGTCGGCAGCGCCTCCAGCACCGTCACTTCGGCGCCAAGGCGACGCCATACGCTACCCATTTCGAGGCCGATTACGCCGGCGCCGATCACCCCTATTTTTTTCGGTACGCTGCCGATCGCCAGCGCGCCGGCGTTCGACAGGATCAGCTTTTCGTCGAACACGGCGCCAGGCAATTCGCGCGCGCTCGAACCGGTCGCCACGATGACGTGCTTCGCGCTCAGCGTTTCCTCGGCTGCGCCAGCCATCTTGATTTCGTATGCGCCGCCTTCGGCTTTCACGAAGGAACCGCGACCGTGGAAGAACGCAATTTTATTCTTCTTCAGCAAAAACAGAATGCCATCGTTGTTCTGCTTGACGACGCTATCCTTGCGCGCCAGCATCTGGCCCAAATTCAAGCTCAAGCCTTTGACGTCGATGCCGTGCTCGGCGAACGCGTGGCCTGCATGCTCGTAGTTTTCGGATGATTGCAGCAACGCTTTCGACGGAATGCAGCCGACATTAGTACACGTGCCGCCGGGTGCCGGGCCGCCATTGGCGTTTTTCCAGTCGTCGATGCAGGCAGTGGAAAATCCCAGTTGCGCGGCGCGAATCGCCGCAATATAGCCACCGGGCCCGCCGCCGATGACGATCACATCAAAATTCTTCGACATTTTTATTCCTGGTTCAAGTCTATGCAATGCGACAGCGCCGCGGGGTTTGAATGCCACCCACCGCGTCTTGTCGCCTATCCTGTTTACAGGTCCAGCAACAGGCGAGCCGGATCTTCCAGCGCTTCTTTCATCGCGACCAGGCCCAATACCGCTTCGCGGCCATCGATGATGCGGTGATCGTAAGACATTGCCAGATAGTTCATCGGGCGAATCACGATTTGACCGTTTTCCACCACTGCGCGGTCTTTGGTTGCATGCACGCCGAGAATCGCGGATTGCGGCGGATTAATGATCGGCGTCGACAGCATCGAACCAAAGATCCCACCGTTCGAAATCGAGAAAGTGCCGCCAGTCAAATCGTCCAGCGTGAGCTTGCCTTCTTTCGCCTTCGCACCGAACTCACCGATTTTCTTTTCGATATCGGCGATCGACAGTTGATCGGCGTTACGCAAGATCGGCACCACCAGGCCGCGCGGCGAGCCGACTGCGATGCCGATGTCAAAGTAGCCGTGATAGACAATATCGTTGCCGTCGACCGAGGCATTGATGATCGGGTATTTCTTCAATGCGGCAACTGCCGCCTTGACGAAGAACGACATGAAACCAAGCTTGACGCCATGCTCCTTCTCGAACTTGTCCTTGTACTTATTGCGCAGCTCGATCACCGGCAGCATGTTGACTTCGTTGAATGTTGTCAGGATTGCGTTGGTCGATTGCGATTGCAACAGGCGCTCGGCGATGCGCGCGCGCAGACGACTCATCGGCACCCGTTCTTCGGGGCGGTTGCCGAGGTCCGGCTTCACGGGTGGCGGAACTTGTTGCAGCGCCGGTTTGGCGGCTGCGGGCGCCGCAGGTGCCGCGGGTTTCTGTTCCAGTGCATTGATTACGTCACCCTTGGTCACCCGTCCGTCTTTGCCGGAACCGGCCACTTGTGTGGTGCGCATGTCGTTATCGGCCAGCATTTTCGCAGCAGACGGCATCGCCACACCGGCGGCCTTTGAGGCCAGCGCGTTTATTGCGGCCGCGACTGTGTCTTCTGCCTTGGCGCTGGCTTGCGCCGGCACGGGCGCAGCTACTGGTGCCGGCGCGCGAGCAGTGGCTTCGGTATCGATCGTCGCGATCACTTCGCCGGCCACAACGGTTGCACCATCTTCCTTGAGAATGCTCACCAGCACGCCCGATGCGGGCGCAGGCAGTTCGAGCACGACTTTGTCCGTCTCGAGGTCGATCAGGTTTTCATCGCGCACTACCGCGTCGCCGACTTTTTTATTCCACTGCAGCAGGGTCGCTTCGGCGACGGATTCCGACAGTTGCGGAACGACGACTTCAAGAATTGCCATGTAACTCTCCGTTTCGGGTTGTTCGTGCGGCAGGTCAGTTTCTAACCCGCCGCCGGTCATTATTTGGTGAGGACGAAACCTTTAAGCTTCGAAAACGCCGTTTCGATCAAGGTCTTTTGTTGCGCATAGTGCTTGTCGTAATAGCCAACCGCAGGCGATGCGCTGGCTGGACGGCCTGCGTATGCAAGCTTCTGGCCATCTTCCAGATTCTCAAAAATATTATGCTGTATCTGGAACCATGGGCCCTGATTCTGCGGCTCGTCTTGCGCCCACACCAGTTCGCCGAGATTTGCGAATTTTTTCAACTCGGCGGCGAAGGCCTTGTGCGGGAACGGATACAGCTGCTCGATCCGAATGATCGCGGTATCGGTTTGCCCGCGCTCCTTGCGCGCGTTGACCAAGTCGTAATACACCTTGCCTGAGCAGGCGATCACACGCTTGACCTTCTTCGGATCGATCTTGTCCTCCACCTCACCGATGACTGTCTGGAACGAACCTTTCGCCAGTTCCGACAATGCCGAGCCGGCATCCTTGTTGCGCAACAGCGATTTCGGCGTCAAGATCACCAGCGGCTTGCGAAACAGACGGATCATCTGGCGACGCAACAGATGGAAAATCTGCGCGGCGGTGGTCGGCTGGACCACTTGCATGTTGTTGTCGGCGCACAGTTGCAGGAAACGTTCAGGACGTGCCGACGAGTGTTCCGGTCCTTGTCCTTCGTAACCGTGCGGCAGCATCATGACCAGCCCGGAAGCACGGCCCCATTTGACCTCGCCTGAGCTGATGAATTGATCGATCACGACTTGTGCGCCATTCGCGAAATCGCCGAACTGGGCCTCCCAGATCGTCAGCGTGTTCGGCTCCGCGGTGGAATAACCGTATTCGAATGCGAGCACGGCTTCTTCCGACAGCACCGAGTCGATGACCGTGAATGGCGCCTGGTTATCCGATACGTTTTGAAGCGGAATATAAGTGCCTGCATCCCACCGCTCGCGCTTCTGGTCGTGCAGTACCGCGTGGCGGTGCACGAAGGTGCCGCGCCCTGCATCCTGACCGGTGAGCCGCACCGCGTAACCGGAAGAGACCAGCGAGGCATAGGCCAGATGTTCGCCCATGCCCCAATCCAGGTTCAGTTCGCCGCGCCCCATCATGGCACGGTCGCCCAGCACTTTTTCCACGAGCGAATGGACCTTGAAATTTTCCGGAACCACCGTGATGCGTGCAGCCAGGCGCTTCAGCTCAGCCATCGGTACTGCAGTATCGGCGGCATCGGTCCATTTGCGGTTGAGAAAGGGCATCCAGTCGACCGCATACTTGCTCTTGAAGTTCGAGATGACCGGATCGACCGTGTGCTTGCCGGCGTCCATCGCGGCGCGGAATGCCGCGACCATCGCATCGCCGCCTTCGGCCGGAATCGTGCCTTGCGCGATCAGCTTGTCGGCATACAGCTTGCGCGTGCCCGGGTGCTGGCCGATCTTTTTGTACATCAGCGGCTGCGTCAGTGCCGGCGTGTCCTGTTCGTTGTGGCCTAGCTTACGGTAGCAGATGATATCGACTACGATATCTTTCTTGAACTGGATGCGGTAGTCGAGCGCGATTTGGGTCGCCAGTACGACCGCTTCCGGATCGTCGCCATTGACGTGCAACACCGGTGCCTCGATCATCTTGACGACGTCCGAGCAGTACAGCGTCGAACGCGAGTCGCGCGGATCCGATGTGGTGAAGCCGATCTGGTTGTTGATCACGATGTGCATCGTGCCGCCAGTCCCGTAGCCGCGGGTTTGCGCCAGATTCAGGGTTTCCATGACCACGCCTTGCCCGGCGAATGCGGCATCGCCATGCACCAGGATCGGCAGCACTTGCGATCCATCCTTGTCACCGCGGCGCTCCATGCGCGCCTTGACCGAGCCCTCTACGACCGGGTTGACGATTTCAAGGTGTGATGGATTGAACGCCAGCGACAGGTGAACCGGTCCGCCTGGGGTGGTGATATCGGAAGAAAAGCCTTGATGGTACTTGACGTCGCCGGCCGGCAAGTCGTCTCCATGCTTGCCTTCGAACTCCGAGAACAATTCCTGTGGCGTCTTGCCGAGGATATTGACCAGCACGTTGAGACGGCCGCGGTGCGCCATGCCGATCACGATTTCCTGCACGCCCTTGTCGCCGGCACGCTGGATCGTTTCATCCATCGAAGCGATAAAGCTCTCGCTGCCTTCCAGCGAAAAACGCTTTTGTCCGACATATTTGGTGTGCAGATAGCGTTCCAGACCTTCGGCCGCAGTCAGGCGGTCGAGGATGTGTTTTTTCTTGTCGGCTGAAAATGTCGGCGCGGACCGAATCGACTCCAGTTTTTCCTGCATCCAGCGCTTTTCCGCGGGATCGCTCATGTACATGAATTCAGCGCCGATCGAACGGCAATAGGTATCGCGCAACGCATTGAGCAAGTCGCGCAGCGACGCGGTTTCGGCGCCAAAGTACGTGTTGCTGATGGTGAAGACGATGTCCATGTCGGCGTCGGTAAAGCCGTAGAAGCCAGGCTCCAGCTCGGGAATGGTCGGGCGCTCCTGACG
>DHXL01000368.1 GCA_002415335.1 Oxalobacteraceae bacterium UBA5157
GGAACTCGCAATGAATGATCTCGAGCGCTTGCTGATGCGCTTCACCGACGTCGTGGTGAAGGAGGTCAAGGCGCCGGATGACTTGTTCAATGAAGTGGCATCGCATCTGACGCCGCAGACTCTTTGCGAACTCCTGCTGACGATCGGTTTTTACATGCTGGTGAGCCGTTTTCTGGAAAACACCGGTGTCGATATCGAAGACGAACCGGTTCACGATGGGAGATTAACGTCATGAATTCTGTCACGCAGAGCGATTCGAATAGCGAGCGCGGGAGCAGGCCGGAAGCGCCCGAAGCGCAATTGTTCGCGCCGTCACTGGGTGCCGACATCGGACGCGGCCGTTTGGCCGGGCGCCGCGTGCTGGTGGTCGGTGCCGGTCAGCGATCATCCGTCGATAACAACGTGGTCGGCAACGGCCGAGCCATGAGCCTGCTGTTCGCACGAGAGGGTGCGCAGGTTGCATGCGCGGACAAGATGCTGGCGTCGGCGCGAGAAACCGCGCAGGCCATCGAGGGTGCCGGCGGACGGGCCTTCGCGATTGAAGCCGACGTGGTCGCGGAGTCCGAGGTGATCGAGATGGTGCGATCGGCCGCAGCAGGTCTGGACGGATTGGATGGGATTGTTATCAACGTTGGCATTGGCAACGGGAAGTCTCTCTCGGACCTGACCGCGGAAAACTGGGACGAGGTAATGAACGTCAATTTGCGCGGACACATGCTGGTCGCGAAATATGCGATGGGAGCATTGCAGCCGGGTGCATCCATCGTCTTCATTTCGTCAGTGGCATCACGCTCGCCGATGAGCCGCCAGCCGGCGTACGAGGCATCGAAGGCGGCGCTGATCGCGTTGTGCCGGGCCGTCGCGCTGGAGGGGCAGCCGCGCGGCATCCGCGCCAACGTGCTGTCTCCAGGTTTGATGGACACCCCGATGGGGCGCGAAGCGAGCGCCAAGCGGCCGAATCGGGCGGCACGGGCGCTGCCTTTTGGGCGTCAGGGTACCGGCTGGGAGGTGGCCTATCCGGCGCTATTCCTGATGTCCCACGATGCGTCCTATGTGAATGCGCTGGACCTTGTGGTCGATGGCGGACTGACTAATGGCGTCGCCCTTGGGTAGGAGCGGCCCGTTCGTGGGCCTCGATTTTTGTGTGGAATTGGCGGGAAACAGCGGGGCGACCTTTGATGCGAATGCGCACCAGCGTCTCGCCATGGGGTTGTTTGACAAACGTCGCCGCTGAAACTCCGAAGATTAATGCGAGGGCGCGCGAAGATTTTCCAACCGCGCATTCGGTTCGTCGCTCGAACGCGACGATTCAAAATTCACAGCGGGGTATTCGACTACCGGGGGAGAAACCGCACTGTCACTACGCTGTCACTAACTACCCGTTTGAAGCGCCTTCGCCAGCCTTTGGAGCCGCGATGGTTTATAAAAACCGTTGTGTATCAACCGTTTATAATGGTGGAGCGGATGAGGATCGAACTCACGACCTTCGCATTGCGAACGCGACGCTCTCCCAGCTGAGCTACCGCCCCAAGTAAGTCGATTCTATTGGGTCGCACGCATCTGCGCAAGTGGCGAAGATGATGTGTGTCCTCAAAAAGCATCGCCAAGTGACTGAATCCATTGATGGAAATCGAGTTTCTATTGACGGAAATTCGTTTGCACCACTATAGTGATGAAATGATTTCTGACTTTCAACTTCTTTCCGAAAAAATCAACCAGCTCGCTGCACTGGCGCAGTCGCTACGCCGCGAAAATGCGGAGTTGCGACTGAATGCGGTCGCGCTCGCCGCGGAAAACGCAGATCTGGCCAAGCGTATCCAGGAAGCGCATCAGCGGGTATCGGCGCTGCTGGAAAGTATTCCGACGCCTGAGCAAGATGAGGAGCCGGTATGATACAACTCGATGTTTCGATCATGGGCCAAGCTTACAAGCTCGCCTGCAAGGAAGGTGAGGAGACCGCTCTGGAAGAAGCGGTCGCTTACTTGGACAGCAAAATGTGCGCGATACGCGACACCGGAAAAATCAAGGGCAATGATCGCATTGCGGTGATGGCCGCCCTCGGAATCGCAGCAGAATTATTGGCGACAAAATCATCCGAAGGCCCACTCGCAAACATGACACTTGCAGAAGTGAAACAGCAGATATCCGCGATGCATACGGTGCTTGATACTGCATTGACGCCGCAAGAAAATCTGTTCTGATTCCGCCTAAATTGTTTGACATGCGGATCGATCGGAGTAGACTTTGAATCTCCTGCCGTGTTCGCGATTGCCATATATTCCTTGAACCATTTATGCGCAACGGTTGCGGAATTTTGTTCGATGGGTGTGAGCGTCGCTAGACCGATGAACCCGAAGTTGAACTAACTGTGACCACCTTGAACCGTCTTGGTTCGGGATGCCGGCAAAGCGGCACAGGCGGGACTTGATTGGCGAGCGGCTGCATACAAATGCAGCCGCTTTTTTTTGTGTTTGTGTTCTTTTTCGCGATGGCGGCGCATCGTATAGTCGAGGGAAAAAATGGCGTACTGGCTGATGAAATCCGAACCGGGCGAGGTGAGCATAGACGATGCGCTGGCAGCGCCGAATCACACCGTGCCGTGGACCGGCGTGCGCAACTACCAGGCGCGAAACTTCATGCGCGATGGGATGCGGGTCGGCGACGGCGTGCTGTTTTATCATTCGAGCTGCGCAGAACCAGGTGTCGCGGGACTGGCAGAAGTCGCCAGCACGCCCTATCCGGACGATACGCAGTTCGATGAACAAAGTCATTACTTTGACCCCAAGGCGACCCGCGAGACCCCGCGCTGGATGCTGGTCGATATCCGTGCGACCAAGAAGACGCGGCTGATCGCATTGGCGGAATTGCGTGCGCAGCCGGAGCTGGCGGATATGCTTATCCTGAAGCGTGGCAACCGGCTGTCGATTACACCGGTGACGCCGACCGAGTGGCGCTGCATC
>DHXL01000373.1 GCA_002415335.1 Oxalobacteraceae bacterium UBA5157
ATATTCTGATTGACGGTGTAGGCATCAAGGGCGTGCGCTATCCGTTGACGATCCGTTCATCTGGCTCGACGAGCCCAACGATTGCGTCCTTATCGATGACGGTTAGCCTGCCGGCGGCGGTCAAAGGCACCCATATGTCGCGCTTCATCGCGCTGTTGGAAGCGCATACGGAAGCGCTCAGCCAGGAAGGTTTTGTAGCGATCGCGTTCGACATGCTGGCGAAACTGGAAGCGCCGGCCGGCATGATCGAAATGCGATTTCCCTACTTCGTGAGAAAGACCGCTCCCGTATCCGGCGTGCAAAGCCTGCTCGATTTTGAAGTGCTGTGGCGAGCATGCGTGTCCGATGACGGCAAGTCGACATTCTGCATGCAGGTAACCGTGCCCGCCACCAGCCTGTGTCCCTGCTCAAAGGAAATCTCGGCATACGGCGCGCATAATCAACGTTCACATATCAGCATCGAGACAACGCTGTTAGCAGAAATGACGATCGAAGAATTGATCGCGATCGCCGAACGTAACGCATCTTGCGAAGTGTACGGCTTGCTGAAGCGGTCCGATGAAAAATACGTCACCGAGCGCGCCTATGACAATCCGAAATTTGTCGAAGACCTGGTGCGTGACGTGGCGCTGGCGCTAAATCGCGAACCGCGGGTGGGTGCCTACATTGTCGAGGCGGAGAATTTCGAATCGATCCACAACCACTCTGCGTTCGCACGCATCGTGCGCGCCGGTACGGCTGTCTGCTAATCCGCCGCTGCGCCATTGCAGCGGCGTCTTCAAGGAGGAAGAATGACTACTTACGAAGTGCGATTAACTCAAACTGTGGAAATTGCCGACGGTACGGCGGCATTTCAATTCACCAAACCAGCGGGCTTCAATTTCAAGCCGGGGCAAGCGGTCGATCTCGTGTTGATCGATCCGGCAAGCCCGAATGCGGAAAATTTGCGGCACACATTCTCCATCGTCGCCGCGCCGTTTCAGGAAGAACTGGTGCTCGCCACGCGCATGCGTGACAGCGCCTACAAGCGAGCGCTACGGTCGCTGCCGGTCGGCGCCGCGGCAAGCATTGAGGGGCCATTTGGGTCGCTGGTCCTGCCCGAGGATCGTGCGCGGCCGGCGGTCTTCATCGCGGGCGGCATCGGGATCACGCCTTTCATAAGTATCTTGCGGCAGGCGGCGCACGACCGGCTGCCGCAACACCTGCGGCTGCTCTACTCGAACCGCCGGCCGGAGGATGCCGCGTTTCTGGAAGAACTGCAACAGCGGGACCGACAGCACGAGAACTTCCGCCTGGTTGCGACGATGACGGCCATCAGCAAGTCGAGCCGGCAATGGGACGGTGAAACGGTTTCCATCGACGGCGCATTCCTGAAGCGCGCTGCCGGGGCACTCGTGGCGCCAATTTACTACGTGGCCGGCCCGCCAACGATGGTCGAGGAGATGTGCGAGACCTTGAATCGCATGGATGTCGATGACGACGACATCTGCAGCGAAGATTTTTTCGGCTACTAGGAGCCGAATAGATTGGGTCACATACGGGCTGCCAGAAATCAGCGACAAGTGATTGCCGCAGCGGTTGATCCGACAACCGCGCTTGCGGTCATACGCTCACGCATGTCGGCATTTCGTGCGCTTCCTGGGCTTGAGTACCGGCGAAATTTCCGATCTGGCCGAATAGCTGAAATCTCTGTAGGGGGGAGAACGAGGAGCGGATTCGAAATACAGAATCTGGCCCGCGACATGACGCGAGCATGTCGAGCGAATAGGGGACGTGGCAGATGGCGCACGTGGTGGCGCTCCGGCGGTGGCTCCGGAGCGTTCGTACTTATTCCGGGATCGATTCCAGCGCAAACAAATCGGCTGGGGCCTCGCGTTGGCGAACTAAATGGAAGCCTGCGCCATCGACCAGCACTTCGGCGGCACGACCGCGCGTATTGTAGTTCGACGACATCGTCATCCCATACGCGCCTGCCGTCATCAGTGCCAGCAGGTCGCCTTGCTCGATTGCCAATTCCCGCGCACGCGCCAGCCAGTCGCCTGACTCGCACACCGGGCCGACCACGTCATAAGTCTTCGCCAAAGCAGGGCGCTGCACTACCGGCCGCACCTCGTGCCATGCTTCGTACATCGCAGGGCGCATCAAGTCATTCATCGCGGCGTCCACCACCGCAAAATTCTTGACCGCGCCGTCCTTGAGGTATTGCACTTCGGTGATCAGGACGCCGGCATCGCCCGAGATCGATCTTCCGGGCTCGAACATGACCTTGATCGCTGCGCCGCGATGCTTCAACAGGCGCCAATCGTCGATCCTGGCGAACAGGCGTGCCAGATAATCGCCAACCGCAACCGGCCGATCGCCGTTGTAACTGACGCCGATGCCGCCGCCGATGTCGAGATGGTGAATCGCAATGCCTTCGTTCGCCAGCGTGTCGATCAAGCCGGTTAGTTTGTCGAGCGCTTCCAGCAGCGGCGCGTCATCCAGCAATTGTGAACCGATATGGCAGTCGATGCCGACCACCGTGATGTTCGGCAGCGTGGCGGCGAGGCGGTAGGTCGACAACGCTTCCTCGTAGGCGATGCCGAATTTGTTTTCCTTCAAGCCAGTCGAGATGTACGGATGGGTCTTGGCATCCACGTTCGGATTCACGCGCAACGAGATCGGTGCCTGCTTGCCGACTTCACCGGCAACCTGGTTCAAGCGATGCAGTTCAGCTACCGACTCGACGTTGAAGCACAGGATGTCGTGCGACAGCGCCAGGCGCATTTCGTCGCAGGTCTTGCCGACGCCGGAAAATATGATCTTCTCCGGTGTGCCGCCAGCGGCCAGCACGCGCAATAGCTCGCCACCCGAAACAATGTCAAAACCGGAGCCGAGCTGGCCCAGCAGATTCAATACGGCCAGGTTGGAATTCGACTTGACTGAATAGCAGACCAGCGCGGTGCGCTGGTCGCGGCCGTGCTGCTTGCAAGCGTCGGCATACGCGGAAAAATTTTCCGTCAGCGCGGCCTTGGAATAGACATAGGTCGGTGTGCCGAATTGCTGGGCGATCGCGGTCAGCGGCGTATTTTCGGCGCATAGCACGCCGTCGTGATAAGAAAAATGCGACATGGGAAGACAGAGTTATTTGGAAACCGGGGTGGCGGGCGGGAGGACCGTTGTCGGTACCGAAACGGGTTTAGCTGGAGTGCTAATGGCTGTGGGTTTGCCCGGCAAGAAAAGCGGGCCCTTCTGTCCGCATGCGCTCAGCAGGCTGACCAGTGTAACGGTGGCAACGGCGGCAACGAGCGGAGAAAGTGCGGTCGGACGCGAATGATCAAAGTGCGACATCAAAGTGGGGCTTCCCGATTAAAATCACGGTTTAAAGAACTTCTCTGGAGTGTAGCATGACCGAATCCGAATTCCTGGCCCTGGCCGAAGCAACGCTCGCAGCGATCGAGGTGGCGCTGGAGCGCGCCGCGAGCACCAGCGAAATGGACGTCGAATGCAGCCGCAGCGGCAATGTGCTGGAAATCGAATGCGTCGACAACGGTTCGAAAATCATCGTCAACAGCCAGGCGCCGATGCAGGAAATCTGGGTCGCCGCCAAGTCGGGCGGCTTCCATTACAAGCGCCAAGGCGCGCGGTGGATTAATACGCGCGACGGCTCGGAGTTATTTGGCGCGCTCTCCGGCATGGTGAGCGCGCAAAGCGGCGTAGGTGTGGTGTTGGGGGACGGGGCCTGATCCGAGCGTGCGAAC
This sequence comes from Oxalobacteraceae bacterium UBA5157, assembly GCA_002415335.1. GTDB lineage: Bacteria > Pseudomonadota > Gammaproteobacteria > Burkholderiales > Burkholderiaceae_D > UBA5157. The sequence goes on from DHXL01000373.1 coordinate 3,741, forward strand.
GTGAACCGGCGTCTAGAACAACTCGTTCTTGACCTCATCCTTGGTCTTTTCCTCTTCAGTCGGACCACGGTCGCCCAGCCCGAGACTGCTGACGCCGGCTCCCGGTGGGTTCTCCGCATAATAATATTCCCCTCCGGCCTGGATCAGACCTTCCGGTACCGCGCGCTCCGCGGTCGGCACTCCCTTCAGCGCCTTTTGCATGTAGCCGATCCAGATTGGCAGCGCGAGCCCCCCGCCGGTCTCTCTGTTCCCGAGATTTTTCGGCTGGTCGTAGCCAATCCACGCGATACCGACCAGTTTCGCTTGGTAACCGGCAAACCACGCATCAAAGGAATCGTTGGTGGTGCCGGTCTTGCCGGCAAGATCGGTGCGTTTCAGCGACAGCGCGCGCATTGCGGTGCCGTGGCGGACCACGTCCTTCAACATGCTATCCATCAGAAAAGCGTTGCGCGCGTCGATTACTCGGTTCGCTTCGTCACCTGCCTTGTCCGGGACTGCTTGCGACAGGACCTTGCCGTCATTGTCGATCACCTTGGCAATCAGGTAAGGATTGGTCTTGTAGCCGCCGTTCGCAAACACCGCGTAGGCGCCGGCCATTTGTAGCGGTGTCACGGCGCCGGCGCCAAGTGCCAGCGTCAGGTAGGGTGGGTTCTTATCGGCATCGAAACCGAACCGGGTCGAATACTCCTGACCGTATTTGGCGCCGATCTTGTGCAGAATGCGGATCGAAATCATATTTTTCGACTTCATCAGGCCTCTGCGCATCGTCATCGGGCCTTCGTATTTGTTGTCATAGTTCTTCGGTTCCCAAGCTTGGCCGCCGGTTTGTCCGGCGTCGAAGCTGATCGGCGCGTCATTGATGACAGTCGCCGGCGACAAGCCTTTTTCCAGTGATGCGGAATAAATGAATGGCTTGAACGAGGAGCCGGGCTGGCGCCACGCTTGTGTCACATGATTGAATTTGTTGCGGTTGTAATCGAAGCCGCCCACTAGTGCGCGGATGGCGCCATCGGAGGTATCGGTTGCGACGAATGCCGACTCGACTTCGGGCATCTGGGTCACGGTCCAGGCTTTGCCCTCCTGCACGACGCGAATGATGGCGCCGCGTTTGACGCGCCGATTCGGCGGCGCCTTGTCGCTCAACAGGTTGGTGGCGAATGCCAGGCCGGGGCCGCTGATCTTGATTTCCTCTCCCGACGACAAGACCGCGTGTATGATTTTCGGTGACGCGTCGAGGACCACGGCGGCAACGATGTCATCGCTGTCGGCATGGTCGGCCAGCTCGGTTTCAATCGCGCCTTCCGCTTCCTCCTTGGCTGCCGGGATATCCATGTATCCTTCCGGTCCGCGATAGCCGTGGCGGCGCTCGTAGTCCATCACGCCGCGTCGCAATGCGAAGTAGGCGGCGTCCTGGTCGGCCTTGGTGATCGTTGTGAAGACGTTCAACCCGCGCGTGTAGGCATCTTCCTTGAATTGGTCGTACACCAATTGGCGCGTCATTTCCGCGACGTATTCGGCATGCACGCCGAATTCATTGCTGTCAGTCTTGATCCTCAGCTCTTCCGCTTTCGCCTTGGTAAATTGATCTTCGGTAATGTAGCCGAGCTGATACATGCGCTGAAGAATGTATTGCTGACGCGCCTTCGCGCGTTTCGGATTGACGACGGGGTTATACGCCGACGGCGCTTTCGGCAAACCGGCCAGCATCGCGGCCTCGGCGATGGTGATGTCGGACAGATTTTTGCCGAAATAGATTTGTGCGGCGGACGAAAAGCCGTATGCGCGTTGGCCCAGATAAATCTGGTTCATGTAGACCTCGAGGATCTGGTCTTTCGTCAGGCTTTGCTCGATCTTCCATGCCAGCAGGACTTCGTAGATCTTGCGTTTGAGAGTCTGCTCGCTCGAAAGGAAAAAATTGCGCGCCACCTGTTGCGTGATTGTCGATGCGCCTTGCCTGGCGCCGCCGGCTGCGTTATGCAGTGCAGCGCGCACAATGCCCCAATAGTCGACGCCGCCATGTTCGTAAAAGCGGTCGTCCTCGATCGCCAGCACCGCTTTCTTCATGATGTCCGGCACGTCCTTGATGTGCACCAGGTTGCGTCGTTCTTCGCCGAATTCCCCTATCAATACGTTATCGGCGGTAAATATCCGCAGCGGAATCTTGGGCCGATAGTCAGTCAACGAATCGAGCGCCGGCAGGTTCGGATAGGCCATCGCCAATGTGAAGCCGAGAATCAGTGCCCCGATCACGCCGAGACTGGCCATAATGCCAATCACGCCAAGTGCGACGCGGGCCGCCACGCCATAGCGTTGTTTGGACGAGTCGGGGGAAGCAGAGGCAGTGGAACGATTTGAAGTCATGCGGTAAGTACGCCGAAAGAGGTGGAGGACTATGATCCGTCGCATTATAACGGCGTGCCGCCGGCGACTATCAACATTCTGGCCGTAAAAGCCGGGATCCCCGGAGTTGCGTTTGAGATAACGCATGGCCGGGCATTCTGGTGTTTCCTATAGATTGGACCCGAGGTGCCGTTAAACTTGCACCGGCTTGCAAGACGCACGTTTCCACCCCGAGTGGGGTTTTGGCAACGGAATTGCAAATTTCATCGCGGAAAGTTCTTTACAGTTGCCGAACCTTATTGCTACGATTTAATGTAACGTTTTATAAATGTCACCTAAACACTGGTTTTTAAACGAAATTTTCTGACAGCAAGCTTTTTTCCCGCTAGTTGGACAGTAAAATGGACAATGCGTTCGCGCGAATATAACGTTTTCGGGAGAACTGCCCTTGGCTCTAGATCTTGGTTCCCTCCTCGGGAAAAAGAATCCGCCGCTGGTCGGCTTGGATATAAGTACCTCGGGCGTCAAGCTTGTCGAGTTGGCCGAGGTCGGCAGAAACGAGTTGCGATTGGAGCGATTTGCGTCGGAACCGCTGCCGCGCGGCGCCGTGGTCGATGGCAATATCGAGAATATCGAGCAGGTGTCGGAAGCTGTGCGCCGCGTATGGAAGAAAAGCGGCACTCGCGCCAAGATGGTTGCATTGGGCATGCCTCCGGCATCCGTCATCACAAAAAAAATCATCCTCCCTGGCGGCATGAGTGAAGAAGAGCTTGAATTGCAGGTCGAGGCCGAAGCAAGCCAATACATACCATTTGCGCTGGACGAAGTCAGCCTCGATTTCGACGTGATCGGTCCGGCGCAGAACTCACCGGAAGACGTCGAAGTGTTACTGGCGGCCACCCGCAAGGAAAAAGTCGAGGACCGCGTCGCCGTGGCCGAAGCGGCCGGCTTGACCCCGGTCGTGATGGACATCGAGTCGTACGCGGCGCGCGCCGCGATTGACCGCATCACCGCGCAGCTTCCTAAGGGCGGACAGGGACAGATCATCGCACTGTTCCAGATTGGCGCCCAGGTCACCCACGTATCGATTCTGCTCGACGGCCAGCCAATTTATGAACGCGAGCAGCCGTTCGGCGGCAATCAATTGACGCAAGATATCGTGCGCGCTTATGGATTGTCTTATGAAGAGGGCGAAGCGAAGAAGAAGGCCGGCGACTTGCCGGAAGGCTACGAGCGCGAATTGCTCAGTCCGTTCCTGGAAAATGCCGCTCTCGAAGTGACGCGCGCGATACAGTTTTTCTTCACGTCGACGCCATACACGCGCATCGATCAAATATTTCTCGCCGGCGGATGCGCGATTATTCCGGGCTTGGTCGATATCGTCGCCGGCCGCACCAAAATTTCCACTTCGGTGGTGAGCCCGTTCAATGGCATGCAATTGGCTTCTAACGTGCGGGAAAAACAGTTGCGCGGCGAAGCACCCGCGTACCTGGTTGCCTGCGGGCTGGCGATGCGGAGGTTCGACTGATGATTCGAATTAACCTGCTCCCGCATCGCGAGGAAAAGCGCAAGCAGCGCAAGAAGGCATTTATCACCATGCTGCTGCTGAGTGCCGCCCTAGGTGGCGCAGTCGTCCTGGCGGTCGGCGGCGCCATCGCGACCAAGATATCGAGCCAGAACGAGCGCAATGAATTCATCAAGGCCGAGAACGCCAAACTCGATGTGCAGATCAAGGAAGTCAGCACACTGAAGCAGGAAATCGAAGCGCTGAAGGCGCGTCAGCAAGCGGTGGAAGACTTGCAGGCGGACCGCAACCAGCCGGTGTACCTGATGGATGAATTGGTCCAGCAAGTCCCCGAAGGCATCTATCTGCGTGAATTCAAGCAGGAAGCGCAGCGCGTCGCAATCTATGGCTATGCCCAATCCAACGAGCGCGTGTCCGAGCTCTTGCGCAACCTCAGCAATAATTCTCCGTGGCTGGAACGTCCCGACCTGATAGAAATCAAGTCGACCGGATTGGGCCAGGGAAAGGATGCAAAGAAAGTCTTCGAATTCACGATCAACGTGGGCATCAGACGCCCACGTGATAAGGACAAGGCGGCGGCAGGCGAACCCGCTCCCGGCGCAACCGGAAAGCCGGTTCGTAGCTCTGCGCCGAAGAAACCTTGAGATGAAAGAAGCATCATGGCAGATCTAAAAAATATCGGGGATTCGGTCGCGGCGCAGTTTCGCGGCTTGGGTGGGCGGCATCCGGGGCAGTGGCCATTGGTGCCGCGCATGCTGTGCGGGGTCGGTGTGCTGGTCGCAGTCCTGGCCGCAGGCTGGGCCGCTTACTGGAGTGGGCAACTCGACGAACTGGGGAGCGGCGCACAGAATGAAGAAACACTGAAGCAGGAATATAAGGGCAAACTTCAGCAGGCGGTCAATCTCGATAGCCTGCGCAAACAAAAAGAGCAAGTAGGCGAGTATGTCGCGACACTAGAAAAGCAATTGCCGAGCAAGGCCGAGATGGATGCGCTCTTGTCTGACATCAATCAGGCCGGCATCGGTCGAAGCCTGCAGTTCGAATTGTTTAAGCCGGGACAGGTCGTGGTGAAAGATTACTATGCCGAGCTCCCGATCGATATCAAGGTCACTGGCGGTTATCACGACGTCGGGTCGTTTACGAGCGACATCGCCAATTTGCCGCGGATCGTTACGCTGAATAACATGCGCCTGACCTCGGGCAAGGATGGCACGCTGACCTTGGAGGCGGTGGCGAAAACCTTCCGTTACCTCGATCCCGAAGAAGTGAGCGCACAGCGTAAAGCCGCGACCGGCAAGAAGGGAGCCAAGAAATGAGGAACACTCGTTTCGGACGCGGTACGCTGTGCATTGCGCTGCTGTCGGGTCTCGCGGGATGCGGCGACAGCGGAGTCCAGGAAATCAAGCAATGGATGGCTGATGCGAGGAAGGAAACCAGAGTGGCGGTTCCCAAGCTGTCTCCGCCCAAGCAGTTCATTCCATTCAGTTATGGCGGCAAGAGCAGTGTCGACCCGTTCAACCCCAGCAAGCTTGCGGTTGCGCTGGCGCGATTGAAGGCGAATTCGAGCGGCGCCTTGAAGCCCGATATGGAGCGCCGCCGCGACCCATTGGAGAGCTATCCGCTCGATACGCTAAAAATGGTCGGTACGCTGGAAAAGCCGGGGCTGAGCTACGCGCTGTTGCAGGTTGACAAGTCTGTATTTCAAGTCAAAGTCGGCAACTACATTGGGCAGAACTTCGGCATGATCACGGCTATCACTGAAACCGAGGTGGACGTGAAAGAAATCGTTCAAGATGCGTCCGGCGATTGGGTCGAGCGCAAAGCCAAGCTAGAGTTGCAGGAGGCAAAAAAATGATAGATGCAAAAAAACAGCACGGGGACTTGGGCGCAATCATGAAAAAAATCAGGCAGCTATGTATCTTCGCCGGTCTCGCGGCCGTTTGCGGCTATGCGCTCGCGCAAGACAATGCGATCCAGTCGATCAGCGCAAATCAGCAGGGCTCGAACGTTATTATCAAGGTGTTGCTCAAGAATCCAGTCACCAAGCCACCGATTGGATTTTCCATCACTAACCCGGCGCGCATCGCGCTCGATTTTGCCGGCACGGCCAACGCGACCGGCAAGGGGGCGCAGGAAATCAGCCTCGGCGACGTCAGCAATGTCAACGTGGTCCAAGCGGGCGAGCGTTCCCGCGTGGTGTTTAATTTGAAACGCCCTCTAAACTACGCGACGGCAATCGAGGGCAATGCCGTCATTGTCACGATCGACGGTTCGGGTGGGGTCGCGACAGCGGTCAATTCGCTTGGCCTACCGGTGGCGCCGGCAACGATGCCGACGGCAAGCGGGCGCCCCGCACTACGCGATATCGATTTTCGGCGCGGGGCCGGCGGCGAGGGACGCGTGGTGATCGACCTGCCCAACAATCAGGTCGCGGTTGACGTGCGTCAGCAGGGCCAGGCTATCGTCGTCGACTTCTTGAAGACCAGCTTGCCCGAGGTTCTTCGGCGCCGCATGGATGTAACCGATTTTGGCACGCCTGTCACCACGATTACCACTTCGCCAAGCGGCGAAAACGTGCACATGGTGATCGAACCCAAGGGGTTGTGGGAACACAGTGCCTATCAGAGCGATACACAATTGGTGATCGAGGTAAAACCCGTCAAGGAAGATCCGAATAAGCTCACGCAGGGAACCCAAGGCTACCGCGGCGAAAAGTTATCGTTGAATTTCCAAAATGTGGAGGTGAGGGCGGTGCTGCAGGTGATCGCCGACTTTACCGGACTGAACATCATTACCAGCGATACCGTCGGCGGCAATTTGACGCTGCGCCTGAAGGACGTGCCGTGGGATCAGGCGCTTGATATCGTGATGCAAGCCAAGGGCCTCGACATGCGGAAGAACGGCACGGTATTGTGGATCGCGCCTAAAGAGGAGTTGCTGACCAAGGAAAAGCTGGAGTTGGAGCAGAGGGCGCAAATTGCGGAACTCGAGCCGCTAAAAACCGAGACGTTCCAGCTGAACTATCAAAAAGCCGAATCGTTCAAAATGGTGTTTGGCCTCGATGGCGCCGGTGACGGCAAGAATCGTCTGCTGTCGAAGCGCGGCAGCGCAACGATCGATGCGCGTACCAACCAGCTGTTTGTCACGGATATCCCGTCCAAGCTGGAGGACGTGCGAAGGCTCGTGCAGCAGACCGATATCGCGTCAAGACAGGTGTTGATCGAGGCGCGCATTGTCGAGGCGAACGACACGTTCAGCAGAAACCTCGGCGCAAAATTGGGTTTTGCCGATTTGCGGACCACACGCGGCGGCGACACGGGCTATCAGCTCTCCGGAAATAACCGCGCTGCGTTGACCGGGAACTATCAAGGGATCAGCGATCAAACGGGACAGACTCTGGGTCAAGTGGCCAGTGATGCCCAATTCATTAATATGCCCGCGGCTGCGCTCAATGGAGTAAATCCAGGCAGCTTGGCGGTCAGCCTATTTTCGGCCGCAGCCAACCGGTTCCTGAACCTGGAATTGACGGCTTTGGAGGCCGATGGTAAAGGCAAGATTGTTTCGAGCCCACGCGTGGTGACCGCAGACCAAATGAAAGCGGTAATTGAACAAGGTACGGAGTTGCCCTATCAGCAGGCAACAAGCAGCGGCGCGACCTCCGTAATGTTCCGCAAAGCCACCCTTAAGCTGGAAGTGACTCCTCAAATTACGCCGGATGGCAATATTATCCTGGACGTCGATGTCAATAAAGATAGTGTCGGGCAAGTGACGACCGCTGGTTTTGCTATTGATACGAAACATGTGAAGACGCAAGTACTGGTTGAAAATGGTGGGACCGTGGTCCTCGGCGGGATTTTCCAACAAACGGAGCGAGATTCCGTCGCAAAAGTCCCGCTCTTTGGGGATATCCCGGTTCTTGGCTATCTATTCAAGACCAACAGCCGAACTAACGACAAGACAGAATTGTTGATTTTCATCACACCGAAAGTGGTGACGGACCGGCTGTCGACGCGCTAATAAAGAATGAAATTTCTAGGATAAAACATGGCTTCCATTTTGAATAACTCGTCAATCGTGAAATTGATTCAGGCGAGCGCGGTGGTGCTCTATGCGCTTACACTTACGGCGTGTGGCGGCGGCGGTGGATCGCCCGGAGCGGTGACGGGAGTGTGGAGCCCGACGAGCACTACCCCTGCTTCCACTGCATCGACGGTTTTGGTGGTCTCGGTAGTTGATGGTGCCGGCACTACGATCACGACACTGTCAGGCGGTCAGGTAGGAACCGTACGGGCAAAATTCACCGATGCAACCGGCGCGGTGTTGCCGAATGCCGTCGTCAAATTTACGGCCAGCGATACATCACTGATTATCTTTACCCCGAGTTCCGGCTCGGCGCTGACTGATGCAACCGGCGTCGCCGTAATTAACGTCAAGCCAACCGATTTCACTTCCGCCGGCGCGCTGACAATAAGCGCCCAAGCGGTGCTGGATTCGAAAACGGGCACCGGATCGTCAAATATTTCGATTGGGGCGGCGCCGCTAGTTGTCGGTACGCTTTCGCTGACTCCGGTGCCGACCAGCGCGCTCGCAGCCTTCAATACGGTTACAGTGAATATTCCCGTCACCAGCAGCGGTCAGCCAGTCAATACGGCGCCTGGTCTCACGCTGACCTCTTTGTGTGTTGGTGACGGCAAGGCAACGCTGGTGCCGGGAACGGTGTCCAATGGTGTCGCGGTTGCCACTTATACCAACACCGGCTGCACCCGGGGTACCGACACCATTGCGGCGTCGATTGGCAATTCATCCCAGACAATTTCACTTGGTGTCAGCATCGCGAACATTGGCGCGATCAATTTCATCAGTTCGAGTTCCGGCAGCACCTCCCTCGTGTTGAAGGGTAGCGGCGGACTCGGTCGTAGCGAATCGGCTTTGCTGACCTTTAAAGTAGTCGATGCGGCCGGTCTTGGAGTCGCGGGTGTCACGGTCAGTTTCACTGCGACCACCACCACAGGGGGTCTCAAGGTATTGCCAGCGTCAGCGGTAACCGATAGCACTGGCATCGTAACGACCAGCGTGCAATCCGGAACGATCCCCACCTCAGTAATCGTGGCGGCTCAAGCAACCCGCAATGGCATCACCATCGGCGGCCTGTCTGGTGCATTAACAATCTCGACGGGTCTGCCCACGCAGAAAGCTATGTCGATCAGTGCAGATAGCTACAACATCGAAGGCATGAACTACGATGGTGTCCAGGCCAACATCACGATTCGTATGGCCGACCAATACGGCAATCCGATTTCCGACGGCACGGCGGTCAATTTTGTTAGTGAGGGTGGCGCCGTTGGCTCCTCTTCGCAAGGCGCATGCCAAACGTTGAACGGCGGCTGTACAGTGCCAATTACCAGTCAGGCCTTCAGGCCTCTCAATGGCCGCGTCACTATTCTCGCTTATGCACAAGGGATCGAGGACTTCACGGATAGCAACGGCGATGGCGTGTATTCATGCACCAACTTTACCAGCGGCGATTCAACGTCTCCAACCGCCTTCCGGCCTTTGATCGACACCTGCGTCAGTGGCGGTGAGCCCTATGTCGATCTTCCTGATGCGTTCCTCAATACTGGGAATGCGGCCACGCTGCACAATACGAGCGCTGACGCCAGCATTCCGCTCGACTATTCTTACGCGAAAGATCTCGGCACCGACGGTGTCCTTGGAAATCCGGCCAATCCGTCGCTTGGCTTACCTCTTCATGACACTTACGATCCATCAAGAGGGGACCTGCCGTTCCCATACAACCATTCAACTTACACGGCAACCGGCGATGGCCATTGGGGTATCAACTATATCCGTCGGTCGGTCGAGATCGTTTTCAGCGGCTCGGCTGCGAAGTTGCAACGCGTAGATCCAATCACGGACGTCGATCTTTCGCCAAACAGCACCGTCATTCAGGGACTAGCCGCCGTAACTCCACCAGGTACGCCAGGTACAGATTGTGCGGCGCAAACCCTGAGATTCCGTCTGACCGACAGCAACAACAATCCACTGCCGTTTGGCTCCACAATTGCGGCGAGTGACGCAGTCAATATCTCCGCAGGCACATTTTACCCGGCGACCGTTCTGGCAACGCCCAACGTTGGTGGCACTTACCACACCGTTACCATCAAACCTGAGGCTACCTGTAAATCAGGCTCGTTGAATATCGTGGTTACCACCCCGAAAGGTATTGGAACCGTCTTCGGCTTCAGTTCAAATTGAGAAAAGGCAATATTTTTCTTATCGGGCTCATGGGTGCGGGCAAGACTACCGTCGGCCGCGCCTTGGCGAAGAAGCTCAACAAGCGGTTCATCGATACCGATCACGAGATAGAGG
>DHXL01000337.1 GCA_002415335.1 Oxalobacteraceae bacterium UBA5157
TGGCCAGCAACCGGTGAATATAGGCGCGTTACCGTCCTGCCCTGACTGCTTTTTCGGGAACGCAATCCTGCGCAGGTTCGAGTCCCAGTTGGCTCCCCAAAAATGCCGATGATGGTAACTGGGAGGTGGAGGCTTAAGAGGTATGAAAGATCGTAATTTATCGCTACTTAGCTGTTGCCGGCCGAACCTTTTTCGCCTTCGTCGCCAACTTATCTGCCACATCGTCGGCGTCCGGCGGAAGACTATGCAATCTCTTCGGCGACTTGATAGGGCCGGAATTCTTAGCTGATGGTCTTGGAAGATCTGGATCAGTCTTTATACCGATAAAGCCCATTTTCTCAGCTACAGCTCGGGCCTCACTTACGGCAAGAGCGTACATGGGACGTCCGAGTGCATGTGCAAGAGCCGGATCGCTAATCACTTTGGCCGGTGGCTTCTTGTTCCAAGAATACACCCCTTGGAAAGTCACTTCTACGCAGAAAACGCGGTGCTTCGGATCAACGTTCTCTTGGGTAATTCCTTTCGGAAAACCTTCAATTTTTACAGTTATGGAGCTAACCACCTCATCAGAATTGTCCGAATCAGCTAACTGGACAGTGGTTTCCGCAGTCAAAATACCGCCAGACATCTTGCCAAGAGGCAAGTTGTCGGCAAATATTTTTGCATCGACGCTATAAAGACGCGACCTTTGTAGATTAGCGCTCGTTGCGATAAGTGCGACTACTGAAGGATCCATTTTTCGTCCTTTTCCGGGAGTTTAATTTGAGCTGTTCTGCTGTAGCTTATTGCGGGCTTGGTAGCGGGCACTTCTTCGCTACGAAGAAGAGCCGCAGCCGTGATCGCTGACTTGGCAATGCTCTTGATGGAAGCAGCCACTTCAGAGGCTACGTTCGCAGTGGAAACCCCTTGAGAAAGCAAGCTGACAATATACAAATTTAAACTTGTATCCTCATAAACGCATTGCTCGACCAGCTTCCGATGAAGCGTTCGAGGTAGTCGTAGAGTGATGCGGCCACTATGCTCTTTGCTAGGTTCTTCAATCGGTGCCGGAAATTCATGTCCCAGCCTTACAGCTGCTTCATGTAGTGCTTTGATGTCTTCGATCAGAACTTCGTAAGCCTCTTGCGCCGTATTTTCGTAGGTGGCAAGATGGGGAAGCTCGGCAACGGATGCCTTGAAGTACGTTTCTCCATCTAGAGTTACTCGTCTCGTGTGAATAGCGTACGCGTATGCATCGAAGGTCATTTCGGTGCTCCTTTTTTCTTCGGGTTCAACTCGTCTTCAAATTCGAGAAGGATGGCGAGTACATCCTTGGGATAGACCGGTTTAAGTTTTGGTTTGTGGCCGCAATCGAATTTGCCGCCGTAGAAGGCGGGAATCTTTGGGTGCTTAAATCGATGGTGATTTCCTTTTGTTCCGCGCACAACATCAAAGCCCAAATCCTCAAGCATCTTTTTCATTTCTGAACAAGTGATGTTTGTCGGCGACTCTTTCAAAAGCTTGACGATATCTTCAAAACTATTAGTCGACGCCATTGTGCACCACCGGTAGTGTCATATTAGAGCACATTGCTAGATTTCAACATAGGCCGCCTGATATCAATGTGCTTCCCCCGTTCAAGTAACACGGGTCGCTGCAAATACAAAAGAGCACATCGTATGCGTATTGTTACAACCCCGTCCATCCTTAACTTGGGGAGAGGCCAGCAGCGGGGCGGGTGGAAGCCAGCGCACCGGAGTGTTGGCGCCCGGCCGAAAATTGACCCGCTCTGCCGATGTTCCAGTGACCAGGCCCAAGGCTTCGATCACCCATGTCCAGCAAGCTTGACCGGGAAAACCGGGCGATCATTCCGGGAGCGGCACAAAGCCCCCGGATCGACTAATTTGGCGCTTTGTCCCAACTCATCGGGAAACACCAGACGCTGGTTTGGAATTACTGGCGATGCCAAAATCTTCATCAATAGTGACGGCCGGGTAATGAAACCGCACCGGGCCATCCGGGCGTTCATTCACATACTGGAACACGAGCGGATCGGTGCTCTTGCGTACCTCCTCCACAGTGCCTTCGAACGCGACCTTTCCATTGTCGAGAATGACAACATGATCGGCGATCTCAAGGGTTTGTTTAAGTTCATGCGACGCAAAAATACTGGTCAGCCCCATGGAGTCATTGAGCTGACGAATCAGGCGCGCTGCGACACGAAGCGAAATCGGATCAAGACCGGAAAAAGGTTCGTCGTACATCACCAACTCCGGGTCCAGTGCAATCGCACGCGCTATGCCAATACGCTTGGCCATCCCACCCGACACTTCGCTGGGCATGAGGTCACGCGCGTTTCGCAGGCCCACCGCATTGAGCTTCATCAAGACAATGTCACGGATGAGTGATTCGGGCAGATCGGTATGTTCACGCAGTGGGAAGGCCACGTTCTCAAACACGCTCATGTCAGCAAACAAGGCGCCGAACTGAAACAACATGCCCATGCGGCGCCTGACGGCATAGAGCTGTTTCTGATCCATGGGGCCTAT